>NZ_JBEXJF010000054.1:0-28854 GCF_040608935.1 Nocardioides sp. NPDC004968
AAGGCCCAGGACTTCTTCGCCGGGAAGCCGAGCCGGCAGGGCGCTGCCAGCTCGGCCGACGCGGCTGACCTCTCGGCCGACGCGGCTGACCTCTCGGCCGACGCGGCTGACGCCTCGGCTGAGGTCAGGCGTGCAGCGTGCCGTCCACGCGACGGGGTGTGCCGGTGTGTTCGTCGCGCAGCTCCTCGGGCAACAGCTCCTGCGGCGCGTCCTGCCACACCATCGGGCGCAGGAACCGGCGCACGGCGGTGACGCCGACCGAGGTGTGCAGGGTGTTGGTGGAGGGCCACGGTCCGCCGTGGTGCTGCGCCCACGAGACGCGTACGCCGGTGGGGAAGCCGTTGAAGACCAGGCGGCCGGCGATCGGGGCGACCGCCTCGACGAGTCGCCGGGTCAGCACGGACTCGTCGGTCTCGGAGTGGATGGAGGCGGTGAGCGATCCGGGCACCTGCCTCAATGCGGCGACGAGGTCGGCCTCGTTGGCGTACCTCACCACGACGGCAGCGGGGCCGAAGCACTCCTCGAGGATCTCCGGGAGTCCCGCCGAGCCGGTCACCAGGAGTCCCGCGGCGGCCCAGGCGGGCTCGCTCTGCTCCTGCGCCCTCACGGCGGCGGTGACGCCGGGCGCCGTCGCGAGGCGGACGAGGATCTCGCGGTAGGAGTCGGCGATGCCGACGTTGAGCAGCGGCTGCGCGACCGACCCGGCCAGGATCGCGGCCAGCTCGTCGACCAGCACGTCGCCGGCCTCCCCGGCCGACACGAACACGAGTCCTGGCTTGGTGCACAGCTGCCCGGCCGACCCGGTGATCGACGCGGCGAGACCCTCGGCGATGGCTGCACTGCGAGCCACCGCGGCGCCGGGGGTGACCACGAGCGGGTTGAGGCTGCCGAGCTCGCCATAGAACGGGATCGGCTCGGGGCGCGCGTTGACCAGGTCGAGCAACGCCCGGCCACCGGCGGGCGAGCCCGTGAAGCCGACCGCCCTGATGAGCGGGTGGACGACCAGGTCGGCCCCGGCCTGGCGGCCGTGGACCAGGCCGACGGTCCCGGGCGGCAGCCCGAGGTCCTCGACCGCGGCGCGCAGCGCGTCGAAGGCGAGCTGGGAGGTCAGCGCGTGCGACTCGTGCGCCTTGACCACGACCGGGCACCCGGCCGCGACCGCGGACGCGGTGTCACCGCCCGGCACCGAGAAGGCGAGCGGGAAGTTGCTAGCCCCGAAGACGGCGACCGGACCGAGCGGCACGAGCATGCGGCGTACGTCGGGGGCAGGCCCGAGCGGCGTCTGGCCGGCGTGGTCGATCGCGGCCTCGAGGAAGCTGCCCTCCCGGACGGCCTCGGCGAAGAGGCGCAGCTGGAAGCTGGTGCGGCCGACCTCGCCCTCGAGACGCGGCCGGGGCAGCCCGGTCTCGGACATCGCGGTCTCGACGAGCCGGGCGCGGCTCTCCTCGAGCCGGTCTGCCATCGCCTCGAGCAGGCGGGCACGCCCCTCGCGACCCAGCGCTGTCAGCGCCGGCACGGCGGCCTGCGCCTCCGTGACGACCCGGTCGACCTCCTCGGTGGTGGTGGCTCGCAGTCCGGTCGGGGTCTCCTCGCCGGTGGCGGGGTTTCGGGAGGACAGGACGGTCACAGCAGCTTCCTTCCGGCGAGGTTGCGCATCAGGTCGGCGACGCCGAAGTCCCACGGCGCGCACTCCTCGCTCGACCTGACGCGGTTGACGAGGGTGCCGAGCTCGGGCGCGGAGATCCGGACGACGTCGCCCGAGTGGTGGGTGAACCCCATGCCGGGCTCGTCCCGGTCGTCGGAGGGCGCGAACATGGTGCCGAGCAGCAGCACAGCGCCGTCGGGGTACTGGTGGTGCGGGCCGATCAGCTGGCGAACCAGATCCGCGGGATCGCGGCTGATCGCGCGCATCGACGAGGTGCCCACCATCTCGAAGTCGTCCTCGCCACGCACCTCGAGCGAGACCGTCATCGCGCGCACATGGTCGAGGGTGAAGCCGTCGTCGAAGAGCCGTACGAACGGGCCGACGGCGCAGGCGGCGTTGTTGTCCTTGGCCTTGGGCAGCAGGAGCGCCGAGCGGCCCTCGACGTCGCGCAGGTTGACGTCGTTGCCGAGGGTGGCGCCGACAATCCGGCCGTCGGAGGCGACGACCAGCGCCACCTCGGGCTCGGGGTTGTTCCAGCGCGACGCGGCCAGCACCCCGACCTCGGTGGCGGTGCCGACCGCGGACAGCGGCTGGGCCTTGGTGAAGATCTCGGCGTCCGGTCCGATGCCGACCTCGAGGTACTGGCTCCACATGCCGCGCTCGCGCAGCACCTCCTTGAGCCGCTGCGCCTCCGGCGAGCCGGGGACCAGCTCGTCGAGCCCGCCGCCGATCGCCGCGGTGATCTCGGCGCGTACCGTGGCCGCGGCGTCGGCCTCGCCCCGAGCACGTTCCTCGATGAGCCGCTCCAGCATCGAGACCACGAAGGTCACCCCGGCGGCCTTGACCGCCTGCAGGTCGACCGGCGCGAGCAGCCAGGGACGGGCGGGGTCGTGGCCCTCCGGCGGTGTGTTGGCGAGCAGGTCGGCCACCGTGGCCAGCGGCTCGCCGGGCACGTCGGCGACCGCGGCGGCGGGGTCGGTCTGCTCGCAGAGGTCGCGCACCGTCGGGAACCTCCCGCTCACGTCGTACGCCGTGCCGTCCCGCACCACGACGACGCTCGGGCCTCCTGCTTCCGGGTCCCAGATACGCCCCGCGAGCGTCGGGACGGCGCCATCGGTGGGCAGGGTGGCGGCCAGGTCGGGCGCCCAATCGGTGGTGACGGTCATCGGTGGTCCTCAGGTCAGGCTCGGACGAATCGGGGTGCGCGCTTCTCGGCGAACGCCGCGCGGCCCTCGGCGGCGTCGGCGGTCGCGAAGCAGACGGTCTGGATGTCGCGCTCGTAGGTGACCGCCTGCTCCAGAGGCATGTTGGCGGCGGCGGCCAGATTGGCCTTGGCGGTCTCGACCGCAATGGGCGCGCGGCTCGCGATGGTCTCGGCGAGCTCGAGGGCTCGCGGCAGGAGGGCGTCGGGATCGAGCACCTCGCTGACCAGACCCCAGGCGAGTGCCTGCTGCGCGTCGATCGGATCCCCGGTCATCAGCATCACCGCCGCGTTGCTCGGGCCGATCGAGCGGGCCAGCAGCGCCGACATTCCGCCGCCGCCGATCCAGCCGAGCTTCACCTCGGCGGCGGCGAGCTTCGCGGTGGTCGAAACCAGCCGGATGTCGCAGATCAACGCGGTCTCCAGGCCGCCGCCGAGGGCGTACCCGTTGACGGCGGCGATGATCGGCTTACGCAGCACCTTGAGCGAGTCGCAGTAGTCCTCCCGGTTGCGGAAGGCCCAGGGGCTGGCGTACTTGTCGAGCTCGGCGATGTCCGAGCCCGCGCAGAAGGCGCGGTCGCCGGCGCCGGTGAGCACCACGACGCGGATCTCGTCGGTGTCGTTGCACCAGCGCGCCAGCGCGACGAGCGCATCCGACATCTCCTGGGTGACGGCATTGAGCTTGGCGGGCCGGTTGAGGGTGATCACGCCGACGTGGCCGTGCTGCTCGAACAGCACCTCCGGGCAGGTCGACTCGGGTGCGGTCATCGGGCAGCTCCTTGCGGTTCGTGCGGCAGGGTGGCCAGGTGGAGGTCGTCGATCCGAGCGAGGGCGGCGGTGGTGCTGATCGAGCCGACCAGGGCCTCACGCACGACCTCGGCGGCCTCGGTCTGGAACGTCACGTAGCCCGGATGACGGGGCCGGACCCACGCCCGTTCGACCGTCTCCAGAGTGCCTCGGTAGAAGTCGCCCACCGGCTCGTTCACCGCCGGCGAGGTCCACGCGGCGCGTGCGGACGGCTGGCCGGCGTGTGCCGGGATGAAGTCCTGCTGCACCGGCGCTGACATGAGGTGGCGCACGTGATCTAGCAGCTCAGGCGTGACCTGGCACCGTGTCGTGAGGGCCAGGCCGGTCCCGCCGAGGGTGGAGCCGGGCCGCGTTCCGGGTGCCAGCGTGGGCGCGTCGGTGAAGCGCACCGGACGGTCGAGCGTGGTGTCGGCGTAGGTGACGTAGCCGTAGACGAGCGGCACGTGGGCGATCGTGTCGCCCTCGGTCATCTCGGCGAGCAGGCCGATCGGGTCGAGGTCCAGGGTGTGGTGCGGCGCCCGCGCGGCCAGGTCGACCATCAGCTCGAGTGCCTGCCGTCCGACCTCGTCGGAGACGAAACGCTCGGCTCCCCCGGGCTCCTCCCCCAGCGCGACGCAGACCGAGGCGAAGGTCAGGAGCGCGTGCGGGCCCGCGACCGAGAGCGCGACCGGCGCCCGCCGGGACAGCGCGACGACCTCCGCCCACAGCCGCGGCACGGCGACGTCCGCGAGGCCCGTGCGCGTCGCGGCGACCTGCGTCGCGGCGTCGAGAGGAACCGCCCACAGCCGTCCGTCCATGACGTACGACGCCAGGCTGGGCCCCACCGCCGCGGCCGCCCACGCCGACACCTGCTCGTGACCGACGAGGTCGTCGAACGACTGCAGGCAGCCGCGTGCGAGCGCCTCGCCGAGGTGGGGATGGTCGAGGACGACGAGGTCGTAGTCGGCGGCGATCTCCTCGATCGGGGTCGACTCGAAGCCGCTGAGCGGGTGGACGTCCCAGGTCAGGTCCAGGTCGCTCGCCTCGGCCGCCGCAACCAGTGCATCCCGGCCGCGCGGGTGGTCCCAGGTCAGGCCGCGGAAGGTCGGCGGGGTCATCAGACCGGCTGCTCGGGACGGGTCTCGGCGACCACGCCGTCGGCGGTCAGCACCGCGATCTCGTCGCCGGTGAACCCGGCCTCTGCGAGCAGCTCTCCGGTGTGCTCCCCGACCAGGGGAGCGCCCCGCTCGATCGAGGCCGGCGTACGGGAGAAGGCGTACGGGAATCCGGGGGTCGTGACCCGGCCCTCGGTGGGGTGGTCGTACTCGACGAAGGTCCCGTTGTGCTTGATCTGCGGGTCCTCGACCAGGGCCGCGTAGTCCTGGACCGGGCCGCACCAGATGCCGGCGGCACCGAGGGCGTCGAGCCACTCGGCCGTCGTACGCAGCACCAGCCTGTCCGCGGTGCGGCGGTGGACCTCGTCCCGGTGGCTCCAGCCGTGCACCTCCGAGCTCATCTCGGCGAACGCGGGCTCGTCGATGACCTTGCCCAGCGTCGGCAGGTCGGGCATGGCGAGGGCGAGGAAGCCGTCCGCGGTCTTGAACGTGCCGTAGGGCGCCCGGATGTAGACGTGTGCGTGCGGCTCCGCGCTGCGCTGCTGGGGCACCTTGCCGGCCACGAACACCGACAGCTCCTGCATCTGCAGGGTGGTGATCGCGTCCAGCATGTTCACCTTCACCAGCTGCCCCTCGCCCGTACGCTCGCGGTGCAGCAGCGCCGCCAGAACAGCCTCGAACGCGGTGGAGGCGGTGACTGCGTCGACGAGGTACTGCCCCGCCGGCTGCGGCGGCTCGCCGTGGCGACCGGTCGAGAGCATCGCGCCGCTGCGGGCCTGCAGCAGCAGGTCCTGCCCGGGCTGGTCGACGTCGGGGCCGTCCTCGCCGTAGCCGGACATCGAGACGTAGACCAGGCGCGGGTTGATCGCCGAGAGCGTCGCGTAGTCGACGCCGAGCCGTTCGGCCACGCCTGGGCGGTAGTTCTGGAGGAACACATCGGCCGTCTCGACCATCCGCAGCAGCACCTGCTTGCCGGCGTCGGCCTTGAGGTCGACGGCCAGGGAGCGCTTGTTGCGGTTGAGGGAGAGGAAGGAGACGTTGATCTGGTTGCCCTGCGCGCCGCCGGCCGCGGCGTGGCGCTGCCACTCGCCGGTCACCGGCTCGACCTTGACGACGTCGGCGCCCAGGTCACCCAGCCGCTGAGCGGCGAACGGGCCGGCCATGGCGATCGAGCAGTCGAGGACGCGGTAGCCCTCGAGGATGCGGGGTGTGGTGGTCATCGGTTCGGGACTTCCTTGCCTGGGTGGGTTGGCGGGTCAGTCGGGCTGGTCGCCGAGTGCGCGGATCGCGGCGCGGGAGGCCCGGACGTCCTCCGCGCCGTCGAGCACGCGGATCGTGGTGGTGTAGCTGCGCGAGTCGCCGTGCTCGAGCCAGGTCATCGAACGGTCCTCGCGGGCGGCGGCGTCGCCGGCGACCGCGTGCGTCGAGGGCTCCAGCCCGATGGCGTACTGGCCGCTGCGGAGGTTCTGCCACTCGAAGAAGTGCGGCATCGTGGCGGAGTCCCAGGAGACCTCCACGCCGAGGGTCTCGTCGCCGCGGACCAGTGCGACCCGGTGCCGCCCGTCGCCCTCGGCGACGAGAGTGTGCTCGTGGACCTGCTCGACGAACCGGGGCTGCGGCTCGGGGAGGGTGCGGTAGGAGACGCCCTGCTCGGCGACCGAGTCCGAGCACCACGGGGTCTCGCTGATCGCGGCGACGAACTCGGTGCCCGCATCGACCAGCGGCCAGCCGAAGTTGAGGTGGTAGAGGAACATGTGAGGTGTCGGGTCGAAGCCGAGGTTGTCGACGACGTCGTGGAGGCGGATCTCGAGCCCGTCGAAGTCGGCCTCGATCGTGCGGGTCAGGCGCAGGTGCTCACCGAAGGACGTCGCCTGGACGACCTCGCCCCGCACCCGCAGCACGCAACGGTCGCCGTCCCACACCTCGCCGGCCTCGAGCAGGCGGCCCGGGATCGCGGTGAGCCGGCCGTGCAGGCCGTGGTTGACCGTTTTCTTGGGAGGATAGTTGTACGCCGTCGCGTCGACGTCGCCGCCGAAGAGGGTGTGGTCGAGGCCGCCGGAGACCAGCAGGCCGTCGAGGGCGCGCAGCCAGGACAGACCGCCTTCGTCGTGGTGCTCGTGCAGGCCCGGATGGCGGAAGCCGTTGCCGCTGCGCCACCCGAAGGGGACACCCCGCAGCCGGGCCGCGCCGAGGTCGAGCGCCCGATCGACCAGCACCTCGAGCTCGAGCCCGGCCGAGGTACGCAGCTGCACCGCACGTACGCCGCGCTCGGAGCCGTTGTCGAGGACGACCTGGCGTACTCCCGCGACGGACTCCGTGTCGCCGGTGCGCTCGCGCAGCTCCCGCGGCGTGAGTCGGTGTCCGAAGATGTCCAGCTTGTTGTCGAGATCGCTCATTGCATGTTCCATCCGCCGTCGACGTTCAGGGTCTGCCCGGTCATGAAGGACGCGTCGGGCCCGACCAGGAAGGCGACCACCGCCGCCAGCTCGGCGGGCCGGCCGCGCCGATTGAGGGACTGGTGGTCCAGCACGTGGGCCGTGTAGGCCTCGGGATCCTCGTGGATCTCCTCGGCCTTGGTCGGGAAGGCACCCGGGGCGACCGCGTTCACGCGGATGCCCTGAGGGCCGAGCTCGCGCGCGAGCGCACGGGTCAGCGCCACCGCCGCTCCCTTGGTCGAGACATAGCTGGCGAGCTTGTCCCAGCCGCCGGAGAAGGTGATCGAGCCGATGTTGACGATCGAGCCACTCCCCCGCGGCGCCATCAGCCGGGCCGCTGCCTGGGCGGCGACGAAATAGGCCCGCTGGTTGACCGCCACCACGTCGTCGTACTCGCTGACCGGGATGTCCAGGAACGGCGTGGCCGGATAGATCGCGGCGTTGTTGAGCAGCACCTCGAGCGGCCCCAGCTCGCGCTCGGCCTCCTCCAGGGCGGCGATCACTGCATCGGCGTCGCGGACGTCCACGGGCAGGGTGACCTGCCGAGCTCCGGTCGCCTCGACCTCGGCGGCTGTGGTGGTCAGTGCGTCACCCGGCAGGTCGAGCAGGGCGAGCGAGAAGCCCTCCTGCCCGAGGCGTACGGCGCTGGCGCGGCCGAGCGAGCCACCCGCTCCGGTCACCACGGCACAGCCGCGGGTCGGGGTCTGGGACGTCATCTGGCTGGTCCTTTCGTGTGGGCAGGTCAGCGTGCGGCGGGGCCCTGGGGGCGCGGGCGAAGTGAGGGTTTGCGGACGAGCCGGCGACCGGCCCGCTCCGGACGTACGTGGGGGCCGCCGTGGCGTCCCCAGTCGGCGGCCTCGTTCATGTGCTCGATCGCCCCCTCGTCGACGACCAGGCCGAGACCGGGGAGGTCGCCGAGCACCAGGTGCCCGTCCTCGATCTCCTGGTCGGACTCGATACCGAAGGGCAGATGCAGGTCCTGCACCTCCAGCGAGAGGTGGTTGGGAACGACCGTGGCTGCGTGGGCGATCGGGTTGGCGTTGTAGCCGACCGGGCTCACCGGCAGGTCGAATGCGAGCGCGAGGGCGGCCACGCGCAGGAAGTGGCTGATCCCCCAGACGCTGCCGGTCTGCACGACGTCGACCGCGTTGGCCTGCAGCAGCGGCCGGAACTGCTCGAGCCCGGTGAGGTTCTCCCCGGTCGCGACGGCCGCACGCACCGACTGGGAGACGCGAGTCAGGCCATCGACGTCCCACCGGCGCACCGGCTCCTCGACCCAGGCGAGGTCGACCGACTCCTCGAGGCGGCCGATGTGGCGTACGGCCTCCTTGCGTGACCAGGACTCGTTGGCGTCGAGCATCAGCGCCGGCGCGGCACCCGTCCGGTCGTGGAAGACGTCGCTGACGAGGTGGAGGCGCCGCAGATCGGCTTCGACATCGAGCCCGCCCTTGATCTTGACGGCCGTGAAGCCGTGGTCGGCGAACCGGGTCTGGAGGGCGGCGAGCTCGTCGTCGGTCAACGGACCGTCCAGGCCGGAGGCGTACGCCGGCACGATCCGGTCGCGTCCGCCGAGCAGGCGCCACAGCGGTTGGCCTGCCGCCTTGGCCTTGAGATCCCACAGCGCCATGTCGAGTGCTCCGATCGCTCCGAACACCGCACCGCCGTGCCCGGACTTGAAGACCCACGACAGCATCCGGTCGTAGAGCGCCTGCACGGCGATCGGGTCCTCGCCCTCCAGAGCGGGGAAGACGACGTCGAGGCCCTGGTGGTGGCCGAGGCCGATGCCCTCCAGTCCCGAGTCGGTGGTGAGCACGACGATCGGAACGACTGTCTTGCCCGATCCGACAGCGCCGTTGACGTCGCCGATGGGACGACCCCAGTCGTGCACGGTCGTCAGCGTGCGATAGCCCGTGATGCGCATGGTTCGGCGGCCCCTTAACTCTTTCATGGAGTCCGTGAATCATCAGACATCATTTGTCTGTTGTCAACTGTATGCTGTCTGCATGCGGGGTACCCCACCGGCGCTCACGGCAGCCCGGGTTGATCGAGGCCTGCTGGCGCCGCCGCGCGCCCGCTCCAGGCTCGGACGCCGTACCTGATCAGCTTCATCGCGCCCACGAGGAAGGCGGCCAGGCAGGACTCCGTCGTATCGCCCCTACGAGGTCAGCCGGGAGTGTCGACGAAGACGCGGCCCATGGCGAAAATGCCGCGCTGAGGGATCCAGAAGTCGCCGAGGCGCGCCTGCTGCGGCAGGGGCGCCGGCAGACCCGCATCCGCGCCGTTGATCGTTGCCGTCGCGTCGACGACTCGCCAGATCCGGAGCGGGTTGGCGTCGAACGGGAGACCGTTCGCCGTGAGCCCGGTCATGGAGACCTTGCCGACCCCGAGCGTTGCCGACGCCATCGCGCCCATCGCCCTGAGCATCGCCGTCGAGCGCCAGGCCGCCATCGGCATCCCGCCACCCATCGCGTTCATCACTCGCGTCATCGGCGATGCCGCCAGGGTGAGGCGCCAGTCCACGCGCCCCTCGGCTGCCACGAGCAGCTGCGCGGGCCCGTCCCAGGTCACCTCGATCGGAACGACCACAGACTCCTCGACGCCGTGCCCGAACCACCTCGAGCACGCGAACTGCGGCTGCGCCGACTCGTAGAAGTGCCAGGACCCGTCCGGCTCGCGATGCCAGATCGAGGTGAACTGCTCCCCCACCGACGACGCCGTCCACCGCCGCAGCCCCAGCACATGTCCCGACTCGAAGGTCTGCCCCATCACCCCGTAACCCGCGACACGCTCTTCCGACCCCGGCGGCAGCTGCGGATGCCGCTCGGACTCCTCGGCGTACTCACGCGGTGGCCCCATCTTCACAGGCTAGACCCCTCAGGCCGCCCCGTCGCGTTCCAGGAGACCTGCGATGCGCCACTCCAGTGCTCCGTCGACCGCGCGGCCGGCCCGGAAGCCGCGCTGGTGGAGAAGGCGTACGGCATCGTGCGCGAGCACGCAGTACCGGCCACGGCAGTAGGCGACGATCTCGCGGTCGGCCGGGAGCTCGGAGAGGCGGGCGGCGAGCTCCTCGACGGGGATGTGGAGGGCGTCCGGGAGGTGGCCCCCGGCGTACTCGGGCTCAGGCCTGACGTCGAGGATGACGACCTCTCCATCGGCGATGCGAGCGAGGAGCGTCTCGGTGGTGATGGCTTCGGTGTCCTCGGGGCCCAGGTAGGCGGCGCGGGCGCGTTCGGTGTGGGGACGATGCCGGAGGGCGACGCGCCTGAGGTCGTCCCACAGACCCGCGACGTCGTCGGCGACGAGGGAGTAGTAGATCCGCCTGCCGTCACGGCGGGTCTCGACGAGCCCCGCTTCGCGCAGGATCTGCAGATGGGCTGAGCAGGTGCTGATGGCGAGGTCGGCGGCGTCGGCGAGAGCCTCGACGCTGCGCGGCCCTTGGGCGAGCAGGTCGAGGAGCTCGAGGCGCCCGGGGCTGGCCAAGGCCTTGCCGACTGCGGCGAACTCGGCGAACAGGGCGTTCTTGGCGGCGCGGTCACCCACGGGAGGCTCCTTCACTGTCATCGGCGCCGGCCCGGGAGGGTCGCGCGCTGCGGTGGTGGGTCTCGTACATCCGGAGGGCGACGACGAGGGCGGAGATCGCGCTGATGGCGGCTGCCGCCCAGACGGCAGCACGGAGGCTCCACAGGTCGGCGACCACGCCGCCCATGAGGGCGCCGACCGCGTAGCCGAGGTCGCGCCAGACCCGGTAGATGCCGACGGCTCGTCCACGCCAGACCGGGTGTGCGACGTCCCCGATCACGGCGAGGAGCGTCGGGTAGACCATCGCGGTGCCGGCACCGAGGAGCATGGTGCCCGCCGCCCACGGAGCGAACGTGTCGGCGGCGGCGATCACCGCGAGGGCAGTCGCCTGGGTGAACATGCCGATGCTGATCAGGTGTTTGCGGCCCCACCGGTCGGACAACGCTCCGGTGAGCAGCTGGCCGAGGCCCCAGACCGCCGGATAGAGCGCGAACAGCACCCCGATCTGACCTACGGGCAGGCCCGACGTAGCGAAGAGCAGGGGAAAGAGCCCCCAGGAGAGTCCGAAGTTGAGGTTGTTGACCAGTCCGGCCTGGCTCGCCGAGGACAGCGACCTCTCCCGGAAGCTGGTCTGGACGAAGACCTCACGGTTGCTGAGCTCGCCGTGGAGGTGGTCGTGAAGTCCGTCGGCTCGCGGAACGTGACCGGCGGCTTCCGCATGCGCATGGCCCCGGGTCTCCTTGACGGCGAGGACCGAGAGCCCGAGCGCGAGCGCGGTGTAGGACAGGCCGAGCAGGAAGGGCGCAGGGCGAAGGCCATGGTGCGCTGCCAGGTAACCGGCGGCGAGTGAGGTGAGGGCCACGGCTCCGTAGCCGGCGGCCTCGTTGAGTCCCATCGCGAGGCCGCGTTGCCGGGAGCCGACGAGGTCGATCTTCATGATCACCGTGGTCGACCACGTCAGACCCTGGTTGATGCCCAACAGCACGTTGGCGACCACGACCCAACCCCAGCTGGGAGCCCAGATCAGCATCAGGGGCACCGGTATCGCGACCAGCCATCCGGCGATCAGCACTGGCTTGCGGCCGTACCGGTCAGACCAGGTTCCCGCGAAGTAGTTCGCGGCGGCCTTCGCGATCCCGAAAGCGATCACGTACGTGAAGATGAACGCGTATCCGCTCAGCCCGAACTCGCGTTCGGCGAGCAGCGGCAGCACTGTCTGTTGCTGACCGACCATGCCGCCGACCAGTGCGTTGATCGCAACCAGGAGCGTGAACTGGGCGGCGTTGGCCCGCAGTCCGAGGCGAGGCCGGGCGCGGGGGTCCTGTGCGTCGACCTGGTTCACGATCCCGCCTCGAGACGGTGCCCGGTGGCGTCGGCCCAGTCGTCGGGACCGCCGACGAGAACGGCAACATCCTGCCGGCCCGCCCGGGCCAGGAGGCTGGCAGCGCCCATGGCGCGTTCGCCGTGGCCGCACATCACGACGGTCGGGCCATCGTGGGCGCTGCTCGCTGCCCTGTCCGGCAGGTCGCCGAGCTCGACGTGCGCAGCGCCAGGGATGTGACCGGCAGCGAACTCGCTGGTCTGCCGGATGTCAAGCACGCTCGCGCTTCCGATGTGGCGAGCGTTGACGAGCGGGATGGAACCGGTCGGGCGCCCGCCCTGCTCCCAGGCGCCGATGCCGCCGTCGAGCTCACCGATCAGGTGGTCATGGCCGATCTTGCGGGCCTGCCAGAGGATCTCGGCCGGGTCCTGGTCGGTGTCGCGGACGATGACGACCGGCTTGGCCGCAGGCAGGAGCCATCCGAGCCAGGTCACAAACGCCGGTCGCAGCGGGATCGACACCGAACCCGGCAGATGGGCTGCAGCGAAGTCCTGGACCGAGCGGACATCGACGATCTCGGCGCCGGTCTCCCGCAGCCGAGCGACCGCGCCGGGCGACAAGCCGGGCAGCGAGTCGCCCGCGACGAGGTCGGGTCCGCGGCGGTTGATCTCGCCGAGGGTCAGGAAGTACGGCGGGAAGCTGCCGAGGGAGTCGAGCAACTGTTGGACGAAGGCGTCCTCGGACTCCGCGCGAAGCAGGGAGTTGGTGGCCCGTTCGGCGCCGATGGTGGACGTCCGCTCGGTGCCTGGAGGTGCCGAGCAGAACGAACCTGCGCCGTGGGTTGGCCATACCGCCACGTCGTCGGCGAGCTCGGCCAGTCGCCGGAGAGACCTGTACTGAGCGCGGGCGAGCTCCTCGGTCCGCTCCGGAGACACGAGGTCGGTACGTGCGGCCGAGCCGACGATCAGGGAGCCACCGGTGAACACGCCGACGACCCGGTTGTCATCGAGCAGTTCGAAGGCGGTGTGCTCGTGGGTGTGGCCCGGCGTGGCCAGTGCCCGCAGTCTCAATCCGCCGAGGTCGATCTCGTCGCCGTCGGAGAGGCCGCGGTGCGGGAACTCCCGGTCACCCGCCCGCGACGCGAGGACGCTCGCCCCGGCGTCGGCGGCCAGCTGCACCGCCCCGCTGAGGAAGTCGGCGTGCAGATGGGTGTCGGCGGCGTACGCGATCCGCAGGCCGCGGCGGTCCGCTTCGGCTCGAATGGCGCGCAGGTCACGGCTCGGATCCACCACGAGCGCCCGTCCGTCGGACAGATCCACCAGGTAGGCGGAGTTGCCCAGCCCTTCATCGACCACCGGGATGACAGAGATGCCCATGAAGCGACCCTACGTCATTCCAAGGAATATTGGAATGACGAGTCGGAACCCATCAACGCGGCGTGTCGCCGCCTTCGACGTAGGCGGCCGCTGCACTGATCCCATGGATCGCCGCACGTATTCGTCCGGCAGCGACGTCCGGGTCCGGCTGGCCGTTGTCCAGCCAGGCAATGACCGCGTCGGTGGTCACCGCCGGAATCAACTGGGCAGCCCAGTCCAACCACGGCCCTGCAGGGATCTGCTTGGCAAGGTTCGTACGAGCCACGGTCGCCGCGGCGTCCGAGAGGGCGTCGGTCAGGTCTCGGAACTCGCGCTCGCGGTTGGCGAAGCGGAAGAGCAGGCGGAAGGCATCCGGGTCCTCGGCGGCAGCATCGAGCAACGCAGGAATCGCATCGTCTTCGAAGTCATCGGTGCCCACCCGCTCAGCGATCCGCTCACACGCCCGATCGAGGATCGTCCGATAGAGCTCCGCCTTGGAGTCGAAGTGGCGATAGAGCACGACCCGCGTGATCCCGGCTTCTTCAGCTATGTCGTCGAGTCCGGTGTCCGCGAACCCATGCCGGGCAAACGCCCTCGTGGCCGCCGCCAGGATCTGGGCGCGGCGTTCGGCGCGCGGCAGCCGCTTGGGTGAAACGTCGGACATGCACCTCTCCTTCACTTGTGTACCTGGAAGTATACATCTACCTTTGTTTACATGAGAGTACACAACGATCCGATGACGCGTGTTCCCGCCGCGCGCATCGAGGCCAGCGGGTTGACCAAGCACTACTCCGGCGTCGCGGCTGTCGATGACGTGAGCTTCACCGTGGAGCCCGGCTCGGTCACGGGCTTCCTCGGGCCCAACGGCGCGGGCAAGACCACCACGCTCCGGATGCTGCTCGGGCTGGTACGTGCTGACCGCGGCCGGGCGACCATCGGCGGGGTCGAGTATCGAGACCTCCCGGCGCCCCTCGAGGTCGTCGGCGCTGCCTTGGAGTCGACCGGTTTCCATCCCTCTCGCACGGGCCTCGACCATCTCCTGATCTACACGAAGGCCGCGGCCCTGCCTGCCTCACGCGCAACAGCGGCGATCGAGGAGGTCGGCCTCGGCGAGGCCAGGAACCGCAGAGTCGGCGCCTACTCCTTGGGCATGCGGCAACGTCTCGCTCTGGCCACCGCGCTCCTTGGCGATCCCGCTGTCCTGATCCTCGACGAGCCGGCCAACGGGCTCGACCCGGCAGGCGTCGTCTGGTTGCGCAGCTTCTTGAGAAAGTACGCCGCCACCGGGCGGAGTGTGCTCGTCTCCAGCCATGTGCTGACCGAGATGCAGCAACTGGTGGACCGCGTGGTCATCCTCCACCGTGGCCGCGTGGTGCGACAAGCCACTCTCACCGAGCTCGCCGACAGCCACGGCGACCTCGAGACCGCATTCTTCGAGCTCACCACCAACCAGGAGATCCGATCATGAGACCCCTGATCGCCGCCGAGGTCCACAAGCTTCGCTCCACCCGACTGTGGTGGTGGCTGCTCCTCGCGTCGATGGCGCTCACAGCGCTCTACGTGACGCTGCTGATCGGATTCAGTGACGACCCCGACACCCTGACCGCACCGCTGGACACGGCGGCCGGCCAGCAGACCCTCTTCGCCGTTGCCTCGGGCGGCGCCAACACCCTCGTCGCCGTCGTGGCGGCGATCGGCATCACCGGCGAGTTCCGCCATCGCACCGCAACCGCGACCTTCCTCACCACGCCGCAGCGCCGGAAGGTGGTCGCTGCCAAGTTGGCCACCTACGCCACCGTCGGCGCCGGATACGCGGTCGTGTGTCTTCTGGTGGTCGCCGCCATCGCATGGCCCTGGCTCAGCGCCAAGGACATCGACCTCACCCTCCTCGGCAACGGGCTCCCGGGCACATACGCCGGAGTCGTCGCCGATGTCACGATCTTCGCCGTCGTCGGTGTCGGCCTGGGCGCATTGCTTCGCAACCAGGTGGCCACCGTGGTCGGACTGCTCGTCTACCGCTTCGTTGCCGAGCCCATGCTGACCGCCGTTCCAGCCATCTCCGATTGGACGGCGTACCTTCCCGGATCCGCGTCGGCGGCGCTCACGCAGGTCTCGCTCAGCACCCAGAACTACCTCGACCCCTGGCTGGGCGGGCTGGTGCTCGCCGCGTACGGCCTGCTCTTCGCCGTCGTCGGCACCCGCGTCTCGATGCGTCGCGACATCACCTAGACGGCAGCGCGCTCGTCACAAGGCGATCTCCGGACGCACCCGCTTGGGCGTCCAGACCCGTTGCCGGCGAGCGCCGTAGCTGGTCAGCAGCAGCGCGCCGACGAGGAAGGCGGTCAGGACGAGGGCGTCGGCGACGACCCGCCCGGAGAGCCCGCCGTACATGAGCTGGCGCAGCCCGTCGACGGCGTAGCTCATCGGCAGTATGTGGTGGAGCCAGTGCAGCGGCTCGGGAATGGTCTGCCAGGGGAACGTGCCGCCGGCGGTGACGAGCTGGACGACCATCAGGACCAGGCCGAGGAACTGGCCCGGCGCGCCGAGGAGCGCGTTGAGCATGTGCACGATCGCGATGAAGGTCGCGGAGGTGAGCAGCAGGAATCCGAACGTGCCGAGCCAGTTCACCGGGGTGATGTCGACGGCGAGACCGACGACCACGAGCACGACGGCCATCTGCGCGGCACCGATGAGCGCCGGGGTGAGCCAGCCGCCCAGGGCCACCCTCAGCGGGGTCTGGTTGGCGGCCAGCGCGCGGGTCGAGATCGGCCGGACGAGCAGGAAGAGGACGTACCCGCCGATCCATGCGCCCAGTGCGAGGAAGAACGGCGCCAGCCCGGCTCCGTAGGAGGACGCCTTCGCCTCGGAGACCGAGTCGATGGCGACCGGGTCGGCGATCGTCGAGGCGATCCGGTCGCGCAGCTCCTCGTTGGTGGCGGGTGCCTGCGCGGCGCCGTCCTGCAGTCCCTTCTTCAGGTCGCCGGCGCCGGTGGCGAGCTGGGCGGCACCGTCATGCAGCTTGGTCGCTCCGGTGCTGAGCTCGCCGGCACCATCAGCAGCCGAGGAGATCCCGGCGACGAGATCAGGCATCGCATCGGCCAGCTGCTCGTTGCCGTCGGCCACCTGGTCCGCACCGGTGGCGAGCTGGTCGAGCTGGCCCGAGACGTCGCCGACACGCTGGTCGACGCGGTCGAGCGGCGCGGAGCCGCGGTCGTAGATGGCCAGCACCTCGGCTCGTTGCTGCTCATCGAGCCCCTGCGCCTGGAGCCGGGCGTCGAGGTCGTCCCGATTCGACTCGTAGGCGGCGACGGCGTCATCGACTGCGATCGCGGCCCGTTGCCCGGTGGCGGCGATCTCGTCGTTGGCGTCGGCGACCTTGCGGGCGCCGGTGGCGAGCTCGCGCGTCTTGGTGGGCAGGTCGGTGACCTTGCCCTCGATGGTGTTCAGGCCGTTCTCGAGGTCCCCTGCTCCGGTGGCCAGCTTCCCGGCTCCGTCGCGCAGCGTGACCGCGCCCTTCTCCAGCTTCGCGGCGCCGTCGGCGGCCTTCACCAGACCCGAGCGGAGGTCGGAGATGCCGAGCAGGAAGTTGGCCGCGGCCTGCTCGGAGACCTCGCTGGCGATGGCGTCGCGGACCTTGTCGGTGACGTTGGTTGCGATCGTGGTGGACAGGTAGGAGTTGGCGTCGTTGGTGATGACCTGGATCTGCGCCTGCTCCGGGTCGAGCCGCTCCGCACCGGTCAGCGTCCGGGAGAACCCCTCCGGGATCCGCAGGGCGAAGTAGTAGTCGCCTTCACGGACGCCCTCCTCCGCCTCGGCCGCAGAGGTCTCCGACCAGTCGAAGTCGCCCGACTTCAGGAGCTTGTCGGCGACATCGCGCCCGGCCTCGATCTTCGTGCCGTCGGTCGTGGTGGCCCCGGTGTCCTCCACGATGAGCGCCGCCGGGAGCTCGTCGAAGTGAGCGTACGGATCGTGGTTGGCGTAGAGATAGAGCCCGGCGTAGAGCGTGGGGACGAGGACGAGCGCCACGATGACGAGCTTCGCCAGCCGCCCGGCAGTGATCCGGCGCAGCTCGGTCAGGGCGATACGCAACGAGTTCATGCTTCCTCCGTCGGACCGATGGTGAACGTACGCACGCCGGCGGGGATGGTGACCGCACGACTCGCGGTGACGAGGACGCCGGGCCGGCTCTCGGAGCCGGCGAGGTCATTGGCGATGTCCAGCCACTGTGCGACCGGCAGGCCGAGGCGTTCAGGGTAGGTGAGGACGAGGAAGCGGGTCCCTGGCCGCAGCAGCGCCATCCGGGCGAGGATCTCCAGGCGCGGCACGGGCGGGACCGCCTGCGTGGTGATGCCGGTCGCGAGGTCGTACTCCCCCAGCCAGCCGTCGATGGCTGCAGCGCTCGGCTTGTGCTTCGCCATGGCGAGCTCCTCGCCCAGGATCGTGCGGAACGGCACCACCTCGTCGGGCTCGGAGACCCCCGGCACGTCGATCAGCGCCACCGCGGCCTGCAGGACCCGAGGCGACGCGTCCCCGTCCAGCTCCACCCTGCCCGCGTCCAGCCGGAGCCGCCCGGCGAGCGCCAGAGCCAGCGACGTGTGCCCACCTCCCGGCGGGCCGACAGCCACCGCGACCTCTCCCCCGTGCAACGTCAGCGACGTGGTCGGGAGCAGGTCCCGAGCCCCCTGCTGAACCCGCATCCCGAGGGCTCGCAGCCTCGTCTTCTCCTCGTCGACCGCGTCCTCGCTCATGGCCAAACCCTGTCACCAAATGTCGGCAAAGACCGTCAGGCACAACGATCCCGCCGCAGCCGCACCGAGAACGTCGTACCGTGATTCAGCCGTACGACGCGAACGGAGGTTCCCGCGATGCCCGATGTGGACGTGGTCGTGGTGGGAGCCGGCCTGGCGGGCCTGAGCGCAGCCGACGAGCTCACCGGCGCCGGCAGGTCCGTGCTGGTGCTGGAAGCCAGGGACCGGGTCGGCGGTCGCACCGAGGGCGGGATCCTCGAGGGGCACCCGATCGAGCTCGGCGGCACCTGGATCGGCGAGGGCCACACCGAGATGTACCGGCTCGTCGACGAGCTGGGCCTGGAGACCTTCCCGACCTGGAACGACGCCGGCGAGCTGCTCCTCGAACTCGGCGGCAAGCAGACCCGGCTCGGTCCGCAGAAGGGGGCCACACCCAAGTTCAACCCGATCGCCCTGGCCGACCTCGTCCAGGGCCTGGCCCGCTACGAAAGGCTCGCGCGCAGCGTCGACGTCGAGCGGCCGTGGGCCCACCCCAAGGCCGCGCTGCTGGACGGGCAGACCTTCGAGTCATGGATCCGTCGCAACCTGAGGACGCCCACCGGTCGTTCCTACTTCCGCGTGCTGGCCGAGGCTCTCTACTCGGCCGACGCAGCCGACCTCTCCCTGCTGCACACGCTCTTCTACACGATCAGCAACGGCGATCTCGAGACGCTCGCCTCAACCGACAGCGGAGCCCAGAAGGACCGCGTCGTCGGTGGATCGGTGCTGGTCTCACAGCGCCTCGCCGAAGGCCAGGACGTACGGTTCCGGTCGCCCGTGGCCCGGATCGTCCAGACCGGCGAGACTGCCAGCGCCATCACCCGCGATGGCGAGACCCACACGGCGCGACACGTCCTCGTCACCCTGCCTCCGACCCTCGCCGGACGGCTCGACTACGACCCGATCCTTCCCGCCGGCCGCGACCAGCTCACCCAGCGCGTGCCGGCCGGGACGGTCGTGAAGTGCTTCGCGGCGTACCCGAAGCCGTTCTGGCGCGAGCGGGGGCTCAACGGCCAGGCGTTCACCGACCGAGGCCCGGTCAAGGTCACCTTCGACGTCTCTCCGCCCGGCGCGGAGGTCGGCATCCTGATCGGCTTCGTCGAGGCAGGCGACGCGCGGCGTTGGCAGAGCCTTCCCGAAAGCGAGCGCCGCCGCGGCGTCATCGACTGCTTCGTCCGCTATTTCGGGAGCGAGGCAGCCACCCCGATCTCGTACGTCGAGAAGGACTGGAGCGCCGAGGAGTTCACCCGCGGCTGCTACGGCGCCGGCTTCGGACCCGGTGTCTGGACGAACTACGGACCCATCCTGCGCGAGCCCGTCGGACGGATCCACTGGGCCGGAGCGGAGTACGCCACCGAATGGAGCGGCTACATGGAGGGAGCCGTCCGCTCGGGCCGACGGACCGCCGACGAGATGCTCGCAGCACTGGCGTGACCGCCGCGGTCGGCGCCTCTGCGTTGAGCATTGTTCGTCCTGAAGACGCCTCGACCAGGGTCCGGATCTCTAGCGTATGTCGGGCACATTTCCATCTGCCGAGACTCCAGAAGGACTCCACCATGGATCGTCGCAACTTCCTACGTGCCGCCGTTGTCGGCGCTGGAACCGTCGCCTTCGGGTTCAGCGTCACTCGTCCCGCCATCGCCTACCCGGCCAAGACCGGGCCGAGCCCCTATGGCGCTCTCCTGGGCGCCGATGCCAACGGAATCATGCTGCCGGCAGGGTTCACCAGCCGGGTGGTCGCCCGCTCGACAAGGACTGTCGCGAACACCGGGTACACCTGGCACAGCGCCCCGGACGGCGGCGTCTGCTTCGCCGACGGAACCGGCTGGATCTACGTCTCAAACTCGGAGATGAGCAGCGGCGGCGGAGGCGCGAGCGCCCTCAAGTTCGACAGCAACGCGAACATCACCAGCGCCTACCGGATCCTCGGCAACACAACCCGGAACTGCGCGGGTGGACCGACGCCGTGGAACACCTGGATCTCGTGCGAGGAGCACGACACGGGCTACAGCTGGGAGACCGACCCGTGGGGCGTCAAGCCCGCCGTCCGTCGGGCCGCGATGGGCCGCTTCACGCACGAGGCCGCAGCCTGCGACCCGGTCCGCAAGGTCGTCTACCAGACCGAGGACAAGAGCGACGGCGGCTTCTACCGCTTCGTCCCGACCACCTGGGGAGACCTGTCCGCCGGGAAGCTGCAGGTGCTCACCACGAGCCTCACCTGGGCCGATGTCCCCGACCCCGACGGCTCACCCACGCCCACGCGCGACCAGGTGTCGAACATGAAGCTGTTCAACGGCGGCGAAGGCGCCTACTACCGCAACGACATCTGCTACTTCACCACCAAGGGCGACAACAAGGTGTGGGCCTACAACGCCGCCGCCAACACCCTCGACGTGGTCTACGACGACAACCTGACCAGCAACCCACCGCTCACCGGCGTCGACAACCTCACCGGCGCCGGGGCAGGAGACCTCTACGTCGCCGAGGACGGCGGCAACATGGAGATCTGCATCATCACGCCCGACGACGTCGTGGCCCCGTTCCTCCGCGTAACCGGGCAGAGCTCGTCGGAGCTGTGCGGCGTGGCGTTCAACCCGGCCGGCAACCGCATGTACTTCTCCTCCCAGCGAGGCACGAGCGGCTCGTCCAGCGGCGGCATCACCTACGAGATCAGCGGCCCCTTCCGCGCGTAGCCGGGGCCGCGACAGACGGACCTGAAAAGTTCCCGGCCCAGCGGCAACCCTTTGCAGTGCCTGTGACCACTAGGAAGCGGATCCAGGTCATCCAGTCGCCTGGATCCGCCTTCCTCCGGGAACGACACGCAAGGAGTACATCCCCCCAATGAACAACCCCACGTACCGCGCGCGCCGCGGGCGTCACCGCCGCCGCTGGACCGTCGCCGGTCTGCTGGTCGGCGTGCCCGCCATCGTCGTGCCGTACCTCCTGTTCGCGCAGGAGCAGTCGCAGACCGCGATGGTCAACGGCAGCGCCCACGACCAGCAGACTTCTGAGCGCAGTGGCAAGGTGCTCGACGCCAACGGCTCCTCCACCGCCGACGACACCCGTATCCAGCAGCGGAAACTGGTGAAGTCGGCCCAGCCCAAGACGGCCGGGTCCGGACCGTACAGATGGAAGAACGCACAGGTGGTGGGCGGCGGCTACGTCACCGGTCTGGTGTTCAACCCGCGTGAGAAGGGCCTGCTGTACGCGCGCACCGACATGGGCGGCGCCTACCGCTGGAACGCCAGGACCGAGAAGTGGATCCCGCTGACCGACTGGCTGGGCGAGAAGGACTGGAACCTGCTGGGCATCGACTCGGTGGCCACCGACCCGGTCGACCCGAAGCGGCTCTACCTCGCGTCCGGCACCTACACCAACGAGTGGGCCGGCAACGGCGCGCTCCTGCGCTCCACCGACCGGGGCCGCACCTTCAAGCGCACCAATCTGCCGTTCAAGCTGGGCGCCAACGAGGACGGCCGCGGGGCGGGCGAACGGCTGGTGATCAACCCCGCGGACAACGGGACCCTGCTGCTGGGCACCCGCAAGAACGGCCTGTGGCGCAGCACCGACCACGGCGTGAAATGGCGTCAGGTCTCCTCGTTCCCCGTCAAGGACGGGGCGAGCAGCGGCGCGGGCATCTCCTTCGTGACGTACGGCAAGGCCGGCAGCAAGACGATCTACGTCGGTGTCGGCGACTCGTCAACCTCCCTGTACCGCTCCATCGACAGCGGCCGCACCTGGCAGGCCGTGGCCGGGCAGCCCACGGGCCAGATGCCGCACCACGGTGTGGTCTCCGGTGACGGCTCGCTGTACCTGTCCTACAGCAACAGCACCGGCTCCATGGACGCGACGGCGGGCTCGGTGTGGAAGTACACACCGAAGGGCGGGGCGTGGAAGAACATCTCCCCGTCGCAGGGCAGCTACGGGTTCTCCGGTCTGGCCGTCGACCCGCGCAAGCCCTCCACGGTGATGGTCACCACCCTCGACCGCTGGTGGCCCGAGGACGAGATCTACCGGAGCACCGACGGCGGCGCGCACTGG
The DNA here is from genome assembly GCF_040608935.1 of Nocardioides sp. NPDC004968. Taxonomy (NCBI): domain Bacteria; kingdom Bacillati; phylum Actinomycetota; class Actinomycetes; order Propionibacteriales; family Nocardioidaceae; genus Nocardioides; species Nocardioides sp. NPDC004968. The sequence continues at coordinate 22,206 of NZ_JBEXJF010000054.1, forward strand.
AAGGCACTGGCCGACAAGTCGAAGCGGAACGCCTCCGGCGCTCCGTACGTCGGTACCGGCACCGGGCATTGGATGACCGCCCTGGCCATCGACCCTTTCAACTCCGGGCACGTGCTGTACGGCACCGGCAGCGGCATCTGGCGCAGCAAGGACGCAAACGCCACCGACAGCGGGGGCACCAGCCACTGGAGAGTGGGCGCTCGAGGGCTGGAGGAGACCGCGGTGCTGGACGCCATCGCCCCGCCCGGCGGCGCCACCGTCATCTCCTCCATGGGTGACCTCGGCGGTTTCCGCTACGGCACCTCCGGCTCCCTGGCCAAGGTGCCCGCCGGGCGGCTCAAGAACCCGATGATGATCACCAGCACCGACATCGACTTCGCCCAGTCCAAGCCCTCGGTGATGGTCCGCGTCGGCCGTGGCGCCGAGCAGGACGGCGCCTACTCCACCGACGGCGGCAGCAGTTGGAAGGGCTTCAAGTCGGAGCCGGTGGGCAGTGCCGACAGCGGCCAGGTCGCGCTCTCGGCGGACGGCTCCGCCATCGTCTGGACCGAGGAGGGTCAGGACCCGTACCGCTCGACCGACAAGGGGGCGAGCTGGTCGAAGGTCAGCGGTCTGGGCAACGGCGCGGTGGTCGTCGCCGACCGCTCCTCGGCCAGGACCTTCTACTCACTGTCCGGCGGCACGCTCCACGCCAGCACCGATGGCGGCGCGACCTTCACCGCCCGCGCCACCAACCTGCCCTCCGGCCGGCTCACGGCCGTGCCCGGCATCGCCGGGGACCTGTGGATCGCCGGCGGTGACAAGGGACTGCTGCACTCCACCGACGGCGGCCTGAACTTCACCACGCTCAAATCGGTGCAGTCCGCCTCCGCCCTCGGCTTCGGCAAGGCCAAACCGGGCACCGGCTACCAGGCCCTGTACCTGATCGGCACCGTCAAGGACGCCACCGGAGTCTTCCGCTCCACCGACAAGGGCGCCACCTGGCTCCGCGTCAACGACAAGGCCCACCAGTGGGGCGCCATCGGCGCCGTCGGCGTCATCACCGGCGACCCCGACACCTACGGCCGCGTCTACATCGGCACCAACGGACGCGGTCTGCAGTACGGCGACCCGTCCTGACCCCACGACCCATCGAGCCCCGGCCCGTCAGCGGGCTGCGCCGGGGCGGCAACCTTTTCGGCGCCGGCGGCAACTGCGCTGCGGAACGTCGACTCGATCTACCGAACGGATGGACATGAGGACAACGAATCACGGCGCGGCGCAGCCGCTGCGCAAGCAACGGCGGGCCATCGGCATTCCGCTGGCACTGCTGGCTGTCGGCGTTGTGGCCTGCCTCGTCACCGTGCTCCTCACCGGGGGCAGCACCGACGCCTGGCGTTCCACCGACGGGTCCGTCACGGCTGCGTCGGCGAGCGGCTCTCCGACCGCGGCACCCGATGCGACGATCGCTTCGGCGCAGCCACCAGACGCGAGTCCGCTGCCATCGCCGCGCGGTACCCGAACACCGTCGACCACAAGCAGGCCACGTACGCCTTCCAGCACCCCTCGCACGGAATCCGCGGAGTCCACCGGGTCGTTGACTGGACGGATCAGGCCGGCCGTCCGTTACCGGGGCGTCGCGACCGCCTACGAGGCGGGCGACGGGAATGGCGCCTGCCTCTACGGCCCGTCCGACGACCTCATGGTCGCGGCGATGAACCACACCGACTACGAGTCGGCCAAGGCATGCGGGGCGTACGTGCTGGTCCGCGCGGCCAACGGGGCCTCCATCAAGGTGCGGATAGTCAACGAGTGCCCGTTGCCCTGCGCGCCCGGGCAGATCGACCTCAGCCAACAGGCCTTCGCCAAACTCGCCGACCTTTCCGTCGGCCGGCTCCCGATCACCTGGACGCTGCTGAGCCCCGCCGCGTCCGGCACGATCTCCATCCGATACAAGGACGGGTCCAGTCAGTACTGGTGTGGCATCCAGGCGATCGGTCACCGCAACCCGTTGGCGGCGCTCGAGGTCCGGACCGCCAACGGCTGGCGAAAGTTGCCCCGCACCGACTACAACTACTTCCTCGCCGCCGACGGCAACGGATGCGGCAGAAAGATCAGGATCACCGACATCTACGGTGAGCGGCTGACCATCCGCGGGATCGCCCTCAAACCGGACGTCGCGCAGCCGACCCCGGTCCAGTTCGCCCGGCGCTGACCGTGCGGGGCGCTGCTACGCTCAGGCCGATTTGTTAACGCGCACATCGTAGGGAGAGGGCAACCGCGGGAGATGCTCGCCGACGACGACGTGTCCGCAGAGTTCCACGACTTCTTCGAACGCCACTACTCCGAACTGGCCCGTCTCGCCCACCTCTTGACCGGCGAGAAGGATGCGGCGGACGACCTCGCCGCCGATGCGCTGGTCGCCCTGTGGCAGCGCTGGGACCGGTTGCGGGCAGCGCAACACCCGGTCGCCTACGCCCGCGGCGTAGTGGCCAATCTGGCGCGGGAAAGGATCCGGAGCAGCGTGCGCGAGCGACGGCGAGTCGCGCTGTTCTCGTCCCTCAGTACGGAACTGGTGGACGGGCCGGACGCTGCGGTCGTGCTGGACGTCCGAGCCGCGCTCACCCGGCTGCCGTTCCGTAAGCGGGCGTGCGTGGTCATGCGCCACGCCCTCGACCTGTCGGAGAAGGACACCGCCGCTGCGCTGGGCATCTCGGTCGGTACGGTGAAGAGCCAGACCTCCAAGGGGATGGCCGAACTGGAACGATTGCTCGGCGCGGAAGCGGCCGGCGAATTGGCGACAGGGGGGAGGAACCGATGAACGACGAGATCAGCCGACGGCTGCGAGAGGCCGCCGAGGCTCACGAGCCCAACCGCGCACGGATCCTGGCGCGCGTGGAGCGCGGCGCGGCCGACCCCAGTGTCCGGCGCCGCACACGTTCGATCGCGAGGTCAGGGCCCCGGGCAGCGATCGTCGGTCTCGTCGCCGCCGCCACCCTGACGACCGGCGGTCTCGCCGTCGCTGTCGCCGCCATCGGCGGAGATCCGTTGCTGCCGGCCACCACACCCGCACCCACTCCCACGGCCCCGTCCGCGACCACGACCGTCACGTCCGCTCCGACGCCATCAGCCCGCCCCACCACTACCGCTCCGGCCCCGGCCCCCACCTCGGGCAGCGCGCGACCAACTCCGTCGGACGGCAGCCGGGTCAAGGACGGGCCGTTGTGGTCCGAAGGCTCGTTGGGCGCCAACAGCAACATCTACTGGGCTCAGAACAACCTGACCCTGAAGACCACCAAGCCGCTCACCTCAGTCACCGTGGAAATGCGCATTGCCCAGACCGGCGGCGTGCGAAACACCGGCCACTGGCGGACCCTGCCGAGCGACGACTTCACGGTCACCGTTCAGGAGTCCGGCGGTGCGCTGCTCTACCGCTGGGACCTCAAGCCGGGCCGCACCGTGCCGGCCGGACAGCACGAGTTCGCCAGCCAGTACAACCACGCGACTGGTGTCCGCAATCTCGAGCGCGACAGCTACCACGTCGACGCCCAGAGCTCAGGCGACTCCATCGCAGTCTGGGGAGGGTTCGCCCCGACCCGGTGAGGAGCTCGCTGACTGCCTCGTCGTCAGGGCTCGAGGGTCTCCTTGAGCCTGGCCAGGTCCTTGGTCGTCGCTCGCCGCATGGCCCTCTCCATCACCGGCGCAGCGACCCGGGAGAAACCGGACGGGTTGCCGCGGTTGCGCAACGTCATCCGGGTGCCACCCTCCCCCGCAGGCTCCCAGGTGTAGGTCGTCTCCATCGGGAACGGTCCATCGGCCGTACGCATCAACAGCCGCTCCCCCGGCACCCACTCGACCACCTCGTAGGTGTAGGCCAGCCTGCGCCCCAGGAACTGCGCGACGAAGTCCATCCTCGACCCGACCCGCACCGGCGGCTCCGTACGCCACTCGACCGAGCGGATGTTGGCGTACCAGGTCGGCGCGTTGGTCGGATCGCCGGCGTACGCGGACACCTCGGCCGGCGATCGATGAATCGTCGTTTCCACCAGCACGTCGACGGCCATGACGGCATCCTCCTCCGAGTCAGCGTCCACGGCGAGTAGCCGGACTCGGCGTAGGGCGACGAGAGCAGCGCCGAAGCAGGTCAGCTCTGACCGTGGAGCCCGTCGATCCACCCGGTGACGTCGTCGTACGAAGCGGCGATCACGCCGCGGTGGTCGACCCCGGCGTACGTCTCGGAGGTGACAGCAACACCGTTGGCGGTCAGCTGGGACGTCAGCGCCTGCGTCCATGCCGGCAGCACGGTGGTGTCACCGTCGCCCTGCGCTAGGAACACCGGCACCGACGGCGCAAGCCGGCCCGGCTCGTTGTCGGCCATCGCCCGGTCGAAGGCGGCGAAGTCAGCACCCGGCCGGAACACCTGGTCGGTGCTGAGCGCACCCGAGGAGTCCGACGCGTTGAGCTGGCCGACGCAACGGTCGTCGGCATGCGACATCAACTGGTCAGCACCGGGGGTCAGCAGTCCGTCCACAGGTGTGTCAAGATTCGTAACAAGTCGCGATCGCGCCGTCCCGCTGAAGAGCCCTCAGGACGTCTGCGGCGTCGAAGACCTGACCCGGTGCGCAGGCACCGGATCCGTGATGGCGCCCATCCAGGAGGCGGGCGACACCCTCGACGATGATCGGCGCACTGACGGCGTAGATGTCACGACCACTCACGCTCGCTCGACGTACGTCGCCGCCGTCTCGAGCCACGACGTCGACGAAGAACCTCTGGGCCGAGCGGCCACGTTGGTCGACGGCCTCTGGCGCCGGTGTGTCGGCGTCGCGAAGCTCGTCGAGCGAGCCGGTGTTGAGATGAGAGCGCAGCTCCTTCACCTCCAGGTGACGGTCGATGGTGATCACCTCGGAGAACGGCAGCTGGACGACGGCCTGTTCACCCAGCGGCTCGTCGAAGGTCCACGTCTCGAAGGGCGCAGGACTCTCGAGGGGTGCCAGCACACCATCGCGGATGACCAGTCGGGTCGCGGTGTTCCGCACCCCGGTCACGCGCGTCCCCGCGGTCGGCCACCACCGGTCCAGACCGATGGCCACGTCGACCACCTCTGCGTGCGAACGCCCTTCGAGGAGTGCCGTGACGAGCAGGTCGGCGAGGCCACCGTAGAACGCCATCGCCGGGACGACAGCCACGTTCGCCGACCGGGCGGGCGCGTCGAGGTCGCGGTACAGCGCCTGCACGACCGGCTGCTCGGCCGTGACGTCGAGGTAGTGCGCGCCGGCGTCGACGGCTGCCCGGGCCAGCGGAAGCGCGGTGTCCAGGAAGGGACCCGCACAATTGACGACGGCCGCGGTCCCGGACAGGGCACGTCGGAGGCCGGCCGGGTCCGCCAGCGTGGCCACCCTCCGCTCGAGGCCGGCGTACCGCGCGGGACCAGCGGCCAGTCGCTCGGCGTCGCGGCCGGCGAGCACGGGCTCGAGCCCGCGGCGCAGCAGCTCGTCGACGACGAAGCGCCCCGTGTGACCGGTGGCGCCATAGACAAGGACTCGTTCGTTCGTGTTCATGCCTCGATCCTGTCGAGGTCGGGCCGCCGAGACGAGTGTCCGAAATGACATGCACCGTACAGTTTGCGACATGCACCGGATTGCGCTCGTCCTGCACGACACCGCGATGCTCTACGAGGTTGCGATCGCCTCCGAGATCTTCGGCACCGACCGCCCGGACCGGGCCCCCGCAGGCGAGTGGTACGACCTCGTGATCTGCACCGCTGAAGGCGGTCCCCATCCATGGCTACCCAATGTGCGCACCGCCGGTTACGCGGAGATCGCCCACGTCGACACCGTCGTCGTGCCCTCGGCCGACGAGCTCGACGACCGAGTGGACCCGGCGCTCATCGACGCCCTCGTCGCCGCCCAGCGGCGAGGCACCCGACTTGCCGCCCTCTGCACCGGCGCGTTCGTGCTGGCGGCCGCAGGCGTGCTCGACGGCCGCGTGGCCACCACTCACTGGATGCACGCCGAAGACCTCGCCCGCCGCTACCCCCAGGTCGACGTACAGCCCGACATCCTCTACGTCGACGACGGGGGCGTGCTCACCTCCGCAGGCAAGACTGCAGCGCTCGACCTCTGCCTGCACCTGGTACGCCGCGACTATGGCGCCGCCGTGGCCAACGCCATGGCCAGGCGGATGGTCGTACCCGCCCACCGCACCGGCGGACAGGCTCAGTTCATCACCCCGCCAGCGGCGCCACGCAGCCCGGACGGGCTCGCCCCTACTCTCGAGTGGGCCCGCGCTCGACTCGACCAGCCCCTCGCCGTCGCCGACCTCGCCGCCAAGGCCCACCTCAGCCCCCGCCAGCTCACCCGCCGGATGCAGACGGAGCTGGAGGCCAGCCCGCTCGACTGGCTCCACCGTCAACGGCTGGCCCGCGCTCAGGAGCTGCTCGAGAGCACCGATGCGTCGATCGACCAGATCGCGACCAGCTGCGGCATGGGCACCGCCACCACCCTGCGCCGCCACTTCCACCGCACGCTCGGCATCACGCCGACGGCGTACCGGACGACGTTCCGGCTGACCGACGACCCCCAGCTCGGGCCCTGAAATCACGAAGGCCCGGACCTTTCGGTCCGGGCGACCCGAGGACCGGCTTGATGCGCAGCAGGTTACGGCTCGA
>NZ_JBEXJF010000055.1:0-27912 GCF_040608935.1 Nocardioides sp. NPDC004968
AATACCCGGTCCCATCCCGAACCCGGAAGTCAAGCCCTTCAGCGCCGATGGTACTGCAACCGAGAGGCTGTGGGAGAGTAGGACGCCGCCGGACATATCTTTGCGCAGGGCCACCTCTTCGGAGGTGGCCCTGCTGCTATTTGTGCGCATTTTCGATGCGCTGTGTCGAGCTGTCGAGGTGCGCCGTATCGGGCCCGTCGAGACGAATGTCGGGCCCTCTTCGCGCCACGCCCGGTTGACGTGGGCTGCCATGCGAGGTCCAATGTCATAGTTGCAGTCCGTACCAACATCTCGAAACAAGGGGAGTTCCCATGGTCAAGAAGCTGCTCATCGCCGCCGTCGTTGCCGTGGGTCTCGGCGTGGCCATCAAGCTGGTCACCAGCCGCTGATCCAGAGCATCTCCAGTTGCCCGGTGCCCTCGAGGTGCCGGGCAACTGTCATTTGGTGCCCTGGGAGGCTTCCTCCTCCGGCGTGACCGAGTCAGCAGGAGCGACGGGTTCCTCCTTCGGGAGGTCGACCTCAGCCAGCGACCGACGAGCACCGGGAATGGCGAGGATGCCGGCAACCATGAGGAAGAGCAGCAGGCCGGCGAGGACGAGTAGGGACTCGACCGAGAACTGATCTGCGAGCGGGCCGAAGACCACCATGGAGAGCGGCATGGCAACGGACATGACGATCCCGACGATGCCGAAGACTCGCCCCTGCATCTCTGGTTCGACGCGCTCTTGAAGGATGGTGAATGCGGGTGCGGTCAGGGCCGAGAAGGCGACCCCGATCAGCAGGCCGAAGACGAAGAAGACCCACATGTTGGTGGAGACTCCGAGTCCGACGACGAACAGCCCGATGAGGACGACGGAGCCGACCATCAGGCGCATGCGGTGGACGATCTTGGGTCCGAATGCGGCCATGGCGGCGCCGCCGGCCAGCATGCCGAAGCCCCAGAACAGCTCGTTCGCGGTGAGCTTCCACACCTCGTCGCCGAAGGTACGAGTGACCATGAGCGGGGTGAGGTAGGAGGGGGCTCCGACCATCACCATGACCAGCGTGAAGAGAACGAGGATCCAACGCACGTGCGCATGGGTGGAGACGTACTTGAGGCCGGCGCGGAGGTCGCCGAAGTAGGAGACCTTCCCCTGGTCGGGGCGTACGAGGCGGGCGACCGGGACGAGAGCGAGCAGGCCGACACCGATGAGAGCCGTGATCGCGTCGACGAAGAAGACCGCGACGATGTCCATGCTGGCGTAGATCACCGCGGCGAGTGCCGGGGCGAGGAGCGTCATTGCGGACTGGATCGTCTGGAAGGCTCCGTTGATGCGGAGCAGCTGAGACTCCGGCACGATCTGCGGGATCATCGCTGTGACCGCAGGCATCTGGATGCCGGCGAAGACCGAGCGGATGGCCAGGGCGAGATAGATGATCCAGAGGTCGTCGATCCCACTGACCATCAGGCCGGCCAGGATCAGGGTGGCGACCGCAATGGTGGCGTCGGATCCCATGATGAGGAACTTGCGGTGATGTCGGTCGGCCCAGACGCCGCCGAAGATCGACATGAACGCCTGCGGGAGCATCCCGAAGACGAGGCTCAGCATCAGCACTGACCCGGACCGGGTCTCGATGGTGAGGTGCCACATCACGGCGTACATCACCAGCATCGAGCCGAGCAAAGATACCGTTTGGCCGGCGAGGAAGATCGCTGCGTTGCGCCTCCAGCCGGAAAGCTCGTCGGCGGGCATGCCGAACAGCCTTAACCCGGACGCGGAACGCGTCAACCGACTTTGGTCTCGCGCGGCTACGCCAGGATCAGTGGCGGACCGTGGTGGGTCGAGCGGGCGAGCACGTCGCCGTCGAGGTTGAGTGCGGGACCATCGGTGCGGATATCCCAGCCCGAGGCCGTCTGCGCCGGCGGTACGCCTTCCATGCTGACGTGGGCGATGGGCAGGCGCCCACGCGCCTCGGCGACGGCAGCGCGTACGCCGGTGCGTACCTCGATCGGCCAGTACTGCTCGGTGATCGACTGCCAGACGACCGTGAGCACATCGGCGTCGGTCGCTTCGGTGAGCTGTTCCTTCAGCCAGGTGTCGGCCGAACCGACGTCGACCACGGGCGGGTCGCTGGCCGCGACCTGCAGGGCACCGGCGAGCCGGGCGTGACGATCGACCTGATGGGGCCAAACGAACGAGGTCAGGTACTCGCGTCCCGCCGCGGTGGAGACATCGACAGGGGCGAGGTCGCAGCCACGGCGCGCGACGACCTCGAACAGAACCGGACCTACCCCGGAGCTCTGGGTGTCGATCGTCAGCGGGCTGTCCGTGGGGCCGTACGCCCAGTCCTCGCCGTAGAAGTGGCAGCGGTCGACGAGCAGGTTGAGCCCCGCCGAAGCGCCCGGCTCGAGCAGCCGGATGCGGTGCAGGCCGGTGCGGCGTACGGCCTCGAAGATGCCGATGAGGAGACAGGCGGAGCGGCCGACCTCGTTGGTCTGGGGCGCCACCTCCAGACCTGCGCGGAGCTCATCGACGTGAGCTGCGAGCACCTTCTCGAACAACGGCCAGGCGGTGACGTACGCGTCGTTGCCGCCGAGGTTGGGATAGAAGCGCTCGAGCTCGGGAGCGTCGCCACGGAGAACGATGCGGTGAAGAGCCGCCAGGAGGCGCAGCTGCACGGCATCGGCACGGGAGGCGTCGAGGTGATCCCGGCAGATCTCAGCCACGGGACCACCCGCATCGAGGTCGTCCGCGAACCGGTTGAGCAGCCAGCCGTAGAGGTGCTCCTCGTGGCCGAAGTGGTCGCGGAAGAGCTCGGAGAGAGTCGCCATGGGCACATCCAAGCACTGACGCGCGCTTGCGAGTGTAGGTAAGGTAAGCCTTACTTAAAAGGGAAATGGAGCTGGCATGGGATTCGACGACGGCCGGAAGCTGAAGGGCGTGTACGCGGCCGAGGTGCTGCACAACAAGCAGGTCACGCCGCACATGGTGCGGCTCACCTTGGGAGGCGATGATCTACGACGTTTCCCGCAGCGCGGCTTCGACCAGTGGTTCCGGCTCTTCCTGCCGCGACCGAACGGAGAGGCCACCAACTTCGACGCGGTGCCCGAGAAGCTCGGGACGATCGACTACCTGAAGTATCTGAGGCATGGCGACCGGCCGCCGCTGCGCAACTACACCGTGCGCGAGCACCGGCCCGACCTCGGTGAGATCGACGTCGACTTCGTCGTGCACGGGGATCTCGGGATCGCGGGTCCGTGGGCGCGTACCGCACAGCCCGGGGAGAGGGTCGTGCTCATGGATCAGGGCACGGGCTTCGACTTCGCTCCAGACGCTTCGTTCCACCTGCTCGTCGGGGACGAGTCGGCCCTTCCGGCGATCGTCGGGATCCTCCGAGACATGCCCCGCGACGCGCGCGGCCTGGCGATCATCGAGATCCCGGACATGGCCGACGTCCAGGACGTCTCCGGGCCCGAGGGGGTCGAGGTGCGGTGGCTGGCTCGAGGCGACTCCGCCGCACAGCCCGGGGCGCTGGCGATCGCCGAGGTGAAGGCGTTCACGCCCGAGGTGCCGACCACGCTCTCGGCCTATCTCGTCGGTGAGCGGACGATCCCGGCAGAGGGACGGCGCCATCTGGTCTCGCTCGGGGTGCCCAAGTCGCGGATCACCTTCGTCGGCTACTGGCGGATCGGCAAGGCGCAGGCGTAGAGCCTGGCGCTCGCCGATCCGCCGGGTGCCTGGACCTCAGTTGAGCAGGTCCTGGATGGAGGTGCGGATCTGGTCGAAGGCGAGCCAGGCGAAGATCAGGGCGCAGATGATGAGGCCGATGTTGGAGACCCACTTGTTGCGCCATTCCGCGGGAGTGTGGCTGGTGTTGAGGAGCCAGAGGAGCGTGACGGCCAGGAACGGCATGAAGAAGGCGCCCAGGACTCCGTAGATGAGGATCAGCCAGGTGGGCTCGTCGGCGAGCAGGAGCCAGATCATCGGCGGGAAGGTGAGCCAGAGGATGTAGGAGCGGTACCAGATGCCGCCGCTCTTGGCCTCGGGCTCGTCGGCCTTTCCACGGATGGTCCCCATGAAGTCCGCGAACATCAGGCTGACGCCGTTCCAGACGCCGACGAGGGACGACATCGCCGCGGCCCAGAAGCCGATCAGGAAGAGCTTGCCGAACCAGTTGCCGTAGCGGTCGGCGAGCACCCTGGACAGGTCGAGCATGCCCTGGTCGCCGGTGCCGATGGCGATGTTGGCCGAGTAGAGCAGCTCGGCGCCGACGATGAGGGTGGCGACCACGAAGATGCCGGTCACGACGTACGCCGTGGCGTTGTCGATCCGCATCACGCGCATGAACTGCGGCGTGTGCCAGCCCTTCTCCCGCAGCCAGTAGCCGTAGGCGGCCAGGGTGATCGTGCCGCCGACGCCGCCGGCGACCGAGAGGATGTTGACCAGGGAGCCTTCGGGGATCGTCGGGACCAGGCCGACGAGGAGGTCGGGGAGGTTGGGCAGGGTGACGAGCGCCGCGCCGACCATCGTCACGAACATGATGCCGACCAGGACCGCGAGGAACTTCTCGAAGAGGCCGTAGCGGCCGGCCCACACGATGGCGAGACCGATCAGGCCGGACAGGATGCCCCAGACCTTCACCGACGCGAACGAGAACAGCGCGGTCAGTGCCAGGCCGGTGCCGGCCATCGCGGCGGCACCGTAGATGAAGCCCCAGATCACGATGTAAGGACCGAAGTAGATCGTCGTCCAGATGCCCAGACGCCGCCATCCCTGGAAGATCGTCTCGCCGGTCGCCAGGGTGTAGCGCCCGGCGCCCTCGACCAGGACCACCTTCAGGACACATCCGACGACGACGGCCCACAGCAGGGCGTAGCCGTACTTGCTGCCGGCGATCAGGGTGGCGACCAGGTCGGCGGCACCGACACCGGTCGCGGCCACCACGAGACCGGGTCCCAGGATCCGCCATCGAGGGGCTTCGGTTGTCTCTGTCCTCGCTGCGTGTGACATGGGGGACAGGTATACCCCGTTTTAGGTAAGCTCCGCGATCTTTTGCTGAAGGACGGCACGTTCCCGGTCGTTCGTGCACATCCCTGCCGCCCGCTCCAGCTCCTTGCGTGCCTCGACGGTTCGGCCCAGCCGGCGCAGGAGCTCTCCGCGTACGGTCGGGAGGAGATGGGTGTGGTCGAGCCGCTTGTCCTCCGCGATCCGGTCGACGATCTCCAGGGCTCGCAGCGGTCCGTGGGCCATCGCCACCGCCACGGCCCGGTTGAGGTCGACGATCGGGTTGGGTGCGATGCGGCCCAGGGCCTCGTAGAGGACGATGATCCGCTCCCAGTCGGTGGTCTCGACCGAGTCGGCGACCGCGTGGGTGGCGGCGATCGCGGCCTGGAGCCCATACGGGCCGAGGCCCCGTGGGGTCGCCTGCTCGAGGGCGGCCAGGCCGCGGCGTACGGCACCTTGGTCCCATCTGGTGCGGTCCTGGTCCTCGAGGAGGACCGGGTCGCCGGCGGCATCGGTGCGCGCCGGGAAGCGAGAGGCGGTCAGCTCCATGAGCGCGAGCAGTCCGTACGCCTCCGGCTCGTCGGGCAGCACGCCGATCAGCACCCGGGTCAGTCTCCGCGCCTCGCGCGCGAGGTCGGTGCGGATCAGATCCTCGCCGGACGTGGCGGTCGAACCCTCGGTGAAGATCAGGTAGAGGACGTTGAGCACGCCGGCCAGACGCTGCCGACGCTCGTCGGGAGACGGCACCTCGAAGGGGACCTTCGCGGCCGCGATCGTCTTCTTGGCGCGGGTGATCCGGGCCTGGATCGTCGGCACCGGCACCAGGAACGCCCGGGCGATCTCCTCGCTGCTGAGGCCGCCGACGACCCGGAGGGTGAGCGCCACCCGGGCCTCCTTGGACAGCACCGGGTGGCAGGAGACGAACATCAGCGCGAGGACGTCGTCATCGATCCGCTCGATGTCCAGCTCGTCGTCGTACGCCTCGTCCTGGTCGTGGGCGATCGCCTCGTACTTCTCGCGCTGGACCCCGGCGCGGCGGATCGTGTCGATCGCCCGCCGCTTGGCAGTGGTCATCAGCCAGCCGACCGGGTTGGCCGGCTGGCCGTCGCGCGGCCAGGAGACCAGCGCCTCTGCGAGGGCCTCCTGGGCCGCGTCCTCGGCGAGGGCGAAGTCGCCGGTGTAGCGCGCGAGCGCGCCGACGATGCGGGCGGACTCGATGCGCCAGATCGCCTCGACGGCGCGCGTCGCGTCACTCATCGGTGTCTCCCCGGGTGGTTTCGGCCCTCAGAGCTGCCCGGTCTTGGTGCGCCAGTCGAGCTCCTTCTGGATCCACGGGTTGTCCTGCGGAAACTCGTCGATCGTGGGCACCCGGCGGATCTCGACGGCGGAACCGGGGAAGTAGCTGAGGCGCTTGGCCCACTCGACCGCCTCCTCCTTCGAGCCGACCGAGATCAGGTAGAAGCCCCCGAAGAGCTCCTTGGTCTCGCCGTACGGACCGTCGGTGACCACCGGCGGCTCGCCCGCGTCGGCGTAGGTGACGACCGTGTGCTCCTCGGGGTCAAGGCCCTCCATGGCGAGCACCACGCCCGCCTTGATGAGCTCGTCGTTGAGCTGCCCCATCTTCTCGAGCATCTGCTCGAAGGGGATCTCGGCCATCGCGGCGTTCTGCTTGTCCTCGTCGATGGTGCGCCAGATCAGCATGTACTTCGGCATCTCGGTTTCTCCTGTGTCGGTCGGGCCGTCTTGCCGGCCCGTTCACCCCTTGGTCGAACGAGGTCTACGCGGGATCGACAACGCTGCCAAGAATATTTTCGGGACCCTGTTCAGCGGGTGGGTAGGTTGGGGACGTGAAGATCTCGCTGTGGCCCAGTCCTGCCGTTCCCACTGCCGACATCCTTGCCGAGGCGCAGGCGGCTGACCAGGCCGGTTGGTACGGCGTCTGGTTCGCCGACCACTACATGCCCAACACCGGCTCCGAGGACATCGACGACGGGCCGATGCACGAGGTCTGGGGGGTCCTCCCGGCGCTGGCCGCGACCACCGAGAACGTACGCATCGGGCCCCTCGTCTCCCCGACGACGATCCATCACCCGGCGCTGCTCGCGAACCGGTCCGCGACGATCGACCACATCGCCGGAGGGCGGTTCGTGCTCGGCATGGGTGCCGGCTGGCAGATCAACGAGCACAAGGCGTACGGCATCGACCTGCCGAGTGCGAAGGTGCTGGTCGACCGGTTCGAGGAGGCGATCGAGATCACCCGGTCGCTGCTCGACAAGCCACGTACGACCTTCGAGGGGACCCACTTCCAGCTCACCGACGCTCCGTGCGAGCCGAAGCCGGTGGCCTCGCCGCTGCCGATCCTGGTCGGTGCCAAGGGACCGCGGATGCTGCGCGTCGTCGCCCGGCACGCCGACGAGTGGAACACCTGGGGCACGCCCGAGAGCGCCGGCGCGGTGCGGGCCAAGCTCCTGGAGGCGTGCGAGCAGGTGGGCCGCGACCCCGCGACGATGAAGACGACCACCAACCTCATGCTCGACCTCGACGGTGCGAACCCGGGCTTCGCCAGGACGCAGACGGGCTCGGCCGGTGAGCTGCAGGACCTGATCGGCCGCTATGTCGAGGCCGGGTTCGACGAGTTCATCCTGCCGACCTGGAATCTGGGTGAGACCGGTGCCGAGCGGATCGAGCGGGCGGCACAGCTCAAGGCCGAGGTCCTCGACCCGGCACTCTAGGTCCGCGCGAGGATCGCACTGTTGATCACGTCGGTTCCCGGAGCGTCGACCTCGGGGTTGGCCTCGGCGACCACGTTCAGGCCGGCGAGAGCCTGCGGACCGACCTGCGGGTAGAGCAGCGTACGCAGCCCCCGGGCGCTCCGCGCCAGGACGAGGCCGCCCGGGGCGAGAGCGGTGACCGCCTTGCTGAGCACATCGGCTTTGGCGGCATCGTCGGACCCGACCAGGCCGGCGAGAAGCACGACGTCGACGGGGTGCGGTGGCGTGGCGGCGGAGGCCTCGGCGTGCTCGAACGTCACGCCGACGGCACCCAGGCGTCCGAACGCGGCGGAGGAGAGCCGGATCGCCTCGGCGTCGTGGTCGACGCAGTGCACCGCGAGGCCCTGGACGGCCAGACAGAGCGCGGTCAGGGGGAGCGGCCCCGAGCCGAGGAGCAGCACGTGCCGTGGGACGGTGCCCTGGCGGCGTACGGCTTCCAGCTCCATCTCCACGAGGCGCCGGTAGTTCTCGCGGTAGGGGAAGCGGGCGAATGCCGCCGCGGGGTCGGGGGCGCGCGAAATCTGGCGGGCCCAGACCCGCTCGAGCGCATGCTCGCCGGCGGACGCGACCGAGCGGAAGAGAGCCGGTGACCGCGACGGCGGCAGTGCGGCCAGCACGGTCTCGGCCTCCGACTCGGGCACGCTCAGCACCGCGGTCACCAACCGGTTGAAGAGCGCGTCGACGACGATCCCGGGCTCCAGCGACGGCTGGTCGAGCAGGTCGTCGAGGGTGGAGACAAGACGTTCGTCGATGGCTTCGAACGTTCCCGGATTCACAACCGGCCACCCTTCCACATCGGTGACGGCCGCTGCACGGTGATCCGTCAGGAGCCCGCTCCGCGGCACGGAAGTCGCCTCACCCGTATCCCACGCGTCGGCTGCTCGGTTCTGGGACGATGTAGAACTACGCCACTCGGCTCCGACGTATCCCCGTAAGCACGCCTACGGAAGGCGCCGACGAAAGGGAAGAGCCATGAAGTACGTCATCCTGATCCACTCCAACCCGCAGCCGTGGGGTCACCCGACGGGTGACTTCATCCCCGAGTTCCAGTCGCTGCCGCAGGCCTCCAGGGAGAAGCTCAACGCGGCCTTCGAGGGGATCATGGAGGAGCTCTCGGCCAACGGTGAGCTCATCGGCGGGCAGGCGCTCGCGGATCCGGCGTCGGCCAAGCTCTACCGGTGGGAGGCCGGGGAGCCGATCGCCACCGACGGCCCCTACTCCGAGGCGAAGGAGCACCTGGCCGGCTTCTTCCTGATCGACGTCGAGTCCCGGGAGCGAGCCGAAGAGGTCGTACGCAGCTTCAGCGGCCCCGGTGAGACGGTCGAGCTACGGCCGGTGGCAACCTACTGACATGACGGTCACGGGAGTCGAGGACGTGTGGCGGCAGGAGTCCGCCCACGTCCTCGGCGCCCTGCTGCGAGTCCATCCGGACCTCCCCGACTGCGAGGACGCCGCCCAGGAGGCGCTGATCGCCGCGAGCCAGAAGTGGCCGTGCGACGGCCTGCCGGCCGACCCGCGGGCCTGGCTGATCCGGGTGGCTCATCGGCGGCTGATCGACCAGATGCGCGCGGACACGGCTCGGACCCGGCGCGAGGTCGCCGATGGGATCGCCCGGCGGCTCGACGAGCCGGACCCGACCGCCGTCGAGATCGGCTCGGCCTACGACGACTCGCTGCGACTGATGATGATGTGCGCACATCCCGCGTTGCGCCGCCCCTCCCAGGTGGCGATCACGCTGAGGTGCGTGGGTGGTCTGACGACGTCGGAGATCGCGGCTGCGTACCTGGTTCCGGAGGCGACCATGGGGCAGCGGCTCAGCCGGGCGCGGGCGACCCTGAAGGACGAGGAGTTCTGCTCGCCGGCGCCTGACGAGCTGGCCGAGCGGATCGCCTGCGTGCTCGACGTCTGCCACCTGATCTTCAACGAGGGCCACACCCGCACCAGCGGCCCGGAGCTGCAGGGGATCGAGCTCACCGACGAGGCGATCCGGCTGACCCGGATCGTGCGCGGAGTGCTTCCGGAGCACGACGAGGCCACCGGCCTGCTCGCGCTCATGCTGCTGACGCAGGCCCGCTCGCGCGGTCGCGTCGACCACCTCGGCGACCTGATCCCGCTCAAGGACCAGGACCGCTCGCAGTGGGACCGGGAGCTGATCCGCGAAGGTGTGGCGCTGCTGGAGGACGTACTCCCCGAGGGGCCGGTGGGCCGCTATCAGCTGCAGGCCGCGATCGCCGCGGTCCACGCCGAGGCGGAGTCGTACGAGGCCACCGACTGGCTCCAGATCAACCTGCTCTACGGGATGCTCGCGCAGGTCGCGCCCTCGCCGGCGGTCACGCTCAACAGGGCCGTCGCCGTGGCGATGAGTCTCGGCCCCGAGCACGGGATCGAGATCGTACGCGACCTGCTGGAGCACCCGGCGATGCAGCGCCACCACCGCGCCCATGCCGTGCTGGCGCACCTGCTCGAGCAGTCCGGCGACGTCTCGACGGCTCGGGAGCACTACGTGCTGGCGGCCCGGCTGACCCAGAGCGTGCCGGAGCAGCGCTACCTGAACCGCCGGGTCGAGTCGCTCGACCAGCCCTGACACCTCACAGCTGCACGACGCCGTCGATGACGAGGATGATCCCGAAGATCGCGAACAGCGCGGCGGCGCCGTACTTGATCACGTTCTCGGGGAGCTTGCGGCCCAGGAGCGCGCCGACACCGATGGCGAGCGCATCGGCGGCGACCATCCCGACGGTGGAGCCGATCCAGGTGCCGAGCCAGCCCTCCTGGGTGGCCAGGGTGATCGTCGCGAGCATCGTCTTGTCGCCGAGCTCGGCCAGGAAGAACGCGATGCCGACGGCGATGATCGCCATGCCCCGGCTGTTGCGGGCCTTCTTCGCCTCGTCCTCGGTGAGCTCGTCGCCCCGCAGGGTCCACCCGGCGAAGAACAGGAACGCGACTCCCGCGACGATGGTGATGTAGTGCTGCTGCTCGGCGAAGGCGTCTCCGATGAGGGCGCCGATGGCGACCGAGGCCAGATGGACGATCGCGGTGGCGGCGGTGATCCCGATGATCACGTCCCGAGCCCGGTAACGGGTGGCGAAGGTCATCGCCATGAGCTGGCTCTTGTCGCCGAGCTCGGCGACGAAGATGACCGCGGTCGAAAGCAGGAAGGCGTACACGGAGTTCCTCTCCGGCGCCGGCCGGAGGAGTCCCATGAGGGGTTGATCGTCCTTCGACCAGCACCGTCATGTTGATACGGATGCATGGTCGAAGGTCTCGTCCGCCACTTCGTGGCCGATCGCGCCGGGCCCTGAGGCCAGTATGTCGACGCGACTGTTGAGGACTACTCCCCTTCGCGGGCTCAAGTCTAGGCCAGAGGCCTCACCCAGTCGCACTCGGGAGGCCGGCTGGCTGTTCGCCGAATTCCCTCAGCAAGGATCCGATCCTGGTTAGGCTGACTTCATGGACGAGGCCGGAGTGCGCGCGGTCCTCTTCGACCTGCACGACACGCTCGTCCCGAGCGGCCACCCCGCCGAGCACGCCGCGGTGGCCAGGGGGATGGGCGCGGATCTCGGAGTCGACCCCGATGCGTTCGCGGCCGCGGTCGCGGACACCTTCGACGATCGCGTACGCGGTCTGATGGCCGATGTGCACCACACCGTGCGCTACCTGGCCCGACGGGTCGGCGGGTCGCCGACCGAGTCCCAGGTGGAGAGCGCGATCACGCGGAGGCTGAACTACTCGCTCTCTCTGCATGCGGCGACCTGGGCGCTGCCTGCACTCAAGGCACTGCGCAAACGAGGGTTCAAGCTCGGCCTCGTCGCCGACTGCGGGGCGGCGACGGTCGCGATCTGGCCGCAGAGCCCGCTCGCGGACCATCTGGACGCCGTCTCGTTCTCCTGCCAGACCGGCGTACGCAAGCCGGACTCGGGCGCCTACCTCGTCGCCGCGGCGGCGCTGGAGGTGCGCACGAGCGAGTGTGTCTATGTCGGTGACGGAGCCGACCACGAGCTCAGTGGGGCCGAGGCGGTCGGGATGCGGGCGGTGCGGTTCCGGTCCAGGGCGCTCGACGAGCTCGACGAGGAGATCGCCCTCGACCTGGATCCCGAGTGGAGCGGGCCGACGATCGGCGACCTGGGCGAGCTCGTCGGGATGATCGGGATCCCGGTGGCACGCGAAGGGTCCGAATCGCGGACGTTCGTCTCCGGCAATGTGGTGCCGTGGGGCTCGAAGAGATCGTCCCGCTGATCCTCGGTCGAGGCGGGCTGCCGATGCGTCGACGTCCCTTGACGACTGTCAAGCCTGGGTCAGGGTCCCACTTCTGAGAGTCGATGTCAGCCGAATCCGGGATCTGCCTGCCTTTCGGTCCGCTCCTCGGCACGGTGCCGGATCGCCACCGGAACGGTGTCCGATATCACACCGAACCTGTTACCTGTCCTTTGACAGGTTACGCGTTCGTCCGGCTGGCCCCGTCTTCGAGGAGATCGCTCCATCAGGCGGCACCGCACGCGGGAAATGGTCCTTCCCCCCTAGCGAGTTCCGACCGAAAACGGTAAGAATCGATCGACCGACAGGGAAGAAATTCTCCGACTCCGACCCCACATTTCGGACTCAGGTTTCCAACAGTCTTGGTTTGCCCCCGACGCCCTTGACCTACATGCTTACCTGTCAGTCGACAGGTTAATCATGCTTCAAGGAGGACCCGGGTGGCGCTAGCTGCAGACCACAGCACGGACACGGTGCTGAACGCACGGGCAGATGCTCGCGCGCAAGGGGGGCAGGTCAGCGACTGGATGCCGTACCTACCGGCTTCGTCGAGCCCGTTCTGTCCGGACGACGTCGACCCGGACACCCTGACGTGGGCCGAGACGGTCGCTCCAGGGAGCTACACCCACAAGGTCCTCGCCCGCGGTACGCGGTTCCGGCTCGAGGACCCGACCGGTGAGGCCTGCGCCCACACCCTCGTCTACAACGCGCTCGAGCCGACCGAGCGGCTCAACGTCGCCGACACCCAGAAGATCCCGTGGCAGGCCTACCTCGGTGCCGGCCACCCCTTGCTCTCTGGTGACGGCCGGGTGCTCGCCACGATCCTCGACGACACCTCGGGCCGGCACGACGCGTTCTGCGGGACGAGCACCGCCGCCTGGAACGCTCTGCGCTACGGCACCGCGCTGCCCGAGGGGCCCGCACCCGCCGGCCGTGATCTCTTCGTGAAGGCGGCCGCCAAGCACGGGCTCGGGCCTGCCGACGTACCTCCGTCGGTCTCGTTCTTCCAGGGAGTCCGGGTCGCCTCGGACGGGAGCTTCGACTGGTTCGGCTCCTCAGGAGCGGGGACGTCGGTCGAGCTCGTGGCCGAGCTGCCCCTTCTCGTGCTGATCGCCAACGTCCCGCACCCGCGCGACCCACGTCCGGAGTACGTCGTCGGGCCGCTGCGCGTGCACTCCTGGCGTACGCCGGAAACCAACCCCACGACCCCGGTGGACGAGCGTTTCGACGCCTCCCCCGAGGTGCGGCGGGCGTATCTGAACACACTCGACTATGCGGAGGCTCGGGGCCTGTGACTACCACGATCGACAACCCGGTGATGAGGCCTGTGACGACCATTCCCGTCCCTGTGACCACCTATCTGACGCCCGACGGGCAGCTGGTCTCCAGCGTCCCGGTCGGGGCGTCGTACGCCGATGACGACACTCACCTGGAGTGGGGTGACCCGCTGGTGCCGGGTGCCGTCGTGCTGGACGAGCAGGTGGCTCCGCGGGCCTCGTGGTCGGGTGTCGTACGTGCCGGGCAGGTGTTGACGATCGTCGATGTCGGCGGCAACCAGTCGGGTGACTGCCTGCTCTACAACGCGCACCACACCGACGAGCGCTACAGCGTTCCGGACACGCTCGCGTGGCAGGACAACGCCTACATCCGCACCGGGACCGTGCTGCGCAGCAACCTCGGTCGTGCCCTGATGACCGTCGTCGAGAACGAGATCGACCGCCAGGACACCATCGGCGGCGCGTGCTCGCGCGAGTCCAACACGCTGCGCTACGGCCACCACGTGATGTATCACCACGGCTGCCGGGAGAACTTCCTGACCGAGGGAGCCAAGCACGGGCTTGGCATGCGCGACATCGTCTCCAACATCAACTGGTTCATGAACGTGCCCCTCGAGGAGGACGGTGCCCTCGGCATCGTCGACGGCATGTCGGCGCCCGGGAAGCGGGTCGCGCTGCGTGCGGAGATCGACACGCTCGTGCTGATCTCCAACTGCCCGCAGATGAACAACCCCTGCAACGACTTCAACCCGACGCCGCTGCGGATGATCGTCTCCGAGCCGGATGTCGACTACGAGGCTGGCGCATGACGTTTGGTTCTGAAGCCGGACTGTCCTTCGACACCGTCCTGGTCGCCAACCGAGGGGAGATCGCCCGCCGGGTGATGCGCACCGCGCGCGAGCTCGGGATGCGTACGGTCGCGGTCTTCTCCGAGGCCGACCGAGCGGCACCACACGTGCGGGAGGCCGACGAGGCGGTCTGTCTGGGCTCCGCGCCCGCACGGGACTCCTACCTCCGTGGCGACCTGATCATCGCGGCAGCCCTGCGCACCGGCGCGGGGCTGCTCCATCCCGGCTACGGCTTCCTCTCCGAGAGCGCGGCCTTCGCCCGCGAGGTGGAGGCGGCGGGGCTTCGGTTCGTCGGGCCGACGCCCGAGCAGATCAGCGCTTTCGGTGAGAAGCACTCGGCCCGCCGGCTCGCCGAGAACGCCGGGGTGCCGATGCTGGCCGGTACGGGGTTGCTCTCCGGGCCGGACGAGGCGGCCGAGGAGGCTGCTCGGATCGGGCTGCCGGTGATGGTCAAGGCGACCGGCGGCGGTGGCGGCATCGGGATGACCGCGTGCAGCTCGGCGGAGGACGTCCTGGTCGCGTTCGAGCGGGTCGCCCGGCTCGCCCAGACCAGCTTCGGCACCGCCGGGGTCTTCCTGGAGCATCTGGTGCGGCCCGCCCGCCACGTCGAGGTGCAGATCTTCGGCGACGGCGAGGGTCAGGTCGCCGTGCTCGGCGACCGCGACTGCTCGCTGCAGCGCCGCAACCAGAAGGTGATCGAGGAGGCGCCCGCGCCGGCGCTGCCCGAGCACGTACGGACCGTCCTGCACGACTCCGCGCGCCAGCTCGCCAAGTCGGTCTCCTACCGCTCGGCCGGGACCGTGGAGTTCGTTTACGACCCGGGTCGCGAGCTGATCTCCTTCCTGGAGATGAACACGCGCCTCCAGGTCGAGCACGCGGTCACCGAGCAGGTGATGGGCATCGACATCGTCGAGCTCATGCTGCGGCTCGCTCGCGACGGCGTCACCGCCCTGCGCGACGAGCTGTTCCGCAAGTGCCCCGCACCCAAGGCGTACGCCGTCGAAGCACGCGTCTACGCCGAGGACCCTGCCAAGGACTCGATGCCGTCGTCGGGCCTGGTCACGCGCGCGGTGTTGCCGACCGAAGCTCCTGGCGTCCGGGTCGACTCCTGGATCGAGACCGGGCTCGAGGTCTCGCCCCACTACGACCCGCTGCTCGCCAAGGTGATCGCCACCGGCGCGACCCGCGACGAGGCGCTGGACAGGCTGGGCGAGGCGCTCGCCCGGACCCGGATCGATGGGATCGTCACCAACGTCTCGGCGCTGCGCGCGATGACGACGTACGCCGAGCTCCGATCGGCCACGCACTCGACCTCGACCTTGTCCGAACGTGCCAAGGAGGGCCGCGGCGGGGACCCCGATCCGCGCATCGACGTGCTCGACCCGGGCGTGCTCACGACCGTTCAGGACCTTCCCGGCCGGGTGGGCTACTGGCAGGTCGGTGTACCTCCGTCGGGTCCGTTCGACCCGGTCTCCTTCGCCGAGGCCAACCTGGCCGTCGGCAACCACCGGGGTGCCCCGGGCCTCGAGGTCACGGTGCCGCTGGCAACCGGCCGGGCGACGGCCGTGGGGCCGACGCTGGTCTTCTCCGATCCCGCCGTCGTCTGCGTGACCGGTGCCCCCATGCCGGTCAGCGTCGACGGCGCCCCCGTCCCGCAGTGGGAGCCGATCGAGCTCCCCGCGGGGGCGACGTTGACGCTGGGTCGAACCGACGGGCCGGGCCTGCGGACCTACATCGCGGTCCGAGGGGGCCTGGACGTACCCGACTACCTCGGCAGCGCCTCGACGTTCACGCTCGGCGGGTTCGGCGGTCACGCCGGGCGTACGCTCCAGCGCGGTGACGTGCTCCGCCCCGGAAACGCGGTCGACCCGGAGGCGCAGCCCGCGGCGACCCCGGTGTCGCGGCGGCCGGCGCTGACCAACACCTGGGAGATCGGCGTCACCGAGGGCCCGCACGGCGCCCCGGAGTTCTTCACGCGCTCGGACCTGGACCAGCTCTACTCGGCGAGCTACCGGGTGCACCACAACTCGGCTCGCACCGGCGTACGCCTGATCGGGCCGAAGCCGACCTGGGCCCGTGCCGACGGTGGCGAGGCCGGACTGCATCCCTCGAACATCCACGACACCCCCTACACGGTGGGGTCGCTCGACTTCACCGGCGACACCCCGATCATCCTCGGCCCCGACGGCCCGTCGCTGGGCGGCTTCGTCTGCCCGGCGGTGGTCGCCAGCGGCGAGCTCTGGAAGATCGGGCAGCTGCGCCCGGGCGACACGGTGCGGTTCGTGCCGGTGCGGGAGGGCAAGGCCGCCGGCCTGGTCAACCACCGGGCCTCCCTGACGGTGGCCGGCGGTGCGGGTGGCGACGGCGACGACGGCGTGCTGGGCCGGTTGCCCGAGACGTCGGCGCGACCGGAGGTCACCTATCGGCGCAGCGGGGACAACTCCCTGCTGGTGGAGTACGGGCCGATGACGCTCGACCTGGGGCTCCGGATGCGGGTGCACGCGCTGCAATCGGCCCTGGCCGAGCACGCGCCCGCCGGCATCATCGACGTCACCCCCGGGATCCGGTCGCTGCAGGTGCACACCGACTCCTCGGTCCTGCGGGCCGGTCAGGTCGCGGGGCTGCTGCGGGAGCTGGAGGAGGACCTTCCGGCCACCTCGGAGCTGACCGTGCCCTCGCGACGGGTGCGGCTGCCGCTCTCCTGGGACGACCCGGCGACCCGGGAGGCGATCGAGCGCTACACCGCCGGCGTACGCGACGACGCGCCATGGGCGCCGTGGAACATCGAGTTCATCCGCCGGATCAACGGGCTCGGCTCGGTCGAGGAGGTCCACCGGACCGTCTTCGACGCGACGTACCTGGTGCTCGGGCTGGGCGACGTCTATCTGGGCGCGCCGGTCGCGACGCCGTTGGACCCGCGGCACCGGCTGGTGACGACGAAGTACAACCCGGCCCGCACCTGGACGGCGGAGAACTCCGTCGGCATCGGCGGTGCGTACATGTGCATCTACGGGATGGAGGGGCCGGGCGGATATCAGCTCGTCGGTCGGACGACGCAGGTGTTCAACCGATTCCGGCGGTCGACGACCGCGGGCGGACTGTTCCGCGACGACCCGTGGGCGCTGCGGTTCTTCGACCGGATCGAGTGGTATCCAGTCTCCGCCGAGGAGCTCCTGGAGCTTCGCGCGGAGGTCGACGCCGGGCGTGGCCCCGCGATAAGCGCAGCCGAGACCGAGGAGGGCACCTTCTCGATCAAGGAGTACGACCGCTTCCTGACCGCCAACGAGGACTCGATCGCAACCTTCCGTGACCAGCAGTCCGCTGCCTTCGAGGAGGAGCGCGAGCGCTGGAAGGCCGCCGGGGAGTTCGACATCTGCGACCGCATAGACGCGCGGGGCGAACCGTCGGAGGTCGAGGTGCCGGAGGGGTGCGTGCAGGTGACCGCGCCGTTCACCTCGACCGTCTGGAAGGTCGTCGCGAGTCGCGGTGCGCGGTTGACCCAGGACGCCCCGCTGATGGTCGTCGAGGCGATGAAGATGGAGGCGAGCGTCCCGGTTCCGGTCGCCGGCGAGGTGGTCGAGGTCTATGTGAAGCCGGGCGAGCAGATCGTCCCGGGGCAGGTCATCGCTGCGGTGCGACCGCTCGACGGGCTCGGCTCTTGATCCATTCACTTCCAGGCGGTGCGGTCGCCCGCGCCACCGAGACCCTCGACCGCATCGAGGCTTCGGATCGTCCGGAGATCTGGATCTCGCTGCGTACGCGTGACGACCTGCTCGAGGAGGCCGCCGCGATCGACGCGAAGGTGGCCAGCGGAGAGGTCCTGCCGCTGGCCGGACGCCTGCTGGCGGTCAAGGACAACATCGACGTCCGCGGCCTGCCGACCACCGCCGGAGCGCCCTCGTTCGCCTACCCGCCCACCGCTGACGCCACTGCCGTCGCCCGGTTGCGAGCCGCCGGGGCGTTGGTCGTGGGAAAGACCAATCTGGACCAGTTCGCGACCGGCCTGGTCGGCACGCGCAGCCCGTACGGAGCGGTCCGCAACGCCTGGGACCCGAGCCGGATCTCGGGCGGATCCTCGTCGGGCTCAGCGGTCGCGGTCGCCCTCGGCCTGGTCGACCTCGCGCTGGGGACCGACACCGCGGGTTCCGGCCGGGTGCCGGCGGCGCTCAACGGCATCGTCGGGGTGAAGCCGTCGCGCGGGCTGGTTCCGGTCACCGGCGTCGTACCCGCCTGCTACACGCTCGACTGCGTCACCGTCTTCGCCCGGGATCTCGGATCTGCCCGGGCGGCTGCGGAGCTGATGGCCGGTCCCGACCCGTCGGACCCGTTGTCGCGTACGTTGCCGGCGGATGCCGGTCTGCCGCCGGCGCCGAGGGTGGCTGTACCGACCGGGGAGCATCTCGACGGGCTCGCTCCGGGGTGGGCCGCCGCCTTCCGGGCCGTGGCAGCGCGGCTGGCCGACGCCGGGGTCGAGATCGTCGAGACCGACATCTCGCCGTTGCTCGAGGCCGCCAGACTGCTCTACGACGGCGCCTTCGTCGCCGAGAGGTTCGCCGCGGTGGGCTCCCACCTCGAAGCCAACCGCGGCCTCATCGGGACCGACCTGGACCCGACGGTCGCCGAGATCGTGCTCGCCGGGGCATCGGCCAGCGCAGCGGACTGGGCACGCGACGTGGCTCACCTGGCGCGCCTCGGGGCGGCGGGGAGAGAGGCCCTCGCGGGTTGCTCGGCGTTGCTGACGCCGACGACGACGGGGCATCCGACGTTGGCCGAGGTGGCCGCGGATCCGGTGGGCGCGAACGCGCGCCTGGGCCGCTACACGAACTTCGCGAACCTGCTCGACATGGCCTCGCTCGCGATCCCGGCCGGCCAGGTCGGCGGGCTGCCCTTCGGTGTGATGCTCACCGGGGCGGCCGGCGGCGACCGCACCCTGGCCGCACTCGGCCACACGCTGCTCAGTCCCTGTGTCGATCTCTTCGTGGTCGGCGCGCATCTGTCGGGACAGCCCCTCAACCACCAGCTGGTCGAGGCCGGCGCGACGCTGCTGCGCCCGGTGTCGACCTCGGCCGACTACCGGCTGTTCGCGCTGGAGACGGTGCCGCCCAAGCCCGGACTGGTACGGGTGGGTGCCGCCGGGAACGGGGTACCGATCGAGGGCGAGCTGTGGCGCGTCCCGGCCGCGGGCTTCGGGACATTCGTGGGTGGCGTACCTGCTCCGATGGTCATCGGGAAGGTCACGCTGTCAGACGGCTCCTCGGTCTCGGGCTTTCTCGTCGAGCCTTTTGCTGTCGAAAAGGCTGCTGATATCTCGGCGCACGGGGGTTGGCGCCGTTACCGGTCTGAGCAGGGCCTTTAACGTTCAGCGTGGATATCGGTTACGGGACTGGGGTCATTCCTCCAGGTGGCACACGACTCTGTTCACGGTCCGAAAACCCCGTCACACTGGGCAGAATTCGCCAGCATTATCGCCCCGGGAGGATGCTGTGCCGCGCTTATCGGCTCGTCGTGTCATACACTTTGTTGACAGGGAATTCAACCCTCCTGTGGGACTTTCGACTCTGTTCTTTAGGGGAAGAAGACTCTTTCAAGTCTTCCCCGAAACTCGGGAGGCCGCTTAGATGGCGTACATGACAACTAGGCGTTCTCGGCCCGGCCGCCCCAGGCATGTGCCCGATTCGGGTACCGCCTCACCCCGCGACCAGATCCTCGATGCCGCTGCGCGACTCTTCGTGTCGCAGGGCTTCGCGGCGACGTCCACCCGCGAGATCGCCGACCAGGTCGGCATCCGTCAGGCCTCTCTCTACTACCACTTCGCAGGCAAGGACGAGATCCTCGTCGAGCTGCTCCGTAAGTCGGTTCGTCCGACCACGGACAAGGTCGACAAGATCCGCAACCAGGTGCCACCGCTCGATTATGAGACGGCTCTTTATCTGCTGGTTCTCGTCGACGTACGCACTCTTGCCGATGTGGATCACAACGTCGGGATGCTCTACATGCTGCCGGACGTGACCAACGGCGAGGTCTACACCGAGTTCCGCCAAGAGCACGAAGAGCTCGCTGCCGCCTACGCCGATCTGGCCAGCAAGGTGGCCTCGGAGAAGGTGCTCGAGGGCGTCGGTCTGAAGCAGCTGGGCAACATGCTCATCCAGCAGGTCGAAGGCGTCATCAGCATGCGCGCCGAGATGATCACCAAGGACACGGTCCGGAGGATCACGTGCCCGGAGGCGTGGGCGATCGCTTCCTCGTGCCTGCGGATCTGCGGTGTCAGCCAGGACAAGATCCAAGCCGCGAACGCGGTCGCCGTGGAGATGCTCGACGACTTCCTCGAGGACAGGGTTCGCGAGCCCGCCTGACAAGGCAGGCTGACAAGTCGGTAACTGGTGGGTAGGGCTTGCGCGTGTGAGTTGCCCTGTTGAGGCTTGAACGACACACTTTCCGAGCCCGTTGCCCGCTTCCCCACCGCGAGGACCCCACACGTGTGCATTGACCCTTCCGGAGGCCGCTGATGGCCCGGAAGCAGACAGCCATCCTCTCCGTCACCCGCGGGGTCACGACGCTCAACGGCCTGGTGGTGGATCGTCCGTGGGGTGAGGACCCGCACCAGGCAGGCATACGCGCCGTGCGGGAACAGTTGGCCGGCCCGAGCCGCAAGCCCGTCCAGGTCGTCGCCACCGACGACGAGGCCCGTGTCCGGATGGTCGTCCATCCCGACGGGCAGGTCACCGACGTCGAGACCCTCGAGGTCTTCGGGAGCTACGGCTCGCCCGACGACGTGCCCGGTGCGGCCTGGCTTCCCGCCGGCGCCGGGCCCGTGATCATCCAGGGCGTCGTCGAGCCGGACCCCGAGCCCGAGCCCGATCCTGAGCCGTACGTGCCACCGGTCCTGGCTGTTCCGGCGCCGGCTGTCGAGCCACCACCTGCGCCCGACCCGGAACCTCAGCTGGAGCCGGAACCCGAGCCGGAACCAGAACCAGCGCCTCCGCCGGCACCTGCGCCGCCGCCGGCACCGGTCCCGCCTCCGGCCCCAGCGCCGGTGCCTGAACCGGAACCAGAGCCGGAAGCGGAACCCGAGCCGGAGTCCGAACCAGGGCCCGAATCAGAGCGAGGAACCCCCGCCAGGAGGGCTGTCGCCGGACCGTTGGTGCCGCTGCACCACCTGGAATCGACCCCCTACCGGCGGTCGCGGATGACGCGTCGCGGCCGGGTGGTGCTGGTCGTCCTCGCCATCCTGCTGCTTATCCTGATCTACGAGGTCGTACGCGGCGTCATGACCGGTTCCGACGCGGACTCCTCCGACAAGAAGGAGCCGCAGAGCCAGCAGTCGGCGCCGAGCGCGGGGGCCAGCGAAAGGGCGCCCTCGGAGACGCCCTCACCGAGCGCGTCGGCGTCCTCGGTCCGCGTCGAGCCGACGCCGACCCCGACGCCGACCCCGACGCCGACCCCGACGCCGACTCCGACGCCCAAGCCGACCAAGAAGCCGGCGCCGCCGGAACCGACCAGGACACTGTCGGTGGAGGCGATCGCGATGACCGAGGCCATCGGGCTGCGGATCGACGCCAGCAGGCTGCCGGTGACGGCCACGATCGCGATGGATCCGTGGGGTGCGCCGGAGCGGTTCACGCGTACGGTCACGATCACCGAGCCCAACCAGCTCGTCGTGGTCAAGCCGGTCGCCTCCGGGCACGCGGAGTGGAGCGTCCGGGTCGACGGTGCCAAGAAGGTCACCGGCTACACCCATTCCTGGCCCAAGGGCGATCGCGAGTTCGTCAAGCGCTGAATTGCTACCACGGTCGGATGTGGCGGCCCCCGGTGCGGCGTACGCTGCATGAGAACGTGTTCCTGCGCCTCGGAGGTCTCGCATGCCGCTCAAGATCACGCCGCCCGTCGGCACCCGCACGATTGCTGGCCGGACGCTGGGGTCTGTGGAGCGAACCGCCAAACAGGGCGTGCGCTGGGCGCTGGGGCACGGGTTGCCGCGTACGGCCATCGTCCGGTCCGCCCGGAAGGGTGATCTTCAGGGTGACCTGATCCTGAGCGGGCCCGGGTCGCACACCTTCGACCTGGTCGACCTGTTCGAGGAGTTCCGTGCTCGCGGGCCGCTCTACCAGGGCGGGTTCAGCCACCTCGCGGTCGACCACGAGGTCATCAAGGAGGTGCTGACCAGCAACGACTTCATCACCGGGTTCTTCGCGCCCGACGAGTCGGGCACCGGTCTGCTGGCGAGGGCGGCGAACTGGTCGGCCAGCGACATCTTCGCCCCGCTCCAGCCGCCGTCGCTGCTGGCGACCGAGCCGCCGGAGCACACCCGCTACCGCAAGCTGGTCACCCGAGTCTTCACGGTGCGTGCCGTCGAGAAGCTGCGCGCTCGCACCGAGGAGATCGCCCGGGAGCTCCTCGACGACCTGGAGAAGGAGGCCTCGTCGGGGGCCGACGTCGACCTGGTCACGGGCTACTGCGGGCTGCTGCCGATCACGGTGATCTCCGAGGTGCTCGGCGTCCCCGTCGACCTGCGCGAACGCATGCTCGAGCTCGGCAAGGGCGCGGCGCTGAGCCTCGACATCGGGCTGGGCTGGCGCACGTTCCGGGACATGGAGGCCTCCTTGGAGGAGTTCGACACCTGGCTGCGTGGCCACCTCGAGTATCTCGCCGAGCATCCCGGTGACGACCTGCTCAGCCAGCTCGTCGCCCTCCGCGACGACGGCGACCGGCTCAGCGAGCGGGAGCTGCGGGCGATCGCCGGGCTGGTCTTCGCGGCCGGCTTCGAGACCACCGTGAACCTGATCGGCAACGGCATCGCGCTGCTCCACGACAACCCGGCTCAGCTCGAGGTGCTCAAGGCGCAGCCCGACCTGTGGTCGAACGCCTCCGACGAGATCCTGCGGCTCGACCCGCCCGTGCTGCTCACCGGCCGGGTCGCCCGGCGCGACTCCACCATCGCCGGCCAGGCGATCCCGCGCGGCACGATCATCAACACGGTGCTGGCCGCCGCCAACCGCGACCCCGCCGTCTTCACCGACCCGCACACCTTCGACGTCACCCGCGAGAACGCCCGCGACCACCTCTCCTTCTCCAGCGGCCGCCACTTCTGCCTCGGTGCCGCGCTGGCCCGGATGGAGGGCGAGATCGGCCTCCGCCTTCTCTTCGAGCGCTTCCCCGGCCTCGAGCTCGTCGGCGACCGCGAGCGCCACCCCACCCGCATCCTCCGCGGCTACTCGCATCTGCCGGCAAGGCTCTCCTGAGCCCCGCTGGTCGAGCCGTCGGAGCCGCTCGCGGCTCGACCAGCGGAGGTCAGCGGCGTTCAGCGCGCGGCGGCGTCGAGGAGTCGCTGGCCGAGGAGGGCTACGCAGCGGCGTACCTCGTCGCCTTCGACCACCCGGAAGGGGACGGCGCGGCGGGCTAGCTCCTGGGCGTACCACTCCGGGCTGTTGGTGCTCCCGACGAGACGGCAGTGGCCGTCGTCGATCGGTTCGAGGCGACCCAGGACGCGCGGAAGATAGCGGTCGACCTGCGCGAACGGGGCGTCGAAGACGACCTCGACCGCGTAGGCCCAGCCCTCGCCGAGGTGTTCCTCGACCTCGGTGACGGGGTCGATCTCGGGACGTACGAAGCGGGTCTCCTCGATGTCGACGGCGCCCATCCGGTCGACCCGGAGCACCCGGCGCGCGTCGGCGGTGTGTGACCAGCAGAGCAGGTACCAGCGGGCGTGGCGCACGACGACCGCCCAGGGGTCGACGACCATCTTGCGCTCGTTGCCGTTCTCGGTCGTGTAGGCGATGGTGGTGCGCCGCCGGGAGTCGCAGGCCTGGACCAGGCTGGTGGTGACGTCCGGGTCGGGCGAGACGGCGCTCTGGTCGGGGACGGCCGAGATCGTACGCCGCACCGCGGCCACCGTCTGGGACAGCGACTCGGGCAGCACCCGGCCGATCTTGCCTACCGCGCTCCCGACCGGCCCGGTGGCGTCGGCGATGTCGTGATGGCCGTCGAGCAGGGCCATCACCAGGCCGAGCGCCTCCGCGGTGGTGAAGATGAGCGGCGTACGCATCCCTCGGCCGAGGCGATAGCCACCATAGGGACCGCGCTCGGACTCGACCGGGATTCCTGCCTCCCGCAGGATCGCGACATAGCGCCGGGCGGCGCGCTCGGTGACCCGCAGCCGCTCGCCCAGGCGCTCGGCGGTGATGCCGGGGGAGGACTGCAGCAGCTCGAGGGTGAGCAGCGCCCGAGCGGTCGGGCTCTCGTCATGTCCCATCGTGGCGGCTCCCGGAAGTAGGTCGTCCGGATTCACATTAGTCCGTCACTTCCAGCACGGTGGGTCCCGTACCCTTACCGGCATATGAGACTTCTGCTGATCAGACACGGCCAGACCCCGAGCAACGTCTCGGGGGCGCTCGACACTGCCTTCCCGGGGGCGGGGTTGACCGAGCTCGGACTCTCCCAGGCCGCGGCGGTGCCGGATGCGCTGGCGGGGGAGCGGATCGCGGGTCTGTACGCCTCCCGGCTGCTGCGTACGCAGCTGACCGCCGAGCCGCTCGCCAACCGGCTCGGGATACCGGTCGTCGTGCAGGAGGGGTTCGAGGAGATCAGTGCCGGCCACCTGGAGATGGCCACCGACAAGGAGTCGGTGACGGCCTATCTCGAGGCGCTCGGCGACTGGATCCGCGGCACGCTCGAGACCCCGGTCCCGGGCGGCGAGGCGGGCCACGAGTTCCTGGCGCGCTACGACGCCGCGGTGCAGTCCGTGGTCAAGCAGCACGAGCCCGATGACACCGTCGCGATCGTCTCGCACGGTGCGGCGATCCGGATGTGGACCGGGCTGCGCACCACGCGGTCGCCCGCCTTCGGCGACGACAACCGGATCCGCAACACCGGCCTCGCGGTCGTCGAGGGCAGCCTGGAGGAGGGCTGGACGACGATCTCCTGGAACAACGACCCGCTCGGTGGTGCGCACCTGATCGGCGACGGCTTTTGATCCTCCGCTCGCTCCTGCTGTTCGTGCTGGCCGCGATCGCCGAGATCGGTGGCGCCTGGTTGGTCTGGCAAGGGCTGCGGGAGCATCGCGGCTGGCTCTGGGTGGGCGCCGGATTCATCGCGCTCGGCCTCTACGGCGTCGTCGCCACGCTGCAGCCCGATGCCCACTTCGGGCGGATCCTGGCTGCGTACGGCGGTGTCTTCGTCGTCGGCTCGATCGCCTGGGGGATGGCGATGGACGGCTACCGGCCCGACCGCTGGGACATCGCCGGCGCGGCGCTGTGCCTGGCCGGGATGGGCGTGATCATGTACGCGCCGCGTGGGTGAGGATGGGGCCATGGCCTCCGAGGAAGACTCCCCGCGCACCTTCGTCCCGGTCGCTCCCGAGGAGCGGCCACGCCGCACCCGGAGCACGGTCCGGGTGCTCCTGATCGACGACCGCGACCGGATCCTGCTCTTCGCCGACTCCGACCCGGGCATCCCGGGAGCGCGCTGGTGGATCACCCCCGGCGGTGGCATCGATCCGGGCGAGAGCGAGCGAATCGCCGCGGTGCGCGAGCTCGAGGAGGAGACCGGCCTCCTGGTCACCGAGGCCGACCTGTTCGGGCCGACGATGCGGCGCACCGTGGTGCACGGCTACAGCGACGTGGTCATCGACCAGGACGACGTCTTCTACGCGTGCTGGGTGCCGGCCTTCGAGGTCTCCACCGCCGGCCACACCGAGGAGGAGCTGCTCACCATGGCCGAGCACCGCTGGTGGACGCGGGCGGAGCTCGCGGCGACCGACGAGGAGATCTGGCCGGCGGTGCTGCTCGACCTGTGGAAGGACGCCGACGTACGCCGCGACGCGGCCGCCGCCGATCCTGTCGACGGCGGATGGGTGGAGGAGTCGTCGGTCCCGGCCTGACATCCGCGCTCTGGAAACGCCGCAGCCGACCATCCCCCTCGATGGTCGGCTGCGGTCTTGCGAGATCTGGTCGATGACCCTCGGTGCGACGAGATCTCTCGCATGTGCCGTCTGCTCGAGCGTGAATCCCCCGATCCGCTCGTGCGACGACACTCAGTCCGTGGTGCGGCCCCCCGACCGCGCCCTGGCCCTCCCCCTCAGTAGGCCCAGGGCGTCCACCCACAGCATCAGGCTGTGTACGACGGACCGAAGATGTAGGCGCATGGTCAGCGGAAGGCGCCGAGCGCGACGATGCCGGTGGCTGCCACGGCGGCGACGCCGAACATCGTGGTGCCTACGGCCGGCGGCATCCCGCCGCGGTGCTTGTGCTCGGACGGGTCGGGCTTGCGGAGGCTGCGGACGGCGTCGACGACGTTGTTGCGGAGCGACTCGACGGCGGTCAGGTCACTGCGGTGACGTGCGGTGATCGTGGTGGTAGCCATGGTGTTCCTCTTCTCGGACGGCGCTGGCCGTCCGTTGTCCGGCGGCCTTCACGTGAGAGAAACGGGGTCGCGGCCAGGTCATGACGCAGCTTTTCGCCACCTTAGGGTTACAGAAGA
Source organism: Nocardioides sp. NPDC004968 (assembly GCF_040608935.1). Taxonomy (NCBI): domain Bacteria; kingdom Bacillati; phylum Actinomycetota; class Actinomycetes; order Propionibacteriales; family Nocardioidaceae; genus Nocardioides; species Nocardioides sp. NPDC004968. Next base: position 26,610 of record NZ_JBEXJF010000055.1, read on the forward strand.
TCCACAAGTGAGAAACATCGCGCCGAGCCCGTACGCTGCGCGTCATGACCACGACGCTGGTGGAGATCACTCGGGAGTGGGGCCGGATCGGTGTCATCGGGTTCGGCGGTCCGCCCGCCCACATCCGCCTGCTGCGCGAGACCGTCGTCGAGCGCCGTGGCTGGGTGGAGCCGGAGGAGTTCGAGGACGCGATCGCGACCTGCAACCTGCTCCCCGGACCCTCCTCGACCCAGCTGGCGATCTTCACCGCCTGGCGGGTACGCGGAGCGCTCGGCGCGTTGGTCGGCGGGCTCGCGTTCATCCTGCCGGGGCTGGTGCTGATCGTCGCCCTGGCCGCGCTGTTCCTGGGCGACCCGCCAGCGTGGGTGCTGGGCGCGGGCGCCGGGGCCGGTGCGGCGGTCGCCGCGGTCGCGGTCGCGGCGGGCTGGGCGCTGGTGCCGTCCTCCTACGAGCGGACCCCGTCGCGTCCGCGATGGATCCTCTACGCCGTCGTCGGCACCGTCGCCGCCGCGACCACCGGGGCCTGGGTGGTCCTCGTGCTCGTGGGCGCCGGGCTCGTCGAGGTGGCGATGCGGAGGCCGTGGCGTACGAACTCCTTCCAGTCCGTCCTCACCCTGCCTTTGTTGGCTCAAGGAGCGCTCACCGCAGCGGTGGCAGCACCGCTGGCGTGGACGGCCTTCAAGGTCGGCGCGCTGTCGTACGGCGGCGGGTTCGTGATCATCCCGCTGATGCAGTCCGATGCGGTCGACCGCTATGGCTGGATGAGCGACGCCGAGTTCCTCAACGCGGTCGCGCTCGGGCAGATCACCCCGGGCCCGGTCGTCCACACCGTCGCGGTCGTCGGCTTCGCGGCCGCCGGACTCCTCGGGGCGCTGGGTGCTGCCGCGATCGCGTTCGGACCGTCGTTCGTGATGATCATCGCGGGTGGACGGCACTTCGAGGCGCTGCGCTCTTCGCCGCTCGCCCGTGCCTTCCTCGACGGCGCCGGGCCGGCTGCGATCGGTGCCATCCTCGGGTCCGCGGTCCCGCTGGCGCTGGCGACGAGCGAATGGTGGCAGTGGGTGGTGCTGGCTGCCGCCGGCGTACTCCTGCTGCTGCTCAAGCGTGGGGTGGTCCTCACGCTGCTGCTCGCGGCAGGGGTCGGGGTCGTCGTGGCTCTCGCCGGTGGGCCGCTGCCTTAGCCCAGATCCACCGATCTCCGCCTGCTGCGCGCCACCATACGGGCGCGCTGGCGGCGTTGACGCCGCTCAACAGACACCCGGTATGCCCTCGCGGCGTCGCCTTGCCATCACACCCGTCTGGT
>NZ_JBEXJF010000056.1:0-26743 GCF_040608935.1 Nocardioides sp. NPDC004968
ATCTTGCGCCCGGGGGGGCTGGTGCTCCCCCGACTTTCCGCGCCATGGCGGGAAAGTGCGGCGGCCGATTCACGGGTCACCGCTTCGCCTGCAGTCGGCCGAGTGCGTTGAGGAGCTCGTCCGTGAGTTCGGGGGGACGTACGGCGATCCGCACCCAGTCCGGGCCGAGGCCGGGGAAGGTGTCGGCGCGGCGTACGGCGATGCCGTCATCACGCAGGGCCTCACGGACTCCGGCGCCCGGGCAGGCCAGGACGAAGGAGGCGGCCGAGGGGACGTACTCGATCTGCTGGTCCCGTAGGCCGGTCTCGAGATGGTCGCGCCAGGACGCGATCCGCTCCGCGCGCTCGCGGGCCTCGGCGCTGGCGCGCTCGGTGGCGCAGGCGAGCATCGCGGCGGCCGCGGTAGCCGAGACCGACCACGGCGTACGCACCGCCTCCAGGTCGCTGATCGCGGCGGCGTAGCCGACGACGTAGCCGGCGCGTACGCCGGGGATCGACCAGTGCTTCGTCAGGCTCCGGATGACCAGCAGGCCCTCTGTGCGCTCCGCAGTGAGGGTCTCGGGCTCGCCTGGAACCGCATCCATGAACGCCTCGTCGACCACGACCAGCCGGCCGGGACGGAGGAGGGCGCGGAGGGTGGTGGCGGGGTGGAGTACGCCCGTGGGGTTGGTCGGGTTGCCGACGACGACCAGATCCGCGTCATCGGGCACCGCGGCCGGGTCGAGGGCGAACCCGTCCTCGGCCCGGCCGCGTACCTCGGTGACCGTGTGCCCGGCCTGCTCGAGCGCCGCGTGGGGCTCGGTGAACTGGGGGTGGACGACGACAGGGTTCCGCCAGGGGCGCGCCCGGGCGACCAGAGTGAATGCCTCTGCCGCCCCCGCCGTCGGTAGCACCTCCGCCCACTCGCGGCCGTGGTGCTTCGCCAGCGCCGCCCGTGCCGGCTCCTCGTCCGGGTAGGCCGCCGACGACAGCGACTCGTGGAGCGCCTGGTCCAGCCACTCCGGCCGCTCGCCGGGATAGACGTTCACCGCGAAGTCGAGCAGCCCCTCCCCCACCTCGACGTCCCCGTGGTGCCGCAGCGGATCCGTCAGCGGGCCGTCCGCAGCGGCTGGCATTTCCCCGCCATGGCGGGATTCTGCGGCCGAACCGGCGCTCACCGCGCCGCCGTTCCCCGCCATGGCGGGGAAGTGCGGCGTCGCACCATGAACCGCCGCTGCAAAACGCGCCGCCAGCTTTGGATGACCGGCCCAATGCACATGCAGGTACGACGCATGCAGCGTGTCCGACGCAAACCCCACCAGCCCCGAACCGTCACCCCCGCCTGCCGAGACGGCACTTGTGGAGGCCGAGACGTCAGTCGGGTCGGCCGAGTTGGCACTTGCATCGGCCGAGTTGGCAGTTCCGGCGGCTGAGTTGGCCGTTGCGGCTCGCGAAACTCGACTCTCGTCGTCCAAAACTGGCGTCTCGCTCGACGCAGTTGACGTCTCGGCCGGCGTAGGTGCCGTCTCGGCCGGCGTAGGTGCCGTCTCGGCCGGCGTAGGTGCCGTCTCGATCGACCAGGCGGGCTGGGTCCCAGCGGGAGGGGTTGTCGTGGTGCGGTGGAACTCGTGGCCGGTGACCTGCTCGCCGGCGCGGGTGAGGAGCGAGTCGGAGGGGGCGGTGGCGACCGGGTAGCGGAGGGTCAGGCGCTCGCTCATGGCGGCGTGGGCGGGGATGGCGCCGGCCATCGGTACGCCGTCGAGGGACTCGGCCAGATAGAGGAGCCCGGCGCACTCGGCGACCGTCGGGATCCCGGCTTCGACGGCGGCCCGGAGGTCGCGGAGCAGGCTGCAGTTGGCGGCGAGGTCGGCGGCGTACATCTCCGGGAAGCCGCCGCCGAGGTAGATCCCGCTCGTCCCCTCAGGGAGCGCGGGATCGGTGAGCGGGTCGAAGGAGCGTACGTCGCAGCCTGCCGCCTCCAGGAGCTCCTCGGTCTCGGGGTAGCGGAACGTGAACGCCCTGCCACCCGCGACGGCGACCACCGGTCGACCAGCGGTTGCGCTGGTTGAGCCGGCGTCGTGAGGTACGAGCGACGCCGTGTCGAAACCAACACGGTCGCTCTCGCGCATCGCCGCCACCGGATCCCAGGGTTCCCCGCCCAGCGCCGGAGCCGACCGGGCGACCTCCAGCAGGACGGGCAGGTCCAGGTGGGCGGCGACCTGCTCCCCCAGCCGCTCGATCAGCGCTACCGACTCGTCACGCTCGGCGACCGGTACGAGGCCCAGGTGGCGCGACGGGGAGGCGAGCGACTCGTCGCGCGGGAGCATGCCGAGCACAGGCAGCCCGAGCTGCTCCAGCGCGCGCCGGATCTCCTCGGCGTTGCGCCCCGGGGAGCAGCGGTTGAGCACGACTCCCCCGATGCGTACGGACGGGTCGAAGGCCGCCATCCCGGCGGCGATCGCGGCAGCGGAGCGGGACATCCGGGCGACGTCGAGGACCAGGACCACCGGCGAGGAGGTCAGCGCCGCGACGTGGGCGGTGGAGGCGAACCCGTCGGTGCCGAGGCGGCCGTCGTAGAGGCCCATGACGCCCTCGACGACCGCCACGTCCGCGCCGGCGGCACCGTGGAGAAGCAGCGGCACGACGCGCGACTCCCCCACCAGGTGAGGGTCGAGGTTGCGGCCCGGACGCCCGGTGGCGAGCGCGTGGTAGCCCGGGTCGATGTAGTCCGGCCCCACCTTGTGACCGCTGACCTCATGCCCTGCCGAACGCAGCGCCGCCATCAGCCCGGTGGCGATGGTCGTCTTGCCCGAGCCGGTGGAGGGAGCAGCGACGACCAGCCGGGGCAGGGTCACCATTCGATGCCCCGCTGGCCCTTCTGGCCGGCGTCCATCGGGTGCTTGATCTTGGTCATCTCGGTGACCAGGTCCGCGACCTCGAGCAGGGCGGGGTCGGCGTCGCGACCGGTGATCACGACGTGCTGTCGCCCCGGCCGCTCGGCGAGCACCGAGGCCACTTCGTCGGCAGAGACCCAGCCCCACTTGATCGGGTAGGTGAACTCGTCGAGGACGAGCAGGTCGTACGTCTCCGCGGCAAGGCACCGCTTGATCTCGGCCCAGCCCTCGGCGGCGTCCGCGGCGTGGTCCTCGGCGTCACCCTGCTTGCGGCTCCAGGACCAGCCGGAGCCCATCTTGTGCCAGTCGACCGGCCCGCCCTCGCCGGTCTCCTCGTGCAGCTTGCCGAGGCGTTCGAGCACGGTCTGTTCGCCGATGCGCCACTTGGCCGACTTCACGAACTGGAAGACCCCGATCCGCCAGCCCTGGTTCCAGCCTCGCAGCGCGACCCCGAAGGCGGCGGTCGACTTCCCCTTGCCGGGGCCGGTGTGGACCATCACCAGGGGCCGGTTGCGGCGCTGGCGGGTGGTGAGCCCGTCGTCGGGTACGTTCAGCGGCTGTCCCTTCGGCATCAGGCAGCGCCCCTTCCCATGGTGGATCCGGTGAACCCGTGGACGGCGGAGGTCAGCGCCTCGGCGCTCACCTCGGCGACCGGCACGTGCTCGGCACCCAGGTGGTCGGCCAGCTGCCGAGCCAGCCCGAGCCGCATCGGCCCGCTCTCGGAGTCGATGACGACGGTGGTGACGCCCAGACCGGCGACGTACGCGGCGGCCTGCTGCGAACGTCGGACGGCCTCCTTGCCGTGGGTCTTGGAGTTGGCGCGACCGTCGGTGACGACCACCAGCAGCGGCCGCAGATCGGGGTCGCGCAGGTGCTCGCGCTGGAGCACGCGGGCGGCCTCGAGGAGGCCTTCGGCCAGCGGCGTACGTCCTCCGGCGGGCACCTCGTCGAGACGTGCCGCGGCGAGGTCGACCGACCCGGTCGGCGGCAGCACCAGCTCGGCGCCCTCGCCCCGGAACGTGATCATCCCGACCTTGTCGCGGCGCCGGTAGGCGTCGAGCAGCAGCGAGAGGACCGCGGCCTTCACCTGCGCCATCCGCTTGCGCGCGGCCATCGACCCGGACGCGTCCACGCAGAAGAGCACCAGGTTGGCCTCCCGGCCCTCACGGACCGCGGTGCGGAGATCCTCGATCCGCAACTCCACCTTCGCCGACGTACGGTCCCGGGCGCCCTGCTTGCCCGCGGCCGCCTTGAGCGTCTCGACGAGGTGGAGCGAGCCGCGGGTGCTCACGCTGGCGCCGATCCGGCGGCCGCTGCTGCCGATCGCCTTGCTCCGGCCGCCGGTGCGGCCCATGCCCAGGCCGGTCACGGTCAGGAGGCGGGGGCGGTAGGCGGTGGCAGCGGCAGTGACGGACTCGCCTGCGGAACCGGCTGTGTTGGTCTCACTGTGCCCATCCGGTTGGGCGCTCGCTTCGCTCGCGGGCTCAACCGGCGGTTGCTGGTCGGTCGAGCCGTCCTCATCGCTGGTCGAGCCGCCGGAGCCGCTAGGCGGAGGCGTGTCGAGACCAACACGGTCACCTTCGGCGCCCGAGTTGTCCTCCGAGTCATCCGAAGGCCCTCCCTCCGGCGGCTCGGGCGGCAACTCTTCGTCGCCGAGGATGCGGTCGAGCAGGTCCTCATCGAGCCCGGGAGCGTCGAAGGGGTTGCGACGGCGCCGATGCGGGAGCGCCAGCAGAGCAGCCCGGCGGATGTCTTCGCGGGTGACCTCGGAGCGACCGGCCCAGGCGGCGTGCGCGACCGCGGTGCGGGCGGTGACGATGTCGGCGCGCAGCCCGTCGACCTCGAACGCCGCGCAGACCTCGGCGATCTTGAGCAGCCCGGGAGCGGTGAGCCGAACCTTCCCGACGAGGGCGCGCGCGGTGGAGACCCGTGCGGTCAGGTCGCGCTCGGCGGCCTCATAGCGCTCGACGAACGCGGGAGCGTCCAGGTCGAAGGCCATCCGGCGGCGTACGACCTCGGCGCGCAGCGCCGGATCCCGGGGCGCGGCGACCTCGACCGTGAGCCCGAAGCGGTCCAGGAGCTGCGGGCGCAGCTCGCCCTCCTCGGGGTTCATCGTGCCGATCAGCACGAACCGGGCGGCGTGCTCGACCGAGACGCCGTCCCGCTCGACGCTGACCCGCCCCATCGCCGCCGCGTCCAGGAGGAGGTCGACGAGGTGGTCGTGGAGCAGGTTGACCTCGTCGACGTAGAGCAGGCCGCGGTGAGCCCGCGCGAGCAGTCCCGGCTCGAACTCGACCGCGCCACGCGACAGCGCGCTCTCCAGGTGGAGCGAGCCGACGACCCGGTCCTCGGTCGCCCCTACCGGGAGCTCGACCAGGCGCACGGGCCTGCTCTCCTCGACGGCGGCGGACCCGAAGGGCCCGTCAGGCGACTCCGCGGACGGGTCGGCCGGGTCGATCGAGAACCGATCCCCGGCGTAGACCGAGATCGAGGGCAGCACGGCCGCCAGGCCGCGCACGGCCGTCGACTTCGCGGTCCCCTTCTCGCCACGGACCAGGACCCCGCCGATCTCCGGGGAGATGGTGGTGAGCACGAGCGCGAGGCCCATGTCGTCGAGGTCATCGGCCTGGCAGCCGAGGACGGCAGAAAATGGGTAATGAACCGGCATGGAGAGGCTCCCGCTCCCTATCGCTTGGATTGGATGGACGCGGGGCCGGTCTTCGGACTTGTCGAGTCCCCCCACGAGGGGGCTCGTTCACCGCAGCGGGCCTGTGCCGGATTCTCACCGGCTTCCCAGATTCTCCCTTCCCACCGTCCTCACCAGCTCCTGTGACAGAGCCGATGACTGGGCAGTCGGGGCACCTCGCGCCTGAGCGGCCACTGTAGCGTCTGGCCTCATGATCGTCGTGGTGGGCATCGGTGCCGGAGGTTGGGACGAGATCCCCGTACGTCACCAGCAGCTGATCCGAGACTCCGCCGTCCTCCTCGGCGGCAAGCGCCATCTCGACCTCGTCCCGGACGTCCCCGGCCAGCGGCGCGAACCCTGGCCGTCACCGCTGCGCGAGGGGCTCCCGGCGCTCATCGACGGCCTCGGGGACGCGGTCGCGCTGGCCTCGGGCGACCCGCTCGTCTCCGGCATCGGAACGACCCTGATCTCGCTTCTCGGTCGGGAGAACGTACGCATCGAACCGGCCGTCTCCTCCGTCGCCCTCGCCCGCGCCCGGATGCGCTGGCCCGCAGAGTCGTGCGCGGTCGTCAGCCTCGTCGGCCGCGACGTCTCGCTGGTCGCGCGCGAGCTCGCTCCCGGCCGCCGGATCCTGGCGCTCTCCTCGGACGAGTCCACTCCTGGGCAGGTCGCGAACCTGCTGGTCACAGCCGGGTTGGGCGCCTCATCTCTGACGGTCCTCGGTGAACTCGGAACGGAGACGGAGAGCATGCAGACCGCGACCGCCTCGGCCTGGGCCCGCGAGGTGCCGCGGCTCAACATCGTGGCGATCGAGTGCGTAGGCGCACCGCTCTTCGGCTGGGCTGCCGGCCTCCCCGATGACGCCTTCGAGAACGACGGCCAGCTGACCAAGCGCGACCTTCGGGCCTCGGCGCTGGCCCGCCTCGCCCCGGTCCCGGGTCAGCACCTCTGGGACGTCGGCGCAGGCGCAGGCTCGGTGGGCATCGAGTGGATGCGCGCCCACCCCACCTGCACCACGACCGCGATCGAGGCCAACCCAGACCGAGCGGCCAGGATCGCCCGCAACGCGAGCCACCTCGGCGTACCCGGCCTGACCGTCGTCGAGGGCCGCGCCCCCGATGCCCTGGCCGACCTCCCTGCCCCCGACGCGATCTTCATCGGCGGCGGCGCGACCCGCCCCGGCGTACTCGACGCCTGTCTGCGAGCCCTCCGCCCCGGCGGCCGCATCGTCGTCCACGGCGTCACCCTGGAGACCGAGCAGCTCCTCGCCACCGCCTACCAGGCACACGGCGGAGAGCTCACCCGGATCGCGGTCGAGACCTCCGCCCCGATCGGCACCTTCACCGGTTGGGCCCCGGCCAGGTCGGTCACACAGTGGACCCACTCCATCGGGTGAGATCAGCCGGCGAGGTCGCGGCGCCACCGCGGGGTGGTCGACTCGAGGGCCGCGAGCAGCCCGACGGTCTCTGACGGGTCACTGAGACGGTCGCCGAAGAGGTCTTTGATACGCCTGAGCCGGTGGCGCACGGTCTGCTCGTGGACCATGAGGTGCTCGGCGACGACGGGGGCGCTGGGGCGGGTACGCAGCCAGACCAACATGGTCTCGGCGAGCGCCAGGCGCCGTTTCGGGGTCTCCTCCATGAGCGGCGCCAGCAGCTGTTCGTCCGCGAACCGGCGCAGCATCGGGTCGGCGTGCAGGCACAGCTCCGACTGGTGCGCGGCACACCACACGATGCCGTCCTCAGAAGCGCGGATGACCTGCTCGGCGACCAGGGCCAGGGCCCGCATGCCCCACCGAACGGCGTGGCGGGTGTCGTCGAGTCGTACCTCCCAGGTGACCGCGACCGGGCGGCTCGTCTCAGCGACCACCGCTTTGGCCCGAAGCTGTACCTCGCCCGAGGCCCCGATCATGACCATGGCACCCTCGCTCGAGCCGGCGAGCAGACGTGCCGTGGGCGCGCCGAGGTGGGCGGAGACCGGTCCACCCGGAATCACCGCCACGGCCACCCGATCGGTGATGGCCCAGCCGGCACGGCTGGCCAGAGCACGCAGGTCGCCCGCTCGTACGTCGCCGACGAGCGCCGCGAAGAGCGGCAGCCGGGGATCGATCGGCGGAGCGGGCTCGGCGAAGCCCCGCATCGCGTGCTCGAGGAGCTGGTGCTGGTAGTCCATGAGTGCCTCGGCGAGGTAGCTCACCGACGCCAGCGGCAGCTCCAGCTCGCCGGCGATCTTCGACATCTCCCGCCAGAACTCCTGCGTCGCGATGTGGTGTGCCGCTCGCATCGCATCGAGGTTGTGGCCGGCCCTTCCCTCCAGGCTGCCCAGACGTCGATAGATGTGGGCCACGGTCGCCCCACGTACGGGTGCACCGGCCATCGCGTCGACGAACAGGGAGACCGCCTCGCCGAGTGCCTCCTCGATGACGTCGTGCACCCGTGGATCGCCGAACGCGGCCACCTCGCGGCAGATGCGTCCGGCGATGCGGCGAGACAGGTCACGGGCCCGGGGCCGGTAGGCCACCACGATCTCCCGAGCGATCGCGTCGGGCGGCGGCGAAAGGTCGATTCGCAGCGTTGGCCGGGGCCTTCTCGGGATCGGGCCCGTGAACGTATCCGTAGTCGGTCGTGTCCTCGTCGTCACGCAACTCTCCTCCGCACTCGTCCCTCGCTGCGCTGCGACCTGGGGAGCCGCGCGAAGGACGACATCCCCTGCAGTGAAGGGCTCGGCCGGACCCCGCGTCCAGAGCGGCAGAGGTTCGCTCCCGGATAACCCTGAAAAGTTGTGACGGTCCTCACAACTTTTCCGTGCTGGGTCGAAGTTGTCACCAACCTGACAGTTTTGGCGGGATCCCCGACCTCGCGGCGGCATCGCGGTTGCCAGCCCTCGGCAGCGGCCGCGTCAATGGGTGGCGTCATCCATCCCGGACCGCAAGGGGAAAACGTGAGAACCAAGCCTCCACCCCGTCACCGCACGTGGGTCGCCACAGCATTCGCCGCGCTCGTGGCCACCGCGCTGCTCACGGGGGCACCCGCTGCCCAAGCCGTCGAGAACCCGACCCTCAAGGTCGACTACGACGCCGTCGGTACGACGCACATCGGTGCGCAGGTCGACTCGTCGATGGCCATCGGGCCCTCGGTGCTCAAGTCAGTCATCGACACCACCAACGGCCACATCGTCGGGGGATCCCTCGCCATCCCGACCCAGACGATGAGCTTCGACATCTTCGGGATCCCGGCCCGAGCCAAGGTCACCATGACCCAGGTCGGGTCACTGTCCGGCGCCATCGTGCCCACCAGCCAGCTGGGCAAGTCGACGCTCACCTCGACGGTCGCCTACGACATCCAGCTCAGCGACGTCGAGGCCAAGGTGTTCGGCATCTGGTGGCCATTGGCTGTCGGCAGCCGCTGCCACACCTCCGAACCGGTCACCATCACCGCCAGCACTCCTGAGGGTGAGTTCTTCACCGTCAACGGCGGCGGCCGGGTCACCTCGACCTACACGATCGGGAGCTTCACCGGGTGTGCCGCGCTGAACTTCTTCGACATCCCCGGCTTCTTCCCCTGGTTCGGCTCCATCCCGATCAACGCCCTGGTGCCGGGCACCGACAACTCCCTCGAGCTGCAGATCGCCAATCCTCGCGCGGGCACCGCGTGAGCCTCTCGGGTTCAACACAACACCACACAAGGAGAAACATCATGAAGAAGATCACCAGCCGCGTGCTCACCGGTCTCGCTGCCGGAGCCCTCGCTGTCGGGACCGTCGCGGCCATGTCCGCGCCGGCCCAGGCCGCCGCCGCCGGCTACACCCCGAACGGCACGAACCCGATCACGTTTGTCGGGAACAACGTGTCCTTCACCGCGGTCGAGGCCGACCAGACGCTGACCTGTGAGCAGTTCGACCTCACCGGCAACATCATCGACCCGGGTCAGACCCGGGAGTTCGGGGAGGCCGCCGGTACGCTGCCCAACCTCGCGTCCAGCGGCTGCACCAACCCGATCGCCGGTGACACCACCGTCGACCCGACTGGTACCTGGGGCGTGAGGGTCGACGGAGCCGAGGTCGGCTCGGTCTCGCCGGCCACGCTCACCAGCGTCACCGCGTTTGTCGAGGCCGCCGGCTGCTCGTTCAACGTCGCGGGCGAGGTGAGCGGCACCTTCAACGACTCCACGCAGGTGTTCACGCCCACCGGGTCAACGCTGACCATCTCAGACAACCCGGTCGGCTTCATCTGCCCGATCCTGGGTGTCGGACAGGGACAGTCCATCTCCGTGGCCGGGACCTGGACGGCCAACGGTCTCACCATCACCAACCCGTGATCGACCAGCGCTGAACCGATCCATCCGGGGTCTGTGTCGTTGGCAACTGCCATCGGCACAGACCCCTTCCGACATCGCCAACCCACCTCCGCTGGAGAAGTTGATGAAGAACTTGATCAATCGCGTCCTCACTGGTCTCGCCACCGGATGGCTCACTATCGCCACGGCCGCGGTGATGTCCTTGCCCGCCCACGCTGCTGCCGACACATACACACCACACGGCGGACCCGCCGTCGCCTTCATCGGCAACGAGATCGCCTTCACTGACGAGTTTGTCGGGCAGACGTTCAGCTGCGATCAGTTCGACTTGCACGGCACTCTGATCAGCGCCGATCTCAGCAGGCCGCTCGGGACCATGGCCGCCACATGGGACCAACTCGACTACGGCGGCTGCTTCAACAATATCTTCGGCGCTACCACGTTCGACCCGATTGGGACCTGGGGATTTACGATCACAGGGCCCGAGGTCGGATCGGTATCGCCCGCCAAGCTCGCTGATGTGAGCTTCCTCCTTTCGGCCGCTGGCTGCTCGTTCAACGTCGCTGGGGACGTTTCCGGCACGCTTGACGACGTCACTGGCGTGTTCACGCCCACTGGGTCGACCATGACGATCGCCGACGACCCTGCCGGATTCATCTGTCCGATCCTCGGCTTCATGAAAGACGATGCCATCAGCGTGAGCGGCACCTGGGCGATCACCGGCCTGACGATCACCAATCCCTGATCATCCGGATTGACGAGTCGAGCGAAGTTGTCACGCGCGTGACAACTTTCGCCGATTCCGAGCCCAACGCTCATCGAACATGTGGCGAGCGCCACACCCTAGGACTTAACTGGGGGCGGACACCCGTACGGCCCCTCGCCGGACCCGACCACCGTGAGGAACTCTTCATGCGCATTCCCCGCCTCGGAGCACGCGCCGGCCGAGCGACCGTCGGCGTCCTATTGCTGGCAACTACCTTCCTGGCTCTCCCCACCGGTCCGGCCACGGGCGACCCCGAAGTCGATCCGCAAAGTGCCACCAAGAGCAATGTGAAAGCTCCGATACCGGAACTGAAGGCGTTGATCGCGGACGACCCGGCCGCGGGCCTGCCGGGATTCAGCGACCTTCCCACCCCCCGGTCGATCAGCATCACCGAAGGCACCGTCACCGCTTCACAAAACGCAGTCGCTCGGCGCTCGAAGATGTCCATCACAGCTCGTCCGATCTGGGCGGCCATGTATTACGGGGAGTTCAACAATCCGATCGAGAATCCGACGGGATACGTAGGGCCAAGTTGCGTTAGAAAAGTTGCCTGCCTCCCCGACCCATTTTACCAACCGTCGTGCGCGACAGAGGATCCAAGTACACAGTGGCCGACGTCCTACTTTCGGCACCCGATGTACCCGATCAAGCCAATCGAGGGCGGTGGTGCCGAGGTGGGGATCGTCACCGAAGACAAGGTCAACCTGGTCGCCTTCGGCACCATCCCTGCCACAGCAACGCTGACGATTTCCGTCCCGCCGGTCGGCGGCAAGGTCCAGCCGTTGATGGTCCATCTGTGGTCCAGGCCGGCTGCGGCGTCGGGGTGCGCTCCGCGGCCGAGCGACATTCCAGGGGCGTCCGCGCTAGTGAACGGCAAGGTCTTCATCCAGCTCAGTGACCTTGAAGTTGACGGAGTGCCGGTCGATCTCGGTCCGCGGTGCCGGACGAAACACCCGGCTGAGCTGTATCTCTGGGGAGATTTTGCCCGCGGGAGCTACAACGCCAACAACGGCGGTCCTTTGGGCGCTTATGACGGACTACATCCGGGCTCACGGGGTCCGTTGAACAGCCCCTACTATAGAAATGACAACGGTCGCACCATCCCGCCGTCTACGGGCATCGACATTCCGTCTTTTGCCAACTGCGGCACGAACGGTGATGATCTCAGCCCCCTGGTAAGTGCTATGGCTTCAGGCCCGAACAACCCAGTGCGTGCCACCCAAGGCCAGATCAACGCCTTCAACCGAGTTCCGTTGGAAGACCTCAGCATGTGCAGCGGATCGCCAGCTAGACCTTCGTGCCCGCTGCCCGGACCTGAGGTGCCAGAGCGGCCACCCCTGCCGGACGGCGAGGGTGAGTGACCGATCAGGGCAACGCTGCTGTGTACCTCTCCTCATGGACCACCGAGGAGAGGGCGGAGCGGTGGCGCCAGCCGAAGCGCTCCAGATCGAGGACCTCGGGTACGCCGTCGACCTGACCGGCACAGAGCCAGGCGACGGGACGTACGTGGTCGGGCAGGCCGACCAGGAAGAGCAGGAACTCGTCGCGGTAGCAGCTGACCCAGCCGACAACGCCCTCGGGCTGCACGTCACCGTTCCTCACGCGGCCACTGCGTGAACCTCTCGGTACTAACCCCGCACCTCCAGGGAGAACCATGAAGAACCTCGTCAGTCGGGTGCTCACCGCTCTTGCGGCCGGGGCACTCGCAATGCAACCGTCGTAGCGACGTCCTCACCGGCGCAGGCCGATGTCGACGCTTACACACCACACGGCGGACCCCTGGTCGATCTCACCGGAGATTACGTCGACTTCACCTTCGTTGAGGCCGGCCAGACGTTCATCTGCGAAGACTTCGACATGTCCGGGACCATCCCCAATGCGGGCGCGAGCAGGCTCTTCGGGGCACCCGCTACGACGTGGGGCCAAGTCGTCCATGGCGGCTGCACCAACCCGATCATCGGCGATTCCACCTTCGACCCCATCGGTGCCTGGCAGTTCGCCATCACAGGACCCGAGGTCGGCTCGGTCTCGCCCGCCGCATTCACCAACGTGGCGCTGTTCGTCCAGGCCGCCGACTGCGCGTTCAACATCGCCGGTGCCGTGAGCGGCGTCTTCGATGACGCGACCGGGGTGTTCACGTCAACCGGGTCCTCCCTGGTCGTCACCGACACCCCGACAGGCTTCATCTGCCCGATCCTCGGCTTCGAGCAGGGTCACACCGTCAGCATGAGCGGCAGCTGGACCATCACCGGTCTGACGATCACGAATCCGTGATCGCCCGTCACACGCACCACCCACGGGCAGAGCTTCCCCGATCACAGTGGCTCGAGAGCACTACCCGCGGACGATGCTCGCGAGCTCGGCCAAGGCGTCGATCCGATGAGTTGCCCGCGAGAGGTCCTGGGTCGCGGTGAAGCTGTTGCGTACGACCGCACAGTCGATGCCCGCGGCAACTGCCGACGCGAGACCTCGGGACGAGTCCTCGACGACGAGCGTCTCGTCACGGGTCGCACCGAATCGCTTCAGCCCTGCCAAGTACGGCTCCGGGTGCGGCTTGGAGCGGTCGTAGTCCTCACGGACCAGCACGAAGTCCATGAACCCGGTGATCTGCCGCCCTTGGTGGATGAGGTCGAAGTCGGCCCGCTTCGCCGTGGTCACGATGGCCATCCGGACGTACTGCGACAGGTCGGCGAGCGCGTCGACAACTCCGTCGATCTCGATCGCCTCGGTCCGCAGATACTCCTGGTAGTAGGCGTCCCGCGCCTCACGCTGCCTGTCGATGACCGGCTCGTCGACACCGGCCGCCCGAGCCTGGGTCCAGGTGCCCAGCCCCTGGCTCATGTCGCGGAGATATCGCTCCTGATCCAGCGCCACACCGATCTCCGCCAACGCTCGTTCGCCGGCCTTGAAGTACCAGAGCTCGGTGTCCACCAGAACACCGTCATGATCGAAGAGGACGTACTTCTTCACGACCTGATCCTGACGGACTACCCAAACCTCTCCTCGTGCACCACCGTCGAGAGCGCGGAGCGGTGGCGCCAGCCGAAACGCTCCAGGTCGGGGACGTCGGGGAGGTCGGCGACGGCGCCGACGCAGAGCCAGGCGACGGGACGTACGTGGTCGGGCAGGCCGACCAGGTCGCGCAGGAACTCCTCGCGGTAGAAGCTGACCCAGCCGACGCCGAGGCCCTCGGCGGTGGCGGCGAGCCAGAGGTTCTGGATGGCGAGGACGGTCGAGTAGAGACCGGCGTCGGCGATCGCGTGGCGGCCGAGGACCGCCGAGCCGCCGCGAGTCGGGTCGTAGCCGACGACCACGCCGAGCCCGGACTCGCAGATCCCCTCGATCTTGATCTTCGAGAAGGTCTCGGAGCGCTCCCCCGCCAGCGAGGAGGCGAAGACCTCTCGCTCGGTGGCGACGTGCTCACGGAAGGCCGACAGCCTCTCGGGCGAGCGCACCAGCACGAAGTCCCAGGGCTGGGTCATCCCGACGCTCGGGGCGGCGTGCGCGGCCGACAGCACCCGCTCGAGCACCTCGGGAGCAACCGGCTCGCCGGTGAACTCCGCACGGGTGTCGCGACGGCGGTTGATCGCGTCGTACAGATCCATCAGGCACGCTCCCTGGCCGCGTCGTAGAGGAACGACTCGCCGCCGTCGCGGGCCAGTGCGGGCCCGGCGAGGATCACGGCCGCCTGTCGCAGCTCTGCTTCCTCGACCGCGTCGGCGATCGTCGAGACGGTCCCGCGCAGCACGAGCTCGTCGGGCTGGCTGGCGCGGTAGACGACCACGACCGGGCACTGCGGACCGTAGTAGGGCAGCAGTTCGGCCATCAGCTCGCGGGTGCGCCGGATCGCCAGGTGGAGCACGAGCGTGGCTCCGGTCGCCGCGTACGCGGCCAGCGACTCCCCCTCCGGCATGGCGGTCGACCGGGCCTGGGTCCGGGTGAGGACGACCGACTGCGCCACCAGCGGGACGGTGAGCTCCCTGCCCACGAGCGCGGCCGCCGCCGCGTAGGCCGGCACTCCGGGCGTCACGTCCCACGGCACCTCGGCGGCATCGAGCCGCCGGGTCTGCTCAGCGACGGCCGAGTAGACCGAGGGGTCGCCGGAGACGAGGCGTACGACCTGCTTGCCCTCGCGGTGTGCGGCGACGATCGCGCTGACGATCTGGTCCAGGTCCAGCTTCTGGGTGTCGACCAGCTCGGCCTCGGGGCTGCAGTGCGCCAGCACCTCGGGGTCCAGGTAGGTGCCCGGATAGAGCACCACGTCAGCCGCCGCGAGCATCCTCGTCGCGCGGACGGTGAGCAGGTCGGCCGCGCCGGGGCCGGCGCCGACGAAGTGGACGGTCATCGGGCTCGCCTCTCGGTTCCTTGGTCAAGGTATGCAGGGCAAGGTGCACATCCCTCGCGGAGCTCCGCGAGGGATGTGAGCCTTCGGCTGCATACCTTGACGAAGGAACAGCCCCTCATCGGACATACCTCGGCGTCCAGACCTGCCCCGTCCCAGTGACCCGGGTCGAGCTAGCCCCCACGATGACCAGGCACTTCATGTCGATCGAGGCCGGATCGAGGTCACCGAGGGTGGTCACGGTCAGCGACTCCTCCGCGCGCCCGACGTCGCGGCCGACGACCACGACGGTGTCGGGCTTGCGGTGCTCCAGGAGAACGTCGCGGGCGGTGCCGATCTGCTCGGTGCGCGAGCGCGAGGCCGGGTTGTAGATGGCCAGCACGAGGTCGGCGGCCGCGACCGCGCGCAGCCGGTCCTCGACGACGGACCACGGCTTGAGCCGGTCGGAGAGGGACATCACCGCGAAGTCGGCCCCGACCGGGGCGCCCGCCCGCGCGGCGACCGCCTGGACGGCGCTGACCCCGGGCAGCACCCGGACGCGTACGCCGGCATAGGCTGGATCCTCGGCAGCCTCGAACACGGCGGACGCCATCCCGAAGACACCGGCGTCACCGCCGGAGACGACGGCGACCCGCTCCCCCGCGAGCGCCAGGTCCAGGGCGTGCCGGGCCCGGTCGACCTCGACGGTGTTGCCCGACGCGTGCCGCCGCAGCCCTTCGCGTTGCGGCACCCGGTTGACGTAGGGCGCATAGCCGACGACGTGGCCCACCTCGGCCAGCGCCGAGCTGACCTCCGGCGTCAGCCACCCATCCGGCCCGGGCCCGAGCCCGACGACCAGGACTTCCCCGCTGGTCGAGCCCGTCGAGACGCCCCCGCGCGTCACCTCGACAGGCTCGACCGCGGGGAGCTCTTGCCGCATCCGTGCCGCGGCAGGTGCAGGAGCCGTGTCTCCAGGCACCACAATGAGGGAGAAGTACGGCACGGAGGACGGGTCCACGTCGGCCACCGGCAGCCAGCGCTCCTCGGGCTGCGAGGCACGCTCGACGTACCAGGCACCCTCGAGTCGCCCGGCGGCCGCGAGCGCGGAACGGACCGCGGGGAAGGTCCGGCCGAGCTTCATGATGATCGCGGCCTCGGTGTCGGCCAGGCGACGGGCGAGCTCGGGCTCGGGCAGGGTGCCGGGCAGGACGGTGAGGACGTCGGTCTGGCGCACCAGCGGGGTGGAGACCGCGGCGGTGGCGGCCGCGAAGGCGGGGACGCCCGGCACGACGGAGGTCTCGTAGACCTCCTTGAACCGGTCGTGGAGATACATCGAGGAGCCGTAGAAGAGCGGGTCGCCCTCGGCGAGCAGGACCACGTCGCGGCCGGCGTCGAGGTGAGCGGAGAGCCGGACCGCGCAGGACTCGTAGAACTCGGCCATCGCCCCGACATAGCCGCCCGGGTGCGAGGTGGTGCCGGTGGTGACCGGGTAGCGCAGCTCCTCCTCGATCGCCTCCGCAGGGATCAGCGAGGACGCGATCCGGCGAGCGTGCGACTGCTTGCGCACCCCGGCGTGGTAGGCGATCACCGGGGCCGCGCCGATCAGCCGGGCGGCCTTGAGGGTGATCAGCTCGGGATCGCCGGGACCGATGCCGACAACGGTGAACCGCCCGCGTACATCCGTGCTCATTCCTGCTCCTGGGCGAGTGCGTTGAGGGCGGAGGAGGTCATCGCGGAGCCGCCGCGGCGGCCCCGGACGGTGACGAAGGGGATGTCGATCCCGTGCTCGTCGGCGAAGGCGGCCAGCGCCTCCTTGGACTCGGCCGCGCCGATGAAGCCGACCGGGCAGCCGACGATCGCCGCCGGCCGCGGACCGCCGTCGAGGATCATCTCGAGCAGGTGGAAGAGGGCCGTCGGGGCGTTGCCGATGGCGACCACCGCACCCTCGAGGTAGGGCTCCCACAGCGACAGCGCGGCGGCGGTACGGGTCGTCGCCCACTCCCGGGCGAGCGCCGGGACCCGGTCGTCGCCGAGCATGCAGAGCACCTCGTTGTCGCGCGGGAGCCGGCTGCGGGTGACCCCGGTGGCGACCATCGTCGCGTCGCACAGGATCGGCGCCCCGGCCTCCAGCGCGCCCCTAGCGGCCTTCACCAGATCGGGGTGGATGACCAGGTCGGAGGCGAGGTCGACCTGCCCGCTGCCGTGAATCATCCGCACCGCGAGCCGCTCGGCGTCGGCGGGCACGGCGGAGAGGTCGGCCTCGCGCCGGATGGTCGCGAAGGAGTCGACGTAGATCGCCGGCCCCTGGTCGATGTAGTCGTAGCGCCGAGGAGGGCGCACCTGCGGCGAAGGCACGAGTACGCCGCGCCACGGCGTCACCACCACCGCCGGCGCCCGCTCCGCAAGAGCCGAGACCGCGGCCCGGTCCAGGGCTCCGTCCGGGGCGGCGACGTGCTCGCCACCGGGCACCTGCCCGAAGCCGAGCTCCTCGGCCTCGGCCGGGACCCGATCGTCGGCCGCGACCGGCTCGACCATCGGTGCGTCCAGCTCGGCGACGTGCCAGGGCGCGGACGGCCCCTCGCCGCGTACGTCCAAGAAGCGCGAGGCGAGCGCGACCAGCCGGGACGCGGCCTCGGTGAGCGGTACGACGGGCCCCCACGAGTCACCGACCCGGAGCTGACCCTCGACGGCGGAGAGCGCCACCAGCCCGAGGTCGCACTCCCGCGAGACCAGGTCGCCGCGACCGTCGTCGAGCACGAAGAGGAACCGCCCCGGCAGCGCGGCCAGCCGCGGCGAGGCGCACAGCAGCCGGTCCAGCGACGCCGCGACGCCGCGCAGGTCGGCGCGGCCCCCGGCGAGCCCGGTCTGCGGAGAGACCATCACGTTGCGTACGAGCTCGTGGGTCTGCGCCGGAACCAGACCGGTCGCCTTCAGCGCGGTGAGCACCTCGCCGGGCAGCCCGCCGTCGAGACTCGGCAGGCCGCGCACCTGCAGGTTGGCGCGACCGGTGAGATAGATCCGCCCGTCGCCGTAGGTCTCCGCCACGGAGATCAGCGAGAGCAGCGCGGCGGACGAGACGGACCCGCCGATCAGGCGCAGCCGCACCAGCAGGCCGTCCTCGGCCGCCCATGGACGACCGACTCCGGGGCACCGGTCGGTTCGGACTCGCGCCATCAGGACACCTGCTCTGCGTCATGTGCCCTTGCGCGGGGCACGTGGTGACCTGGCGGCGGGCGCCGCCAGAGCCAGCAGGTCTTCGGACTCGGAATCGATCGGAACGGAGCGCCTTCCCGGAGCCAGGCTCCAGTGGCTGCCCTCCCCGGAAGGAGGGCGTGCCCCGCCCGTCATCCTCACCGCTGCGCGTCAGTCCCGGACTTTCACCGGGTTCCCTGACCCCATCAGGCATGGAGTACGACTGGCAGGGCGAGACTACCGACTTGCGGACACGGCGCCGAATTGCTCACCGCCCGGCCGCGGTCTGTGCCAGTGTTCGGCTACTCGAAATCTCCCGAGGCCACCCCCACAGATGGAGTCTCCCGTGACAGGCTCGGCTCGCCGGCAACGCTTCGTTCTCGCGCCCATCCCGGCGCTCGCGCTCGGTTTGACAGCCTGCGCCACGACCTCGGAGGCGAAGGTCTCGATCGGTCTGGTGGTGCCGACCTCCGGCGTCCACAAGTCGATCGGCACCGACATGTCACGAGGCTTCGACCTCTACCTCGACCAGCACGGCGGGAAGCTCGGCGGCCGGCTGATCGACGTCGTCGACGCCGACGAGGGCGACCGGGCCGAGACCGGCGTCGCCGCGGTGACCAGGCTGATCCAGGACGACGAGGTCCAGGCGGTCGTCGGGTTGGTGAGCTCGGAGACGGCGCTCGCGGCCAAGGACGTCGCGAACAACAGCGAGACGCCGCTGATCGTGACCGGCGCCGGCGCCGACCAGCTCACCGACGGCTCCGACTACCTGTGGCGTACGTCCTCCACCAACTCTGACATCGGCGGCGCCCTCGGGAAGGCGGTCGCCCAGGAGACCGACCGAGGCACGGCGTACGTCATCGGCTCCGACGACGCGGCCGGTCACGAGTTCTCCGACAGCTTCATGATCGCCCTGGAGGCGGCTGGCAGCAGCGTGGCGGGTCAGAGCTACACCCCGGCCGGCGTGACCGAGGAGTGGTCGGGCCTCTTCGACAAGGCGAAGGACTCGGGCGCGGACGCGATCTTCGCCGCCTATGCCGGCAAGGAGGCGGAGGCGTTCGTGAGGCAGTACCGCGAGTCCGGGCTGGCCAAGAGCACCAGACTCTACGGCCCGGGCTTCCTCACCGAGGGCGACGTGCTGTCCGCGCTGGGCAGCACCGCGTCCGGCGTACGCACCGCGCTGCACTACAGCGATGCGATGGACTCGCTGATGAACGACGCCTTCGTGAAGGACTACCGCAAGGCGTACGACGCCACCCCGACGGTCTACTCGGTGCAGGCCTACGACGCCGCGGCCGCGCTCGACAAGGCGCTCGACCTCTCCGACGACGTCAACCGCAACGAGATCGCCGACTCCCTCGGCTCGGTCGGCACCATCGTCAGCCCCCGCGGGAACTGGACCTTCGACCCGAACCACAACCCCGACCAGCCCTACTTCCTGCGGGTGGTCAAGGGCACCGCCGACGGCCCCCGCAACGTGGTCCTGCAGGAGATCACCTCAGCGGGCAGCTGAGTCCAGATCTGAGTCCGACCGCAGCTCCGCCCGGGTCGCGGCCAACTCCTCGCGTACGGCGGTGAGGTCCTCGCGCAACGAGGTGAGGATGGCCATCATCTCGGCGTCGGTCTCCTCCTCGTGCTCGGCGAGAGTCTCGACGCTCTCCATGCCGGAGACGACCACGGCGAGGAAGAGGTTGAGGACCGCGAAGGTCATCACCAGGATGAAGACGACGAAGAAGATCCAGGCGGAGGGGTCCTCGGCCATGACCTCACGGGCGATGTCGGGCCAGGCCTCCCCGGTCATGGTCTGGAACAGCGTGAACGCGCTGGTGCCGAGGTCGCCGAAGTACTCCGGCGCGATCGAGCTGTAGAGGTTGGTCGAGATGACCACCGCGACGTACATCATCAGCCCCAGCAGCGCCGCGACCGAGCCCATCCCGGGCATCGCCGCGATCAGGCCGTCGACGACGCGGCGCATGGACGGGACCGAGTTGACCAGGCGCAGCACGCGCAGGATCCGCAGCGCCCGCAGCACCGACATCGGTCCGGTCGCCGGCACCAGCGCGATCGCGACGATCACGGTGTCGAAGATGTTCCACGGGTCTCGGAAGAACTTCGGTCCGTACGCCACCAGCCGAAGCACCAGCTCGACGACGAAGACACCGAGGAGCACGCTGTCGAGCAGCGCCAGCTCGTGGGCGAGGTGTTCGGGGACCATCGTCTCCACCCCGAGGACCACCGCGTTGAGGATGATCACCCCGATGATCGTCTTCTGGAAGAGGTCGTCCTCGACCAGCGCACGCACCCGGGCGCGCACCGAGATGTTGCTCGAACCCATGAACGCTTCGTCCTCCTATGACCCGTGACAGCGGCCGGAGCCTATCGGGCCGAGTCGGGGTCAGGTTGTGGCGAGGTGCAGGGCGAGACCTAGGCCGGCCAGACCGACCAGCCAGCGCAGCGGGCGCTCGGGCGCGACCCTGACGATCGCGGGCCCCAGGAAGCCGCCGATCACGGCTCCCGATCCGAGGGCGATCGCGGCGGGCCAGTCCACGGGAGCGAAGAAGACGTACGCGATCGCCGCGGTGCCGTTGGCGACGCCGGTGGCGACGTTCTTGACCGCGTTGGTGATCGCCAGGGCCTCGGTGCGCTCGAGCACCAGGACAGCCAGTGCGATGATCCCGACGCCGGCGCCGAAGTAGCCGCCGTAGATGCCGAGCACGAACACGATGACGCCCCAGCCGAACCCGCGGGCGAGCATACGTCGCCCCTCGACGCCTGTTGACGAGTCCTGCCGTGGCGGCCGCGCGGCGGCGCGGGCGGCTGCCCAGGACCGGATCCGGTCGCGGAGCAGCAGGAGCACCGCTCCGCCGCCGACGAGCCAGGGCACCACCGTCTCGAACGCCTCGGCCGGCGTGGTGAGCAGCAGGGCTGCGCCGACCCCGCCGCCGAGGAAGGAGGCCAGGGCCAGCCAGGCGATCCTTCTGCCCTGGCCGCGCAGCTCGCGGCGCGAGCCGGCGACGGTGCCGCCGGTGACGCCGAACATGGCCACCGTGTTGGTGACGTTGGCGACGACCGGCGGCAGCCCCGCGGCCAGCAGGGAGGGGTAGCTGACCAGCGAGGCAAGACCGGCCACCGAGCCGGTCAGTCCCGCGCCGATGCCGGCGAGCAGGAGCCAGGCGAGCTCGGCGCTCACCGGGCCGTCAACGAACCAGGCACGGGCGCTTGGGATCGAAGGTCCACCCCGACACCAGGTACTGCATGGCGACGCCGTCGTCGCGTACGCCGAGCCCGTGCTCGAGGTAGAGCTCGTGGGCGGCCGCGACCCGATCGCGGTCGAGCCGGATCCCGAGACCTGGGGCGGTCGGCACCGCGACGGCACCGTCGCGGATCTCCAGCGGCGACTCGGTCAGACCCTGGCCGTCCTGCCAGATCCAGTGGGTGTCCAGCGCGGTGATCTCCCCCGGCGCGGCGGCGCCGACGTGGGTGAACATGGCCAGCGAGACGTCGAAGTGGTTGTTGGAGTGGGAGCCCCAGGTCAGCCCGAAGTCGTGGCACATCTGGGCGACGCGGACCGAGCCCGACATGGTCCAGAAGTGCGGGTCGGCCAGCGGGATGTCGACGGCGTTGGTGCGGATCGCGTGGGACATCTGGCGCCAGTCGGTCGCGATCATGTTGGTCGCGGTACGCAGCCCGGTGGCGCGCTTGAACTCGGCCATGATCTCGCGGCCCGAGTAGCCGCCCTCGGCACCACAGGGGTCCTCGGCGTACGCGAGCACGTCGTCCTTGCCCTTCAGCAGCCGGACCGCGTCGGCGAGCAGCCAGCCACCGTTGGGGTCCAGGGTGATCCGGGCGTCGGGGAAGCGCTCGTGGAGAGCGGTCACCGCGGCGACCTCCTCCTCACCGGCGAGGACGCCGCCCTTGAGCTTGAAGTCGGCGAAGCCGTAGCGGGCCTGGGCTGCCTCGGCCAGACGTACGACCGCCTCGGGGGTCAGCGCGACCTCCCGCCGGACGCGATCCCAGTCGTCGGCGCCGTCGGGCTCGCGGAGGTAGGGCAGGTCGGTCTTGTCGGGGTCACCGACGTAGAAGAGGTAGCCGAGCATCGGCACCGAGGCGCGCTGCTGCCCGTCGCCGAGCAGCTCGGCAACCGGTACACCCTGCTCCTGACCTGCGAGATCGAGGAGCGCGGACTCCAGCGCGGTGACGGCGTGGACGGTCGTACGCAGGTCGAAGGTCTGGGCTCCGCGGCCGCCGGCGTCGCGGTCGGCGAACCGCTCCGCGACCTGCCGCAGCAGGCTGCGGTAGCGGGTGACGGGCTGGCCGACGAGCAGCTCGGCGGCCTCTTCGATGGTGCGCCGGATCGGCTCGCCGCCGGGGACCTCGCCGACACCCTCGCGTCCCTCGGAGTCGGTGAGGATCGCGATGTTGCGGGTGAAGAACGGCGCGTGCGCACCGCTGAGGTTGAGCAGCATCGAGTCGTGGCCCGCGACGGGCACGACCTCGACCTTTGCGATGGTCGTGTTGGTCATGGCAGCTGCAGCTCGCCGTCGATCCGGCGGGCGAGGTGCCACGGGTTGTCGTCGCGTACGGCCTCCGGGAGGACGGCGGTCGGTACGTCCTGGTAGGCGACCGGGCGCTGGAAGCGCTCGATCGCGAGGCTGCCGACCGAGGTGCTGCGGGAGTCGGAGGTGGCCGGGTACGGGCCGCCGTGGACCATCGCGTGGCCGACCTCGACGCCCGTGGGCCAGCCGTTGAAGAGGATCCGTCCGGCCTTGAGCTCGAGCGCGGAGACGACCTGGGCGGCCGCCTCGTTGTCGGCGTCGGTGGCGTGGACCGTCGCGGTGAGCTGGCCCTCGAGGGAGTCCAGGCTGGGCAGCAGCTCCTCGACGGTGTCGAAGCGGACCACGACCCCGGAGGCGCCGAAGACCTCGTCGGTCACGCCTGCGAGACGGGCGGCCTCGACGATCTGGGGCGCGGGGGCGTCGGTGTCACCGGCGGTGCCCTCGCCGACGACGGTCACACCGTCGGTGGCGCGGAGCGCGGCGGTGCCCTTCTCGTAGGCGGCGGCGATGCCGGAGGTCAGCATGGTCGCGCCGACGGCCTCGGCCGTGGCTCGACCGGCGGCGGCCAGGAAGGCGTCGCCCGCCTCGCTCTTCGGGAGGAAGAGCAGGCCGGGGTTGGTGCAGAACTGGCCGGAGCCGAGGGTCAGCGAGCCGACGTACGCCGTCGCGAGCGCGTCGACCTCACCATCGAGCGCCCCGGGGAGGACGACGACGGGGTTGATCGAGGACATCTCGGCGTAGACCGGGATCGGCTCGGGGCGGGCCGCCGCGGCCGCGACGATCGCCAGCCCGCCGCCGCGGGAGCCGGTGAAGCCGACGGCCTTGATCCGCGGGTCGACGACCAGGGCCTGGCCGAGCTCGATGCCGCCCTTGAAGTCGGTGTCGAGGAGGAAGGAGAAGGTGCCGGCGTGCAGCCCGGCCTTCTCGACCGCGCGGGTGATGGCCTGGGCGACCAGATAGCCGGTGAGCGGGTGGGCAGGGTGGCCCTTGACCACCACGGGGCAGCCCGCGGCCAGCGCCGAGGCGGTGTCGCCGCCGGCGGTGGAGAAGGCGAGCGGGAAGTTGCTGGCGCCGAAGACCGCCACCGGGCCCAGCGCGATCTGGCGCTGACGGATGTCGGCCCGCGGGAGCGGGGTCCGGTCCGGGAGGGCCGGGTCGATGCGTACGCCCAGGTGGTCACCGCGCCGCACGACGCCGGCGAACATCCGGAGCTGGCCGGTGGTGCGGCCGACCTCGCCGCTGATCCGGCCCTCGGGCAGGTGCGACTCGGCGACAGCGGCCTCGACGATCTCGGCGCGGGCCGCCTCGATCTCGGCGGCGACGGCTTCGAGGAAGTCCGCCCGGGCCTCGGGGGAGGTGGCGCGGTAGCCGGCGAAGGCCTCGGCCGCGGCGCTCGTGGCGGCAGTGAC
This sequence comes from Nocardioides sp. NPDC004968, assembly GCF_040608935.1. Taxonomy (NCBI): domain Bacteria; kingdom Bacillati; phylum Actinomycetota; class Actinomycetes; order Propionibacteriales; family Nocardioidaceae; genus Nocardioides; species Nocardioides sp. NPDC004968. Next base: position 24,098 of record NZ_JBEXJF010000056.1, read on the forward strand.
GTCGGGCTGCTCGGAGTCGGCTCCGGCGATGATCGAGCGGTGGCTCATGTTCCCTTCCTATCGGGTCGGTCTCTCAGGGCCTGATCGGCGTCAGGCGATCCGGGCGATCAGTTCGCGCAGCTCGTCGATCTCGTCCTCGCGCAGGTCGGTCAGCGGCGGGCGGACCGGGCCGGCGGGCCGGCCGATCGCGGCCAGACCACCCTTGACGATCGACACGGCGTAGCCGGCCGTGCGGTCGCGGATGTCGAGGTAGGGGATCACGAACTCGTTGAGACGACGGTAGACCTCGTCACGATCCTGGGCACGCACGGCGTCGTAGAACTCGACCGCCCACTTCGGCGCGAAGTTGAACAGCGCCGAGGAGTACGTGCTCACGCCGAGCTGGAGCAGCGGCAGTGCGTACGTCTCCGCCGTGGGCAGGCCACCGATGTAGATCAGCCGGTCGCCGACCCGGGCGTAGGTGCGCGTCATCTGCTCGATGTTGCCGACGCCGTCCTTGAAGCCGATCAGGGTCGGGTTGCGCTCGGCGAGCTGGTCGACGGCCTCGTCCCGCAGCACCGCGTTGGCACGGCTGTAGACGATCACGCCGAGCCCGGTCGCCTCGCACACGCGGCTGGCATGCTCGACGAGCCCTGCCTGCCCGGCCTCGGTGAGGTACGGCGGCATCAGCAGGATCCCGTCGGCGCCCGCGGCCTCCGCCGCCTTCGCCTGCGCGACCGCGTTCGCCGTGCTGCCCGTCGCCGGCGCCAGCACCGGCACGGCCCCCGCAACCTCCTCGACCGCGGCCCGTACGACCTGGTCGGTCTCCTCCGCGTTCAGCGAGAAGCCCTCCCCCGTGCCGCCGGCCGCGAAGAGCCCGGCCACCGGGTACTCGGCCAGCCAGCTCAGGTGCTTCCGGTAGCCCTCCTCGTCGACCTGGAGGTCCTCCGTGAAGTGGGTGACCGGGAACGAGAGAAGCCCGCTCTTGAGCTGGGCGGCCAGGTCGGTCGGGCTGTACTCGGTCACGAGTCACGTCCTTCAGATGTTGGGTGTGCTGAGGGGGAAGGTGGTGACCATCACGTTATGAACGTTCGATGATGCTTGTCCAAGCCCGAATTTGAATCTCGTGATGCTGTGGGGGCATCGAAGGCAGGCGGGTTCTTCGGGGCTGGCGGGGCCGCCGACCCGTTCTTGAGGGTCTTCTCGCCAGACCCCGGAGTCAAGGACGGCCTTCGGCCGCCGGCTTCGCCGGCCGCTTCGCGGTCCTTGACACCGGGGCCCGTCGAGAAAGATTTGGCTGGCTATCGGGGCGGCGGCCCGGGTGTGGCGCAGCGGATTCTTGTTTGGGACAGGTGAGGTTGAGGGGGCGGAAGGGTGGCCCTTCGGGCCACTTACCATCCACAGAAGCGAGGTCGTTCGCTCGCCGCGAAAACGGCGGTTGACCTGGGAAAATAGATGGCCAGGGAAGGGCTGGAGGCGTAGAATCAGACCCATCACAACACCTCTTTGAAGGGGAGGGACGGCGATGAGTCTCGGCCGCGAGATCGACCCCTGGGGAACCAACCCCGGCGACGCGATCGACGCCGCCTTGAAGGCCATCGAGACCGCCCTCCAAGACCTCCTCGCCACCGACCCCGCCTACTGGCGCACCGGGCAGAAGAAGGACCTGCTGGAGCGACTGGAGAAGCTCCAGGCCCAACAGACTGCGTTGAAGTTGCGGGTGCTGGCGTCTGCCGGCGATATCGCCGAAGAGACCGGCGCCAAGGACACCTCCGGGTGGATGCGGACCGAGCTGCTGGTAGACAAGGCAGTGGCGCGCTCGCAGATCAAGCTGGCAGCCGGGGTCGCGAAGCACGCCCTAGTGGCCGCCGGCCTCGCTGAAGGCGTCCTGTCCCAGGACAAGGCAAGACTGATCACCCAAGCCCTCGACCAGATCGAGACCGATCCGGCCGCCAGCGCCGAGGACCTGATCCTCGCGGAGAAGCTCCTGGTCGACTACGCCAGCCAGTTGACGGCGAACGAGTTGAAGATCGTCGGCCGACGGATCCTGAGCGAGATCGACCCCGAACGATTCGAAGCCGCTGAAGCCAAGGCTTTGCAGCGAGAGGAGGAGCACGCCCAGCGGCGCACGTTCTTCTCCCCCCGCGACAACGGCGACGGCACCATCGACATCCACGCCCGCGTCTCCCGCGCCATCGGGATGCGGCTGCGCACCCAGCTGGACTCCCTGGCCCAGCCCCGGAAGCTGTCCGCCGAGGACAAGGGCCGCAAAGCCCCCTACGACCGTCTGCTGGGCCAGGCCTTCGCCCGCGTCATCGAGACCTACGACGTCGACCAACTCCCCAGGCACGGCGGCCACGGCACCACGATGTTCATCACCATGAACGTGGACGACCTCCGCAACGACCTCGGCACCGCAGCCCTCGGCTTCGACGGCGAGCAGATCACCGCCGCCGAAGCCCGACGAATGGCCTGCAACGCAGACCTCGTCCCGGTGGTGCTGGGCACCAACTCCGAGATCCTCGACTTCGGCCGCACCGCCCGGTTGGCGTATCCAATCCAACACCGCGCCCTCCGGCTACGAGACAAGTGCTGCCAAGCCGAAGACTGCGACGCCCCAGCAGCCTGGACCGAAGCCCACCACCTCAAACCCTGGTCCGAAGGCGG
>NZ_JBEXJF010000057.1:0-20488 GCF_040608935.1 Nocardioides sp. NPDC004968
CAATGCCAGCTTGTCGGGCGAGGAGGCGCAGGCGATGACATGGGCGCCGAGCAGCGCGCCGATCTCGACCGCCGCCAAGCCGGCGCCCCCGGAGGTGGACGAGCCGACTCGCGCGTTGTGGGGTGGCTCATGTGACGCGTCGCACGCACTGGGTGACAGAATCGGACACATGGCCGATCGCAGTGCTCCCGACCAGCCCGCCAAGGGCAAGGTCCTCGTCGTCGATGATGATGCCTCGCTGAGCGAGATGCTTGCGATCGTGCTGAGACAAGAGGGGTTCGACTCACAGCTCGTCTCTCGTGGTGACATGGCGCTGCCGGCGTTCCACGACTACAAGCCCGACGTGGTGCTGCTCGACCTGATGCTTCCCGGGATGGACGGCATCGAGGTGTGCAAGCAGATCCGCAAGGAGTCGGGCGTGCCGATCGTCATGCTCACCGCGAAGGGCGACACGGTGGACGTGGTGGTCGGACTCGAGTCCGGGGCCGACGACTACGTGGTCAAGCCGTTCAAGCCCAAGGAGTTGATCGCAAGGATCCGGGCGCGGGTCCGCAGGCACGGCGACGCCGTGCCCGAGGTGCTGGAGATCGGCGACCTCACCATCGACGTGGCCGGCCACCAGGTGACCCGTGGCGACGAGCAGATCCAGCTGACGCCGCTGGAGTTCGACCTGCTGGAGTGCCTGGCCCGCAAGCCCCACCAGGTCTTCTCCCGCGAGGTGCTGCTGGAGCAGGTGTGGGGCTACCGTCACGCCGCCGACACGCGCCTGGTCAACGTGCACGTCCAGCGGCTGCGCTCCAAGGTCGAGCACGACCCGGAGAACCCCGAGATCGTCGTCACCGTCCGCGGCGTCGGCTACAAGGCGGGGCCCGTGTGACGCTCCAGCAGGTCGTCCGCACCACAGCCCGGACGCCCAAGAAGCTCCTGACCACCTGGCGCCGGTCGATCCAGACCCGCGTCGTGGTCTACACCGTGCTCCTCACCGCAGCCGCCGTCAGCCTGGTCGGGCTGATCCTGCTCGAGCAGATCGGCGACGAGCTGGTCCAGGACCGGGTCGCCGCGGCGAAGGCGGAGGCATCCGAGGAGCTCTCCGCGGCCCGCTCGAGCATCGCGGAGACCTCGGGCGCCAACGGCGGCACGCCGCTGCAGCGCAACGATCTGGGCGACCCGATCATCCAGCGCAGCGTCTCGCGCGGCTACGGCGTCGTCATGGCCGGTCCGGTGACCTCGACCTCCGGCCGGATCAGCGACGACGGTGTCGAGTGGACACCCGGTGTGGACGTACGCAGCGTCCCGCGCACGCTCGAGGACCGCTTCCAGACGAACCGCGCCGAGCCTGCCTGGACCTACACCCGGATCTCCTACGACGACGGCGAGCGGTCGACGACCCCCGGCATCGTGATCGGGTCGCAGCTGGAGCTGCACGACGACACGTACAACATCTACTTCCTCTTCCCGATGGACCAGGAGCAGGAGACGCTCGGCGTCATCACCCGCGGGCTGCTGGCCGCCGGCGCGATCCTGATCCTGCTGATCGGCGTCGGCAGCTGGATCGTGACCCGCCACGTCGTCACACCCATCCGGATCGCCCGCAGGACCGCCGAGCGGCTCGCCGCCGGCCGCCTCGAGGAGCGGATGGTCGTCCACGGCGAGGACGACCTCACTGGCCTGGCTCTCTCGTTCAACCAGATGGCCAGCGGGCTGCAGAACCAGATCCGGCAGCTCGAGCACCTCTCCCGCGTCCAGCGACGGTTCAGCTCCGACGTCTCCCACGAGCTGCGTACGCCGCTCACCACCGTCCGCATGGCCAGCGACGTCCTCTACGAGGCCAGGGACACCTTCGACGCCCCGACGGCTCGGGCGGCCGAGCTGCTGCAGACCGAGCTGGACCGGTTCGAGACGCTCCTGAGCGACCTGCTCGAGATCAGTCGCTTCGACGCCGGCGCGGCCGTGCTCGACCTCTACGACACGGACCTGACCGCGCTGGCCCACGCCGTCGTCGAGGCCCACACGCCGCTCGCCGACAAGCGCGACATCGAGCTGAAGGTCGTCGCTCCGAGTCATCCGTGCATCGCCCAGGTCGACCATCGCCGGGTCGAGCGGATCGTACGCAACCTGGTGGCCAACGCCACCGACCATGCCCTGGTGGGTCAGACCGTCACCATCCGGATCGACAGCGACGAGCACGCGGCGGCGCTGACCGTGCGCGACCACGGTGTCGGGCTGGCCCCGGGGGAGACCGCTCTCGTCTTCAACCGGTTCTGGCGAGCCGACCCCGCCCGGGACCGTTCCAGCGGCGGCACCGGCCTGGGCCTGTCGATCTCCCTCGAGGACGCCCATCTCCACGGAGGCTGGCTGCAGGCCTGGGGCCGCCCGGACCAGGGTGCGCAGTTCCGGCTCACGCTTCCGCGCTATGCCGGCGCGGCGCTGAGGCACAGCCCGCTCCCGCTCGTCCCGGCAGACGCCCGTGACACCTTGGAGGCATCGTGAGACCCGTCTTCGCCGTCTTCCTGGCCGCGCTCGCGCTCCTCGTCTCGGCGTGCACGGGCGTGCCCGACTCCGGCCCCGTCCAGAGCGTCGACCTGGCCGCGCCGGACGTGCAGGAGGAGGTCATCCCCTACAACCCCGGCGCCCCGCGCGCGGGAGCGTCCTCGGGCGAGATCGTCGACGGCTTCCTCGACGCGATGAAGGCCACCCCGATGAGCACCGCCTATGCCCGCCGCTACCTCACCAAGGACGCGGCGATGAACTGGGCGCCGGCCGGCCGCACCCTGGTCTACGGCGAGCTCGGCAGCCACGTCAGCTCCTCGCCGCGGGTGTCGGTGGAGCTGGAGGACGCCGGCTGGCTCGACGAGCGGGGCGTGTGGCGCGGCAAGCTGGCCGCCTCGCAGGCGATCCTCGACTTCGAGCTGACCCGCGCCGAGGGCGAGTGGCGGATCAGCTCGGCGCCCAACGCTTTGGTGGTCGAGGAGGACTGGTTCCTGACCCACTTCGCCCGCAGCAACCTCTACTACGTCGAACCGACTGGCCACACCCTGGTGCCGGAGCCGATCTTCGCCCCCAAGGGCACCTCCTACGCCACCACCCTGGTCTCCAGCCTGCTGAGCGGCCCGGGGGAGGAGGCGCAGGGCGTGATCCGCAGCGCGCTCCCGCCCGAGGCGGACGAGCCCCGCTCGGTGGACGTACGCGATGGGGTGGCCGAGGTCGACCTCGCCGGTGACCTGGATGACCACAGCTCCGAGGAGCTCCAGCTCATGGGCGCCCAGCTGGCCTGGACCCTGCGGCAGGACGCCAGCGTGGAACGTATCCGGCTCACGATCGACGGGGAGCCGGTGGTGCTGCCGGGCTACGGAGAGACGTTCAGCGTCGACAGCGGCGGCGGATACGATCCCAACGGCACCTCCGCGCGGGTCGACCTCTACGCGCTGCGTGGCGGCGCGCTGGTGACCAGCACCGGGGAGAACGGCGACCCGTGGGTGCCGGTGCTCGGCGCCTGGGCGAAGTCCCACGGCGTGACCGACGTCGCCGTCGACGCCGACGGCTCGACCGCCGCCGCGATCACCGCCGACCGCACCGGCGTCGTCGTCGGTGAGCTGACCAGCGACGGCGAGCTGTCCAGGGCCCCGGTGAAGGGCACCCGGCTGCTGAGGCCCTCCTGGGACCTCGCCGGCCGGCTGTGGCTGGTCGACAAGGACTCGACCGGCGCCCGGGTGATGTACGTCGACGGCGACCGCCGCGTCCGCGTCGCGGTGCCCGGCGTGACGGGGGAGAACGTGACCCGGTTCCTGGTCTCCCGTGACGGCACCCGGTTCGTGGCGGTGATCGACGGCGAGTCCTCGGACCGGATCGTGGTCAGCCGACTGCGGGCCAGCTCGAAGGGCGAGATCACGACCGCGACGTCGGCCGTCCTGCTGCCGCACCCGGACTCCGGGTCGATGCGGGTCACCGACATCGCCTGGACCTCGCCGACCACCATCGTCGCGGTCCAGCAGATCAGCTCGACCGCGCTCTTCCAGTCGGTCTCGCTCGACGGTGCCCCCAGCGGCGAGCGCTACACCCTCAGCGACCGGGTCACCGGTGTCGTCGGCTCCCCGGTGGCCTCGGCCCGCCTCTATGCCGTCTCCAGTTGGACCCTCCTGGATCCCCTCGACCGGTTCGACCTGGAGCTGCCCTCCGACCTCTCCGACATCACCTATCAGGGCTGACTCTCCACAGGTTTATCCACAGGTACGCGGCCCCTGGTTGCCCCCGTGGCACGCACTTGGTCCACTCCACCCATGGACCTTGCAGACGCCTGGCACGACCTGGTCGTCGGCGGCCGCTGCGTCGGCTGCCGACGGCCCGGCAGGCTGCTCTGCCACGACTGCCGGGTCGACCTCCCGGACACGGCCCGGCCGAGCCCGCCGACCCCGGCGCCGCCGGGCATCGCCCCGGTCTTCGCTGCAGGGCCATACGACGGCACCCTCAAGCAGCTCGTCATCGGTCTGAAGGAACACCAGCTCCTCGGCCTCCGCAAGCCTCTGGCCGGCCTGCTCGCGCTCTCCGTCCTCGAGGCGATGGCGACGACCGGCACCGGCCCGACCGTCCTCGTCCCGGTCCCGTCGCGCCCCGCCTCCGTACGCGAGCGCGGCCTCGACAGCACCGAGGCGATCACGCGCAGGGCAGCCGCGATGCTGAGGCGGCACGGGCTCGGCGTACGCCATCACCAGCTGCTCCGCACCAGACCCGGTGTCGCGGACCAGGCCGGTCTCGACTCCCGGCAGCGACAGGCCAACCTCGACGGTTCGATCACCTGCCCCGCGTCCGGCATCCGGACACTTGCCAGGAAGATCCCGCGAGCGACGCTCATCGTCTGCGACGACGTGATCACCACCGGCGCGACCGCGCGGGAGGCGCAACGAGCGCTGGAATCGGTCGGTCTCGGCGTGAAAGCGATCGCGACCGTAGCGGCCACCCAGCGTCGGTCTCGCGTTCAAATGTAGGAAACCGTCATGTAATTCTGTTGAAGGGCTTTCGTGGGGCAGATCGGCGAACTACCGTCACTACATGGAGTCCGCCTGGGTCCGTGGTTGCGTCGCAGAGAGGTCCGCATTGCGGGCATCCGAGCGGCAAGCCGATGCCAGTCGCAGGCGAAACGGTCCACGTAACCCTACGCACCCAGATTTTGGGGCAAGGGGATCACGGTGCGGCTTAGAGATAAGTCCTGCCCTTGCCCTCCCGTCAGATACGGGAACCAGCAAGGAGAAGGTGGAGTGGCATCAAGCTGCTAAGCCTCAGCAGGCGATTGTGGGGTCGAAGACCAGGTCGGCCAGGCGGACTCCGTACCCCGGAGGTCACATGCGCTGACCGTCCGGGATCCCGCCAACCCCGAAACACCGGGAGGTACCGATGGAAGTTGTCGTCACGGCCCGCAACGCCGAGGTCTCAGACCGCTATCGCGCTCACGTAGCAGAGAAGCTCGCGAAGCTCGAGAAGCACGACCACCGCATCATCAGGATCAACGTGGAGGTCGACAACGAGCCCAACCCGCGCCAGCACAAGGGCGCCGTACACGTCGAGCTCACCGCATACTCGAAGGGTCCGGTCATCCGGGCCGAGGCGTGTGCCGAGGACAAGATGGGGGCGCTGGACCTGGCTGTCGACAAGATGGCATCCCAGATGCGCCGAGCCGCCGACCGCCGCAGAGTCCACCGCGGCCGTCGTACGCCGGTATCCGTCGGACAGGCACTCGCGGGCATCGAGCCCGACGGCCTGGCCACGACGTCCGAGTCCGAGCAGTTCGAGGAGGAGACGGTACGGGAGCACCAGGTCGGTCCGATCACGGTGACGGGGGAGGGGCCCTTGGTGGTCCGGGAGAAGACGCACACCGCGGAGCCGATGACGCTTGACCAGGCCCTCTACGAGATGGAGCTGGTCGGACACGACTTCTACCTCTACATCGACAAGGACTCGATGCGGCCGGCGGTCGTCTACCGCCGGCGGGGATACGACTACGGGGTGATCGCGCTCAACCGCGCAGACCTCGTCTGACGGCTGTGACGAGCAACCGCTCGTAAGCACGTCGGCCGGGACTTATCCATCCCTCAGGTGGATGAGTCCCGGCCATTCTCTTTGTCATCATCAGTTACGTGCCATGATGCATTCGTGTCATCTACATCTGGTGCCGATCGTGAGCCGGTCCGCGTCTTGGTTGTCGACGACCAGGAGCTCTTCCGAAGGGGCCTGGTCGCGCTGCTGGCGAGTGAGCCCGGCATCGAGGTCATCGGAGAGGCGACCAACGGCATCGAAGGCACCGAGCGCGCCGCGGCTTCCGCTCCGGACGTCGTGCTGCTGGACGTACGCATGCCGAAGCAGACCGGACTGGAGGCCTGCGTCGCCATCAAGGAGGCCGTCCCTTCGGCCAACATCATCATGCTGACCGTCTCCGACGAGGAGGCCGACCTCTACGACGCGGTCAAGGCCGGCGCGATGGGCTACCTCCTCAAGGACTCCTCGATCGACCAGGTCGCCCAGGCGATCCGGGTCGTCGCCGACGGCCAGTCCCTGATCAGCCCCTCCATGGCGGTCAAGCTGATGGAGGAGTTCAAGCAGATGTCCCGGCCGGACCGCTCCCCGGTCCCCGGCCCCAAGCTCACCGACCGCGAGCTCGAGGTCCTCGGCCTGGTCGCCAAGGGCCTCAACAACCGCGAGATCGCCAAGCGGCTGTTCATCTCGGAGAACACGGTCAAGAACCACGTACGCAACATCCTGGAGAAGCTCCAGGCTCACTCGCGCATGGAGGCGGTCATGTACGCCGTGCGCCAAAAGCTCCTCAACGTGGACTAGGCTGACGCCAGCGTCGCGTGCCGGTGGCAGACCGTGTCAGGCATGGAGGCGCCGGATTCGAAGGAGCACGACTGATGTTGTCGTCCCCTTCGCCCTCGCGTGACTGAGGGCGAGAAGACCAGGCTGATCGCCTGGAGCAACGAGATGCGCGACGTGCACGAGCGTCTGCGCAAGGCCCTGCGGGTGACGCAGGAGACCATCGCCGCGGGAGATCCCGCCGAGCCAGCGGCTCGTGACCTGCTGCTGTTCTGTCATGGGTTCTGTGCGGCCCTGACCGGCCATCACGAGGGTGAGGACCGGGAGCTCTTCCCGGCGATCGCCCGGTCGCACCCGGAGCTGCGCGAGACGATCCGCTATCTCGAGCAGGATCACTCCATGATCGGTCACCTCCTCGGCGGCCTCCAGGCCGCCGTCGATCGGGCCGCAACCCCCGAAGACCTCGGCAAGCACCTCGAGGGCATCTCCGCGATCATGGAGTCCCACTTCCGCTTCGAGGAGCGCAAGCTGCTGAGCGTGCTCGACACCTTGAGGCTCGATGCGGACGTCGGGGAGGTCTTCGGCCCGCTGTGAAAGAAACTTTTCTTTCACCGGCTGAGCGCTGCAACGGTTCGGCGGGAGCCGGTTCCGGACGAGACTTGTCCGGAACCGGCTCTAGAGTCGGTCTCGTGCCTCGCTCTCAGACACTCAGCCGCTCCCAGGCCCGCCGGATCGCGCTGGCGGCGCAGGGGTTCGCCGACAAGCCCCACACGACGCCGACGATGCGTACGTTCCAGCGCACGCTCGAGCGCACCGGCGTCCTCCAGGTGGACTCGGTCAACGTCCTGCAGCGCGCGCACTACATGCCGCTCTACAGCCGGATGGGGGCGTACGACACCGGACTCCTGCACCGCGCCAGCAAGGGCCTCAAGGACCGCCGGATGGTCGAGTACTGGGCCCACGTGCAGGCGTTCATGCCGGTCGAGCTGTGGCCGCACATGCAGTGGCGGATGGACCACTACCGGGCTCAGAAGGGCTCGAAGTGGTGGGGGAGCGTGCCGGACGGGATGAAGGAGAAGGTGGTGGCGCTGGTGGCCGAGCAGGGAGCGCTCACCGCGCGCGATGCGGCCAAGGTGCTCGACGACGCGGGCCCCCAGACCAAGGACCACTGGGGCTGGAACTGGTCCGACTCGCGCAAGACCCTCGACATCCTCTACATGTTCGGCGAGCTGGCGATCTCGCACCGCAACGACCAGTTCGAGGTCGCCTACGACCTGCCCGAGCGCGTCATCCCGCGGATCCACCTGGACGCGCCGACGCCGTCGAAGGAGGAGGCCCACCTCGAGCTCGTACGCCGCGCCACCCGGTCCCACGGGGTCGGCACCGCCAAGGACATCGCCGACTACTTCCGGATGCGCGTCGACGACACGACACGCGCACTCAACCAGCTCATCGACGCCGGCGAGGTGGAGCCGGTCGCGGTCGAGGGCATCCGCAAGCAGGCGTACCTCTTCTCGGGGTCCCGCCTCCCGCGGCGCGTCGAGGCCCGTGCGCTGCTGAGCCCGTTCGACCCGCTGGTCTGGGAGCGGGAGCGCACCGAGGCGCTCTTCGACTTCTTCTACCGGATCGAGATCTACACGCCGGCGCCCAAGCGGATCCACGGCTACTACGTGCTGCCGTTCCTCCTCGGCGAGCACATCGTCGGCCGCGTCGACCTGAAGGCCGACCGCAAGAGCGGAACGCTCAAGGTCAAGGGTGCTTATACGGAGGAGGGCGCGCCCGTGGAGACGGCCATCGAGCTGGCGGCAGAGCTCGAGCGGCTCGCCGGATGGCTCGGCCTGAGCGCCATCGAGGTCGATCCCAAGGGCGACCTGGCACCCCTGCTTGCGCCGTTGGTGTGAGTGGGCGACCGGGAGGTGGGTAGAGTGAGCGTGCTATCTGTCTGCCGCTAGTAGGAGCCCGCCACCGTGGCAATTCTCGACAAGATCCTTCGCCTCGGCGAAGGCAAGATCCTTCGCGAGCTCGAGGCCATCTCGAAGGCCGTCAACGCGATCGAGGACGAGTTCGTCGCGATGAGCGATGACGAGCTGCGCGGGATGACCGACGAGTTCAAGCAACGCCTGGACAACGGCGAGGACCTCGACGACATCATGGCCGAGGCGTTCGCCACGGTCCGCGAGGTCACCAAGCGCGTCCTGGGCCAGCGTCACTACGACGTGCAGATCCAGGGCGGCGCGGCGCTCCACCTCGGCAACATCGCCGAGATGAAGACCGGTGAGGGCAAGACCCAGACCGCGGTGCTCCCGGCCTATCTCAACGCGCTGGCCGGCAAGGGCGTCCACGTCGTCACGGTCAACGACTACCTGGCCAAGTTCCAGGCCGAGATGATGGGCCGCATCTACGGCTTCCTCGGCCTCACCGTCGGCGTGATCCTGCCGCAGATGACCCCGGCGCAGCGCCGCGAGGCCTACAATTGCGACATCACCTACGGCACCAACAACGAGCTCGGCTTCGACTACCTGCGCGACAACATGGCCTCCTCCATGGCCGACCTGGTTCAGCGCAGCCACTTCTTCGCGATCGTCGACGAGGTCGACTCGATCCTCATCGACGAGGCCCGCACCCCGCTGATCATCTCGGGCCCGACCGAGGACGACGTGAAGTGGTACGACGAGTTCGCCACGATCGCCAAGACGCTGACCAAGGACGTCGACTACGAGGTCGACGAGAAGAAGCGCACCATCGCCGTTCTCGAGCGAGGCATCACCCGGGTCGAGGACCACCTCGGCATCGAGAACCTCTACGAGGCGGTCAACACCCCGCTGATCTCGTTCATGAACAACTCGATCAAGGCCAAGGAGCTCTTCCGCCGCGACAAGGAGTACGTCGTCGCCAACGACGAGGTCCTGATCGTCGACGAGCACACCGGCCGCATGCTCGCCGGTCGCCGCTACAACGACGGCCTGCACCAGGCGATCGAGGCCAAGGAGGGTGTGAAGGTCCGCGAGGAGTACCAGACCCTGGCGAGCATCACCCTGCAGAACTACTTCCGCCTCTACGAGAAGCTCTCCGGCATGACCGGTACGGCCATGACCGAGGAGTCGGAGTTCGACAAGATCTACAAGCTCGGGGTGGTCCCGATCCCGACCAACAAGCCGATGATCCGCAAGGACCAGCCCGACCTCGTCTACCGCACCGAGGAGGCGAAGTACGAGGCGGTCGCCGACGACCTGGTCGAGCGCCACAAGAAGGGCCAGCCGGTGCTGGTCGGCACCGTGTCGGTGGAGAAGTCCGAGTACCTCGGCAACATCCTCAAGAAGCGCGGTGTCCCGCACACGGTCCTCAACGCGAAGTACCACGCCGACGAGGCCAAGATCGTCGCGCTGGCCGGCCACAAGGGCGCGGTCACCGTCGCCACCAACATGGCCGGTCGAGGCACCGACATCATGCTCGGTGGCTCCGTCGACTTCCTGGCCGACCAAGAGCTCCGCAAGCAGGGCCTGGAGCCCACCGGCGAGACCGCCGAAGCGTACGAGCAGGCCTGGGCGCCGACCGTCGAGCGGATCAAGAAGCAGGTCGCCGCAGAGCACGAGGAGGTCACCGAGCTGGGTGGTCTCTACGTCCTCGGCACCGAGCGCCACGAGTCCCGCCGCATCGACAACCAGCTGCGTGGTCGTTCCGGCCGTCAGGGTGACCCGGGCGAGTCCCGCTTCTACCTGTCGCTGGAGGACGACCTGATGCGCCTGTTCAAGGGCGAGTGGGTCGACCGCATCCTGACCACGCTGAAGATCCCCGACGACGTGCCGATCGAGGCGAAGTCGGTGACCAAGTCGATCGCCAACGCGCAGACCCAGGTCGAGGGCCAGAACTTCGAGTCCCGCAAGAACGTCCTCAAGTACGACGACGTCATGGACCGTCAGCGCAAGGTGATCTACGCCGAGCGCCGCGAGGTGCTCGAGGGCGCCGACCTCGAGGACCAGATCCGCACCTTCATCGACGACGTCGTCACCGGCGTCGTCACCGGCGCGACCCAGGAGTACGCCGAGGAGTGGGACCTCGACCAGCTGTGGACCGACCTCAAGCAGATGTGGCCGGTCTCGGTCGAGCCCGAGAAGCTGATCGCGGACGCCGGCGGCAGCAAGGACGACCTCGACCGCAACGAGCTGATCGAGATCCTCAAGAAGGACGCCCAGGAGGCGTACGACCGCCGCGAGGAGGAGATCGGCTCCGAGGGCATGCGCGAGGTCGAGCGCCAGGTCGTCCTCTCGGTGCTGGACCGCAAGTGGCGCGAGCACCTCTACGAGATGGACTACCTGCGCGAGGGCATCGGTCTGCGCGCGTACTCGCAGCGTGACCCGCTGGTGGAATACCAGCGCGAGGGCTACGACATGTTCACCGCGATGATGGACGGCATCAAGGAGGCCGCGGTCGGCTACCTGTTCAACCTGGAGGTCCAGGTCGAGCAGGCGGAGCCGGAGTTCCACTACCACCCCGACGGCACCCGTCACGCTGGTCCGATGCACGAGGGCGCGCTCGCAGAGCCGCCGGTCGGCGTCGGTCAGGCCGGTGGTCTCCAGGACATCTCCGCCGCCCTGAAGTCGCAGCCCGCCGCCCCCGTGTCCAGCGCCGGCGCTCCCCAGATCCACGCCAAGGGCCTGCAGAAGCCTGCCACCCCCAAGCACCTGGCCTTCTCCGGCCCGGACGAGCAGGGTCAGGCCGAGGCGCAGGGCGCCGTCAGCAACGCCGACGACCCCTACGCCAAGATCGGCCGCAACGAGCAGTGCCCCTGCGGCTCGGGCAAGAAGTTCAAGCAGTGTCACGGCCGCCCCGGCGGCCCGACCGGCCTCACCACCCGCGTCAACGGCTGAGGACCCTCAGCGATAACCCGTGGAGCGCTGTACGTACCAGGTACGTACAGCGCTCCATGGTTTTATGTGTACGGCCCGAAGTTGAGGACCGTGCAGATCCAGTTCTCGCCGCTCTGCTCGAAGCGGAGGGCCATCGCGCGGTAGCCGTGGCCGTACTTGATCGTGGCGGTGGCCTCGACGATGGTGTCGGTGACGACGTGAAGGTGCCATCGATAGACGCGGGGACGGACCGGCTGGTGGCGGCCCAGACCGGGCTCGTACGCCCCGCTACGGGCGGTCAGAGCGGCGCGGTAGCGCAGATCGGCGACGACCTCCTTGGTCGTCCAGCGGACCAGCTGGCTCGCCGGCCGGTCCCCGCCGACGACCTCGGCGATCTTCTGGGCGAACTGTGGGATCCATGCGTTCAGATGGCCGCGGGCCGGGACGATCGGAATCGGCTCGGCCAGCAGGGCGTCATCCTGCCCGCTCCGGTCCGGCTGCGGCGGGTCCAGGCGTGGCTGTAGATCGAAGGCGAGCGTGCCCTGGACATCGGCCAGGGGCACCTCGGCAGGGCGTTGCGGATCCGGCTCCGCAGGATCAGGGTCCCGAGATGGTAGAGCGCTCATGGGCGCAAACTCCTTTCTACGCAGGCAACCTTCTCTTACCCGTTATTCGTGGTTCTAAACCGGCGAGTAACAGAAGGTTCTGCTGTGACAAAGGAGACTGGAGGGACGGGCTACGTTGCCTGGTCGTCGTAGGGCGGCTTCTCGCCGGCCAGAAGAGGCCTGGGCGCCTTGGCGCGCGCCTCTTCCTCCTCGATGTCGGCGAGAGCTTCCTGGATCTGTCTGCTGACGATGCGACGCGGGTCGAGGTCGCGCAGCTCGAGGTCCTGGTAGGCGGGCCCGAGCTCTCCGCGCAAATCGTCTCGCGCGTTGTTGGCCAGGTTGCGCACCTGGTGGAGGAGGCGGGCGATCTGCCGTGCCATGTCGGGGATCTTGTCCGGCCCGAAGACCAGGATGGCGATCACGACGATGACGGCAAGCTCCGCGAAGCCGATGCCGAACACGGAGGTGAACCTACAGGCTCAGAGCTTGGAGGTGGGAGTGAGGCCCAGTTGCATGCCCGCGAGCCCGCGGCCGCGGCCCGAGATCGTACGCGCCACCTCGGCCAACACCTTGGCCGACTCGGCAGTCGGGTCGGACTCGACGATCGGCTTCCCGGCGTCGCCGGCCTCGCGCAGGGTCTGCTCCAGCGGGATCTGGGCTAGCAGCGGGACCTTCGAGCCGAAGCGCTGGGAGAGGGTGTCGGCGACCCGCTGGCCACCGCCGGAGCCGAAGACCTCCATCTTGGAGCCGTCGGGCAGGACGAGCCAGGACATGTTCTCCACGACACCGACGACGCGCTGGTGCATCATCTCGGCCATCGTGCCGGCCCGCTCGGCCACCTCGGCGGCGGCCTCCTGCGGGGTGGTGACCACGACGATCTCGGCGTTGGGCAGGTGCTGGCCCAGCGAGATCGCCACGTCGCCGGTGCCCGGGGGCAGGTCGAGCAGCAGCGCGTCGAGGTCGCCCCAGTAGACGTCGGAGAGCATCTGGACCAGGGCCCGGTCGAGCATCGGTCCGCGCCAGGCGACGACCTGGTCGCGGCGGGGCTTGAGCATCCCGATCGAGATCACCGAGACGCCCGAGGCGGTCGGGACCGGCATGATCAGGTCGTCGACCTGGGTCGGCCGGGAGTCGGCCACGCCCAGCATCGCGGGCACCGAGTGGCCGTAGATGTCGGCGTCGACGATGCCGACCTTGAGACCCTGCTGGGCGAGCGCGACGGCCAGGTTGACCGTGACCGACGACTTGCCGACACCGCCCTTGCCCGACGCGATCGCGAAGACCTTGGTCAGCGAGCCCGGCTGGGCGAAGGGGATCTCCCGCTGCGCCTGGCCGCCGGTGAGCCCGTTGCGCATCTCGGTGCGCTGCTCGTTGGTCATCACACCCAGCTCGAGGTCGACGCCGGTGACGCCGTCGACCTTCTCGAGCGCGGCGGTGGTGTCGCGGTTGATGGTGTCCTTGAGCGGGCAGCCGGCGACGGTCAGCAGCACCTTGACGCTGACGAGACCTGCGTCGTCGATCGAGACGGAGTCGACCATCCCCAGCTCGGTGATGGGACGTTTGATCTCCGGGTCCTGAACGGTCGCCAGGGCTGCGTTGACACGGTCGAGAAGCGGGCTACTCACGGTATGCAAGCCTACGTCGTACGTGGGGAGTCTCCAGCATCGCCCGAGGGCTGGTCGATCGGACCGCGGTGACGGTCGCGCTCGTCGAGCTCCTCGAGGAGCAGCCGGAGCTCGGAGCGGAGATAGTCGCGGGTGGCGACCTCGCCGAGGGCCATCCGCAGCGACGCGGTCTCGCGGGCGAGGAACTCCATGTCGGCCTTGGACTGCGAGGCGATGCGACGGTCCTGCTCGGCGATGGCCCGGTCGCGGTCCTCCTGGCGGTTCTGCGCGAGCAGGATCAGCGGCGCGGCGTACGACGCCTGCAGGCTCAGCGCCAGGGTCAGGAAGATGAACGGGAACTCGTCGAAGCGCCAGTCCTTCGGAACGAGGAGGTTCCAGACGACCCAGATGACCACGACCATCGTCATCCAGGCGATGAACCGGGCGGTGCCCATGTAGCGCGCGAAGGCCTCGGCGAAGGAGCCGAAGGCGTCGGCGCGGAAGGTGGGCCGCCGGACCAGCGGGCGGCGCAGCTCCCGCGGGGTGTCGAGGCGGCCGCGGGCGGCGCGGGTGTCAGCCACGTCGCACCATCTCCGGCGTGATCACCTTGTTGGGACGGGTGTCGGGCCTGGTGTCGGGCCGCGGCTCGGTGGGCGACTCCTGGCGGGCGAGGTTCTCGCGCCAGTTCTCCGGGAGCAGGTGGTCGAGCAGGTCGTCGACCGTGACCGCGCCGGCCAGATGGCCGTTCTCGTCGACGACGGGAGCGGCGACCAGGTTGTACGTCGCCAGGTGGGCCGCGACCTGCTCGGTGCTGTCCTCGGGGCGCAGCGGCTCCAGGGACTCGTCGAGCGCGCCCGCGACCAGCGTGGACGGTGGCTCGCGCAGCAGCCGCTGGATATGGGCGATGCCGAGGAACTTGCCGGTCGGCGTCTCCAGCGGAGGGCGGCAGACGTAGACCAGGGCAGCCTGGGCCGGAGTGAGGTCGGGGTTGCGTACGAGAGCGAGCGCGTCGGCGATGGTCGCGTCGGGGCCGACGATGACCGGCTCGGGGGTCATCATCGAGCCGGCGGTGTCCTCCTCGTAGGACATCAGCCGGAGTACGTCCTTGGCGTCCTCGGGCTGCATCAGCTCGAGCAGCAGGGTGGCGGTCTCCTCGGGCAGCTCGGCGATGAGGTCGGCGGCGTCGTCGGGGGACATCTCCTCGAGCACGTCGGCGGCACGCTCGGAGTCCAGGGCCCGCACGATGGCGACCTGATCGTCCTCGGGCAGTTCCTCGAGCACCTCGGCGAGGCGCTCGTCGTCGAGGGCGGCGACGACCTGTCGCTGGCGCTCGGGCGGGAGCTCGTGGATCATCGTCGCGGCATCGGCCGGGCGCATGTCGTGGATCGCCTGGACGAGGTGGGTCGCGGCCTGTGTGGGGGAGCGGCTGGCCAGTCCCTCGGTGTCGCTCCACTCGACCACGTGGGTCTGGCCGCGGCGGCGCAGCGCCTTGGAAGGCTCCTGGACCGCGACCCGGGAAAGCAGCCAGTCGCGGTTGCGGGCCTGCTCCATGCCGACGTCGTAGACGGTCCCGACGACGCCGGTGGGGCGGATGGTGACCTGACGGTCGAACATCTGGCCGATCACCAGGGTCTCGGTCGAACGCTGCTGGAAGCGGCGCATGTTGAGCAGACCGGTCGTGTAGATCTGACCGGCGTCGATGCTGGTCACCCGGGTCATCGGCACGAAGATGCGCCGGCGACCGAAGACCTCGACGACCAGGCCCAGCACGCGCGGCTGCCGGGCGTCGGATCTGACCGTGACCACGAGATCTCGCACCTTGCCGACCTGCTCACCGAGCGGGTCGAAGATCGGAAGGCCGACCAGGCGTGCCGCGTAGACGCGGTTGGGCGAGGTGCTCACGGGCCCACGTTATGACATGTCCCCCACTAGGTCGCTTCGACGCTCACGCGCTGGCACCGAACGCGAATTCGATGAGCTATCCGAACCGCTCGGGAAGGGGAACCAGGATCCGGGTGAGGCTTGTGTTACAAAAGTGGTCTATGTGACCAGTGAGAGCGCTCGTCGCTGCGTCGAAAGGGGTCCGAACAGATGCGTACGCAATCTGATGCCACGTCACTCGGGATCCGAATGGTCAACGTCCTGCTCGCCACCGGGCTTGTCATCGGTCTGGTCGGAGGCGCGCTCGTCGCCGTGCGCGACTCGTCCGCTCCGGCCGTGGCGGACCTGGAGACCGTCGCCTACTCGCCACCGCGCTACCGGATGGTCCAGGCCAACATCAGGGCGAGCATGAGCACGGCGAGGTTCAAGAAGGACGTACGCGAGGTGGTCGGCACCTCGCCCGACTTCATCACCTACAACGAGGTGAACGGCCGCCGGAGCGCGAGTCTCGAGCCGGGGCGCTATCGGGTCTGGCGCAAGGGTGGCGACGCGTACAGGTCGGCCACGGCGGTGGCGTGGGACAACGACGAGTGGGCAGCGACCTCGAAGGGCATCCACCAGATCAGCAACAAGCGCGGCAAGCCGGCCGACCAGAAGCTGCACTGGGGGATCAGGTTCGCCAACTGGGTCACCCTCGAGAATCGGGCGACCGGCCGGAACGTCTCGGTGGTCGCGGTGCACTTCGCGCCCAAGTCCAAGTACTACGGCGACCTGGTCCGTCCCTCGGCCCGCGCGCTCAACGTGCTCGTCAAGGCGCTGGCCAGACGTGGGCCGGTGATGGTCGGCGGCGACCTGAACGTGCAGTACGAGGGCTCTCGCTACCCGAGCGACATCTTCGCCGCGCAGCACCTGACCCCGAGCTACGACGTCACCCAGCAGGCACCGGTCACGCACGGCCGGGCCTCGACCATCGACTACGTGCTGGCCCGCGGGATCGCGCGGTTCGCCACCGGCAACCAGCGCGCCTTCGGGCTCGAGTCCGACCACCACGCGGTCCGCGTCGACTTCTCGCCGCTGCCGGTCACCTCCACCGAGGGCTCCTCCCGGGTCCGGTTCGGGCCGGGTGTCGTGGTCACCGACCCGGGACTGAGCACCGCCGAGGAGCAGAGTGTGCTGCGTACGGTCCTGAAGTCGATCAACAGCACCAAGCGGGGTCAGGTCGTCCACCTGGCCACCCGTGCGCTGAGCAACGCCAAGGTGCTCCGGGCGCTGAAGCGGGCAAAGTCGCGTGGTGCGCGGGTCCAGGTCGTCACCGCGGAAGGGACCACGACCGCCGAGATGCGCTCGTTGCAGCGGGTCCTCGGCAAGGACGTGAACAAGGAGAGCTGGGCTGTGCGGCGCCCGAGCGGCTATGACCGCGCGGGCCTACGAGCGACCGTGCTGCTGATCAGCAGGACCGGTGCCACTCCGGCGTTCGCCTTCAGCTCCAGCACCCAGATGTCCACCTCGGCCGGCACCGGGAAGCGGTCGGGCTACGTGAGCGTCACCAAGGCGTCGTACGACAAGCTCTTCAGGCCGTTCTTCTCGGCAGTCGGACGGCGGGTGTGAGGGACGTAGGATCGCGATGTGGTGGGAGTCACCCTGTCACTGATGGTTACTGATTGGTAACCTGCCGCAGTGACACGTACGCGTGGTCTCGTCGGGTCGAAACGATGTGGCCCCGACCACCGAGAGTAGGAGTGAAGCATGGGTCGCCTTGCCGAGACCGAAGGTCTCACCGATATTCAGGAAGAGATCCTGAAGACCGTCCGTCAGTTCGTGGACGAGAAGGTCATTCCGGTGGCCCAGGAGCTGGAGCATGCCGATGAGTATCCGACCGAGATCGTGGAGGGTCTCAAGGAGCTGGGCATCTTCGGTCTGATGATCCCGGAGGAGTACGGCGGGCTGGGTGAGTCGCTGCTGACCTACGCGCTGTGCGTCGAGGAGATCGCGCGCGGCTGGATGAGCGTGTCGGGTGTTATCAACACCCACTTCATCGTGGCCTACATGCTGATGCAGCACGGCACCGAGGAGCAGAAGCAGAAGTACCTGCCGAAGATGGCCACCGGCGAGGTCCGTGGCGCGTTCTCGATGTCCGAGCCGGGTCTGGGCTCCGACGTGAGCGCGGTGTCCACCAAGGCGACCAAGCAGGCCGACGGGTCCTATGAGATCACCGGCCAGAAGATGTGGCTGACCAACGGTGGCTCCTCGACCCTGGTCGCGGTGCTGACCAAGACCGACGAGGGCGCCGAGAGCGTCTACAAGAACATGACCACCTTCCTGGTCGAGAAGACCCCTGGCTTCGGTGAGACCGCGCAGGGCGTGACCGTGCCGGGCAAGATCGACAAGATGGGCTACAAGGGCATCGACACGACCGAGATGATCTTCGAGGCCCACAAGATCTCGGCCGACCAGATCCTCGGTGGCACCCCGGGCAAGGGCTTCTTCCAGATGATGGACGGTGTCGAGGTCGGTCGCGTCAACGTCGCCGCCCGCGCCTGCGGCCTGGCGATCCGTGGCTTCGAGCTCGGCATCGCCTACTCCCAGCAGCGTCAGACCTTCGGCAAGAAGATCGCCGAGCACCAGGCCATCCTGTTCCGTCTCGCGGAGATGGGCACCAAGGTCGAGGTCTCCCACAACATGATGGTCCGCGCCGCGCGTCTGAAGGACACCGGCAAGCGGATGGACGTGGAGGCCGGGATGGCCAAGATGGTCGCCTCCGAGTACGCCAACGAGGTCGTCGAGGACTCCTTCCGCATCCACGGTGGCTACGGCTACTCCAAGGAGTACGAGATCGAGCGGATCATGCGTGAGGTCAAGTTCATGCTGATCGGTGAGGGCACCAGCGACATCCAGAAGATGATCATCGGCCGATCGCTGCTCAAGGACTACAAGTCCTGACCCTTCAGGCGGATCTTCCGCCGAATCTGTAGAAGTGGGCGACGAGACAGTGGTTTCGTCGCCCACTTCTGCTGTCTCGGTGCATGCTCAGCCGGCGGAGCCGGACCGGAGGGTCGCGTTGTGGCGGCGATTCGTGGCGATCAGCTCGTCGAGCATGTCGCGGGTCTGAAGCAGGTCCTCGATGTGCGCGCTGAGCCGGTCGCGCTCGCTGACCATCATCTCGAAGGCCGACTCGGAGGTGTCGGCGCTCGGCCGGTCGACGCAGGGAAGGACCTCGCCGATCGTACGGCTCGAGAGTCCGCCCGCGTAGAGCCGCTGGAGCAGGATCACCCGGTCGACGGCCGCCTCGGGGTAGTGCCGCTGGCCGCTGCCGCTGCGTTCGGACACGAGCAGCCCCTGTTCCTCGTAGTAGCGCAGCGAGCGGACGCTCACGCCTGCCCGACGCGCGAGCTCGCCGATTCGCATCGAACTCCTCCTGGGGTGATCTCCGGCACAAGACTTGCCTCTGACGTCAGTGTCAGGTTCTAGCGTACGTGGCGAACCATTGCCACTCCCAAGGAGCTCACCTGTGACCAGCCTCTTCGACCGCCACCACCTGGGCCCGCTGACACTGCCGAACCGGATCGTGATGGCACCGATGACCCGCGCCCGAGGCACCGCGGACGGCCTGGCAACGCCGTCGATGGCGACGTACTTCGCTCAGCGGGCGACCGCCGGCCTGCTCATCTCCGACGGGATCGCCCCCAACCATGTCGGCACCTCGAACCCCAACACCGCGGGACTGCGTACGGAGGAAGAGGCCGCCTCCTGGCGGCAGGTCACCGACGCGGTCCATATCAACGGTGGCCGGATCTTCGCCCAGCTGATGCACGGCGGCCGGATCTCGCACGAGTCGATCTCCGGGCGTCGGCCGGTGGCCCCGTCAGCTGTCGCCGCGGCGGCCGACGTCTTCACGCCGACCGGGCCCCAGCCCGCGCCGGTGCCCCGTGCCCTGGAGACCGCAGAGGTCGCGGAGCAGGCCAAGTCCTACGCCGAAGCCGCCCGCCGTGCGGTCGGCGCCGGGTTCGACGGTGTCGAGCTGCACGGGGCCAACGGCTATCTGATCAGCCAGTTCCTCTCGACCAACGCCAACGTGCGCACCGACCGCTACGGCGGCACGGTGGCCAACCGCATCCGGTTCGCCGTCGAGGCCGTCGAGGCGACGGTGGACGCTGTCGGCGGCGACCGCACCGGCATCCGGCTCTCGCCCGGCGCCGGGATCTGGGACGTGGCCGAAGCCGACCATGCCGAGCTCTATGCGGCTCTGGTCACCGAGCTCAACCGGCTCGGGCTGGCGTACGTCCACATCGAAGCCACCACCGAGGAGGCGACCATGCTCGACCTGCGCAAGCGGTGGGACGGGACCATGATCGTCAACCCGAGCTCCTGGCTGACCCGCGGTGGGGCGGCGTTCGGGGCCAGGCCGACGGATCTGGACTCCGCGGACCGCTGGCTGGGCCTGGGTGCCGACCTGGTGAGCTTCGGCCGGGCGTACCTCGCCAATCCGGACCTCGTCGAGCGCCTTCGCCGTCGGCTTCCTCTCGCCGAGGCCGACCCGGCGACCTACTACACCGGTGGTGACGCCGGCTTCCTGGACGTCCCCGCCCATCACCAGGTCGCCTGACTCGCCTCGATCGAGTCCGCACGAACGGACGCCGATTCCGCAGTTGTGGGGGGGGGGGGGGGGGGGGGGGGGGGGGCCCCCCACCGCAGGGGGGGGGCGAACAAACGTTTGGTTGTTTTTTTTTGTTTTTTTTTTGTTTTTTTTTTA
>NZ_JBEXJF010000058.1:0-20342 GCF_040608935.1 Nocardioides sp. NPDC004968
TCACGCCGGCCGTGTCGGGGACGATCTCCTTCAGGAGGGTCTTGAGGCACAAGCTCGGACCCTCTGTCATAGCTTGTGAAGCGTTCACAAGCTCGGACCCTCTGTCATAGTCGGCGGAATCGGCCACCCAGCTACCCCGCGCGAACAAGGAAGACGCGGTCGTACGCCTCGTGGGGCTCGCGCTTCGTCTCGACCCATTCCGCCTGGTCGAAGGGCGGGTAGAGGACGTCACCTTCGGGGGTCAGGTGGACGCGGGTGATGACCTGCTCGGTGGCGTACGGCATCGCTGCTGCGTAGACCTGCGCGCCGCCGGCGATGACCGTGTCGCCCTGCTCCTTCGCGGCCAGGGCGAGGGCGGAGTCGATGTCGTGGGCGACCAGCACGCCGTCGTGCGACCAGGTCCTGTCACCGGTCAGCACGACCGTGGTGCGGCCCGGCAGGGGGCGGCCGATGGACTCGAAGGTGGTGCGGCCCATGACGAGCGTGTGGCCCATCGTGATCGCCTTGAACTCGGCCTGCTCGCCGGGGATCTTCCAGGGGATGTCGGGGCCGTTGCCGATGACACCGTTGTCGGCGACCGCCGCGACCATCACGACGCGCCCCGAACCGGCCTCAGACGGCAACGGGGGCCTTGATGCCGGGGGCGGGGTCGTAGCCCTCCACCGTGATGTCCTCGAGCTCGAACGCGTCGATGTCCTTGACGTCCGGGTTGAGCCGCAGCGTCGGCAGCGGCCCCGGCTTGCGGGTGAGCTGGAGACGGGCCTGCTCGAGATGGTTGCTGTAGAGGTGGGCGTCGCCGAGCGTGTGCACGAAGTCACCGACCTCGAGCCCGGTCACGTGGGCGACCATGTGGGTGAGCAGGGCGTAGGAGGCGATGTTGAACGGCACCCCCAGGAACACGTCGGCGGAGCGCTGATAGAGCTGCAGGCTCAGCTTGCCGTCGGCGACGTAGAACTGGCACAGCGTGTGGCACGGCGGCAGCGCCATGTCGTCGATGTCGGCCGGGTTCCAGGCGCTGATCACGTGGCGGCGGCTGTCGGGGTCGGTGCGGATCTGGTCGATGATCTTGGCGATCTGGTCGACGTGGCGCCCGTCCGGGGTCGGCCAGGAGCGCCACTGGTAGCCGTAGACCGGCCCCAGGTCGCCGTTCTCGTCGGCCCACTCGTCCCAGATCGTGATGCCCCGCTCCTGGAGCCAGCGCACGTTGGTGTCGCCGCGCAGGAACCAGAGCAGCTCCCCGAAGACCGATCGGGTGTGGACCTTCTTCGTCGTCAGCAGCGGGAAACCCTCGCTGAGGTCGTAGCGGGTCTGGTGACCGAAGACGCTGATCGTGCCCGTCCCGGTGCGGTCGGACTTCTCCACGCCCTCGTCGAGGATGCGGGTCAACAGATCGAGGTAGGACTGCACGACCCCACCCTAGGTCAGAGCTCCACCGTCCCGCGGATGGTGGTCAGTGTGTCTCCGCCCACCCACACCTGGTCCTCGACCCGCTCGACGTGCACACGCCCCCGCCGCTTCATCGCGGTCCCCTGAGAGGCGACGTACGCCTCGGGGAGCTGCGTCCCCGCCAGCCACTGCCCCAGCGCGGCGTTGAGCGACCCGGTGACCGGATCCTCGAAGGCGACACCGTCGGCCGGGAAGTACGCCCGGACCTCGACCGCGCACTCGCTGCCCTCGGGGTAGCGCCCGACGAGACCGACCTTGTGACTCCCCAGAGCGGCGTGGTCGGGTGTCACGGCCAGCACGGCGTCCGCGTCGGCGAGCATCACGCCGACCCAGCCCGGTCCGTTGTCGCACCACCGCGCGTCCTTGATCTCGCCGCGCTCGATCTGCAGACCCTTCGCGATGGCGCCCAGGGTGTCCTCGTCGACCTCGCCGCCGCGGCGCAGCTCCGGCGCCGCGAACGCGATCCGCTCCTCACGGCGCAGCTCGACCAGACCGACGCCGCACTCCTGCACCAGACTCGCGCCCTTGGGCTTCCCGCCCGCCTCCAGCCACGCGTGCGCCGACCCGAGCGTCGGGTGACCGGCGAACGGCAGCTCGCCGCTGACCGTGAAGATCCGTAGCCGGTAGTCGGCACCCGGGTCCGTCGGGGTCAGCAGGAACGTGGTCTCGGACAGGTTGGTCCACCGCGCGAAGGCAGCCATCTGCTCGTCGGTGAGGCCGTCGGCCCCGTGTACGACGGCGACCGGGTTGCCCAGCAGCGGCTCGTTGGTGAAGACATCGACCTGGCGGAACTCATAGGCAGTCACGCGCCCGAGGCTACTGGTCGGATCGGATCAGGGACGGCCTGGGAAGTGGAGCTGCCATTGAGGGGACAGGTGAGTCGATACGCCGGGGAGGCGCCTTGCCACCAGCTGGCGGTGGATTCGCTTCAGGGTGTTGCCCGGGGTGTTGTAGATGTCCTTGGCGATGAAGATGAGGATGCGCCAGCCGTCGTCGTCGATCTTCTCCCGGCGGCCGATGTCCGACTCCCACTGGTCCTCGCGTTCGACGTGCTGGCGTCCGTCGTACTCGACGATCAGCTTGATCGACGGCCAGCACAGGTCGTACTTGCGAAAGTCGAGTTCGCTCTCCTCCCCCACCAGCTGATTGACCAACGGCTCGGGGAGACCAGCGAGCACGATCAGCATTCGCAGGCGGGTCTCCATCGGCGAGTCGACGCCGGTACGCACATAGGCCAGCGCCCGACGAGCGGCCGCCGCTCCTGGGCCCGTCGCCTTGGCGCAGTAACGCTGGAGACGGGCTAGCCCGTTGGGGTTCTTCCGCACCAGATAGTCACCGACCACGACGAGGTCGACCAGTGAGAGCAGCGTGGCGAGCTCGACGAAGTTCTGCTCGATCATCGAGACCCGCACACCGCCCACGGTCCTGACCTCCACTTTCGGCGCGCAATGACAGACGACCCCAGCAATCCGGTGACGGTCCTTTTGAGCCATCACAGTGACGTGCTCACCCGGCAGAGCCGGCAAGGGAAGCCCCGATATCCGGGCCGCGGTCGCGTGGCTGGCGAAGGCGGTGTCGGCGTACGTCTTCAGCGCCGCTTCGGCGCGAATCAGCGGGGTCAGCTCGACGTCCGCCGCTACGAATACGCCCGTGTGCAGACGTACGAAGCTGGGCCCGCGGAGCCGGTTCGGCGTGATTCCCGCCGCCAGCGCTTGCTTTCGAGTGAACGGACGAGACGGATCGAACGGCACCTCGTCGGGCTCGATGTCGACGTCAGGGACCGGCTCGGAACCAGCTGATGCGTTCACCCCGACAGCATCGAACAATCCCGAAATCCCTGCAGAAGTTATCCACAGGCCCCGCCGCGTCGGTTGGGCCGCCCACGAAAATGCCCCTCAAGGGTCAAGATGGTGGTCGCAACCAGCGCCGAAACCACGACATCAACCCTTGAGGGGCGAGGTAGTCGACGGACGTCAGGCGGTCAGCTTCATCGGGCCGTAGACCTGCCGGTCGTGCTCGAAGAGTACGACCGCGGCCACGCCGGCGTCCAGGAGGTCCTGCCAGACCTCGCCCACCCACGACTCGGCGTCGCTCTGGTTGGCGAAGCGCTGGCCGGCGAGGTCTCCGTCGACCGACACCTCGGCACCCGAGGCATCGACGAGCTGCCACCACCACGGCCGGTCGGCGGCCGTCGGCTGCTTGAAGACGGATGGCACATCAGGGATGCTCATCAGCCCTCCCGCACGTGCGAAGGGACGAAGGGCGGCTTGGTGAGCTGGAAGATCTCGCGGCGGCCGCGTACGTCGATGCCGATCTCGGCCTCGGGGTTGACCGTGGTCGAGACGAGCACCAGGCCGACGCCCTTCTTCAGCGTGGGCGAGAAGGTGCCGGAGGTGACCTCGCCGACCGGCACGTCGGCGGTCAGGGAGGCGGTCATGTGTGGGCGTGGGATGCCTCGTCCGACGGCGACGATGCCGCGCAGGGCGCGCTTCGGGCCGGCCTCCTTCTCGGCGACCAGCTTGTCGCGGCCCCAGAAGGCATCCTTCTTCCAGCCGACGGCCCAGCCGATGCCGGCCTCGTTGGGAGTGACGTCGAGGGCGATGTCCTGCCCGTGGAGCGGGTAGCCCATCTCCGTACGCAGGGTGTCGCGGGCGCCGAGGCCGCACGGCACCGCGCCGAGCTCCTCGCCCCGGGACAGGAGCGCGTCCCAGAGCGCGCCGGCGGCCTCGTTGGCGACGATCAGCTCGTAGCCGCGCTCGCCGGAGTAGCCGGAGCGGCACACGACCACGCCGATCTCGTCACCGAGTACGTCGGGAGCGGCCGCCTCCACGAAGGACATGTATTCGTGACCGGCCGGCAGCCCGACCGCCTCGAGCAGCTCGTCGGACTTCGGCCCCTGGACGGCGAGCACCGCGTAGTCGCGGTGGTGGTCGGCGAGGTTGATCCCCTCGGGCGCGGCCTCCTGGAGCCGGCGCACGACCTCCGGTGTGTTGGCGGCGTTGGGAACGATCAGGACGTGCTCGTCGTCGCGGTAGTAGGCGATCAGGTCGTCGACGATGCCGCCGGTCTCCTCGTCGCAGCACAACGTGTACTGGGCCTTGCCCGGCTTGATCCGGTTGAGGTCGTTGGTGAAGGACGCGTTGACGAAGTCGGCCGCACCCGGCCCGCTGATCATGACCTTGCCCAGGTGGCTGACGTCGAAGACCCCGACGGCCTCACGGACCGCCGTGTGCTCCTTGACGACGCCGGAGTACTCCAGCGGCATCGACCAGCCGCCGAACTCAGCGAACTTCGCGCCGAGCCCGACGTGGTTTTCGTGCAGAGGGGACTGGAGCAGCTCCGACCCGCCCCCCGTGGAGGTCTCTTCAGCCATACCGCGAACTTATCGCACCAGGCCGACACTCCCCGGTCCGCGCCCCCTCCGGGCGCGCCACACCTAGACTGCACGGCGTGACCCTGCCTGACATCACCTACACGCTGCGTACCGCCTCCCCTGCCAAGACCCGTGCCGAGGCGGTCGTCGTCGGCATCGGCCAGGGCGCGAAGGCTGCCGAGGTGACCGCCGGCGCGGAGGACGTCAAGGACGCCTACGGTCGCCGGTGGCGCGGGATGCTCGCCACCCTCGGCGTCAGCGGCAAGGCCGGCGAGGTCACCCGCCTGCCCGCCGGGACCGAGATCGGCGCCCAGCTCCTCGTGCTGGTCGGGCTCGGCAAGCCCGGTTCCGATGGGACCTACTCGGCCGATGCCGTACGCCGCGCCGCCGGCGCCGCCGCCCGCGCGGTGCCCAACGCGACCTCCGTCGCCGTGTCCCTTCCCGCCGACACCCCCGACCTGGTGCGTGCCGTCACCGAGGGCTATGTCCTCGGCGGCTATACCTACACCACCTATAAGTCGAACAGCGGCAAGTCTGGTGGTGACAGCAAGGGACCGAGCGATGTCGCGATCCTGAGCGCGATCGCGCGGCGTACGGACGCGGTCACCGCCTTCGAGGAGGCGCAGATCCTCGCCCAGGCGGTCGCCGGCACGCGCGAGTGGGTCAACATCCCGCCGGCCGACCTGACTCCCCCGGCGTTCGCCGACGCCATCGCGCACGTGGCCGAGCTGGTCGAGGGCGTCGAGACGACCGTGTACGACGAGGAGCAACTCGCCGAGCTCGGCTGCGGCGGCATCCTCGCGGTGGGCATGGGCTCGGCGGCCAAGCCGCGCCTGGTCGAGCTCACCTACTCCCCCGACGACGCGCGCGGACACATCGCGCTGGTCGGCAAGGGGATCACCTTCGACTCCGGCGGCCTCACCATCAAGCCGGGCAGCTCGATGTCCACGATGAAGTCGGACATGGCCGGTGCCGCCGCGGTGGCCCAGGCGACCTTCGCGATCGCCCGCCTCGGGCTGCCGGTGAAGGTCTCCGCGTTCGTGCCGATGGCGGAGAACATGGTCTCCGGCTCGTCCTACCGCCCCGGTGACGTGGTCACCCACTACGGCGGCACGACCGTCGAGGTCTCCAACATGGACGCCGAAGGCCGGATGATCCTCGCCGACGCCCTGGTGCGGGCCACCGAGGTCTCGCCGGACCTGATCATCGACGTCGCCACCCTCACCGGTCACATGGTGATGGCGCTGGGTGACCGGGTCAGCGGCGTACTCGGCTCCGAGGACGTCGTCGACCGCGTCCTCGCCGCTGCCGACGTCGCCGGCGAACAGATGTGGCCGATGCCCATCCCGGAATGGATGGACGAGCGAATCCGTTCCTCCAAGGTGGCCGACCTCAACCAGCACGACTGGATCCGCTGGGGCGGTGGGCTGTACGCCGCCGCCTTCCTGCGCGAGTTCACCGGCGGTCTCCCCTGGGCCCATCTCGACATCGCCGGACCGTCCTTCAACAGTGGCGGCGCCTCCGGCCACCTCACTCCCGGAGGCACGGGTGTGGCGGTGGCAACACTGGTGGACTACGTACGCGAGATGGCTACCGATCAGTAGTGGTCCGGTTGACACAGCGCTGCGGGGGTAGTGACAAGATGGGCTCCGTGATCGACGCCCTTGGCCGCCCGTCTGGCGGCATCATGAGTGCGTCGGGCAGGTGTCGGCCCAGACCGATGCGACTCTCTCCTCGCCGAGCCCTTGGGCTCGGTCGTGGTGACGCGCGTGTCCGGACATACAAGTAGAGCAACGAACAGACGTAGAACGAAGGAATCCATGGCCACCGAAGTAACTCTCCCGGCACTCGGCGAGTCCGTCACCGAGGGCACCGTCACCCGCTGGCTCAAGCAGGTCGGCGACACGGTTGCGGTCGACGAGGCCCTGCTGGAGGTCTCCACCGACAAGGTCGACACCGAGATCCCCTCGCCCGTCGCGGGCACCCTGCTCGAGATCAAGGCCGCTGAGGACGACACCGTCGAGGTCGGTGGCCTGCTCGCCGTGATCGGCGCTGCCGACGAGGCCGGCGCCGATGCCGCTCCCGCGGAGCCCGCCGCTCCTGCGGCCGAGCCCGAGGCTGCCGCTCCCGCCGCCGAGCCCGAGGCTCCGGCCGCTCCGGCCGAGCCCGAGGCTCCCGCCGAGCCCGCCGCCCCTGCGGCTCCGGCGCCCGCCGCCGGCGGAAACGCCACTGAGGTTGCTCTCCCCGCGCTGGGTGAGTCGGTCACCGAGGGCACCGTCACCCGCTGGCTCAAGCAGGTCGGCGACACGGTCGCCGTCGACGACGCGCTGCTCGAGGTCTCCACCGACAAGGTCGACACCGAGATCCCTTCGCCTGTCGCCGGCACGCTGCTCGAGATCAAGGTCTCCGAGGACGAGACCGTCGAGGTCGGCGCCGTGCTGGCGCTCGTCGGTGACGCCGGTGCCGCTCCGGCTTCCGAGCCCGCGCCCGCCGCCCCGGCCCCGGAGCCCACCCCCGAGCCCGAGCCGGCTCCTGCCCCCGAGCCTGCCCCCGAGCCCGCTCCCGAGCCCGCTCCGGCCGCCGCCGCGCCGGCGCCTGCCGCTCCGGCTCCGGCCGCGCCCGCTCCCGCCGCTCCGGCTCCTGCTGCCCCGGCTCACGCCGCGCCGTCCACCGACGGTTCCCCGGCCATCCAGCCCGGCGGCTACGTGACCCCGCTCGTACGCAAGCTCGCGTCCCAGCACAACGTCGACCTCGACACCGTCCAGGGTTCGGGCGTCGGTGGCCGCATCCGCAAGGAGGACATTCTCCAGGCGGCCGCCGCCAAGTCGGCTCCGGCCGCTGCCCCGGCAGCCGCCGCTCCGGCGGCCTCGGCCGCTCCGGCCGCTTCCTCCGCCGCTCCCGCGGCCCCGTCGCCGCTGCGTGGCACCACCGAGAAGATCTCGCGTCTGCGCAAGGTGATCGCCGAGCGGATGACCCAGTCGCTGCACACCGCGGCTCAGCTGACCCAGGTCATGGAGGTCGATGTCACCAACATCGCCCGCCTCCGTGAGGCCAACAAGGCCGGGTTCCTGCAGCGCGAGGGCGTCAAGCTGACCTACCTGCCGTTCTTCGCCAAGGCCGCGATCGACGCGCTCAAGGTGCACCCGAAGCTCAACGCCGGGATCGACATCGAGGCCGGCACGGTCACCTACTACGACCGCGAGAACATCGCCTTCGCCGTCGACACCGAGAAGGGTCTGCTGACCCCCGTCGTCAAGGACGCGGGCGATCTCTCGATCGCCGGCATCGCGAAGAAGATCGCGGACGTGGCCGACCGCACGCGCAACAACAAGATCACCCCGGACGAGCTCTCCGGCGGCACCTTCACGATCACCAACCTGGGTTCGTTCGGTGCGCTCTTCGACACCCCGATCATCAACCAGCCGCAGGTCGCCATCCTCGGCCCGGGTGCTGTCGTGAAGCGTCCGGTCGTCATCGACGACCCGGACCTCGGCGAGACGATCGCGGTGCGCTACATGGTCAACGTCGCGCTGACCTACGACCACCGCCTGGTCGACGGCGCCGACGCCGGCCGTTTCCTCCAGGACGTCAAGAAGCGCCTCGAGGCTGCTCAGTTCGAGCTCTGAGCCGGTGAGCAACGAGCGGCGCGGTCCCCACGGGGGCCGCGCCGCTCGTCATCTCACCTGGTGACGGCTACATGTCCATGTCGGACATGTCGGTGATCTTGCCGCTCGGCTTCTCGATGGTCACTGGCTCGCCGTGAGCGGACAGATCGAAGACGATGTTCTCGGAGTCCCCGCCATCCATCCCTCATGCGTACCAGCCGAGCGAGGACGGCCGCCGCGAGGCGGCGACGGTTCTGGGTGGTACGCACGTCTGTGTGCCTTTCAAGACTGATCCGAAGTCCGATCGCTCCCGAGCGCGGCCAGTCGAAACACGCGAATTCTGCGCACAGTCTCTTTACCCCGCCGGGATATCGCCAAACCGCTATCCCACCGAGCCGGCGTTCACGGTTCCGGGCACTGCCCGGCCGGCTCAGCCCGGGGCGTACGATCTCGGTGTGACTGAGCTGCGCTTCGTTGAGGTCGGGACGATCGACTACCTGGACGCCTGGGAGCTGCAGAAGCAGGTCCACCAGCGCGTCGTCGACCGCGAAGAGGCCGACACGGTGCTGCTGCTCGATCACCCGCCGACCTTCACCGCGGGGAAGCGTACGAAGCCGGAGGACCGGCCTGCGGATCCCGGCGGCGCCCCGGTGATCGACGTCGACCGCGGCGGTGAGGTGACCTTCCACGGCCCCGGCCAGATCGTCGCCTACCCGATCGTGCGGCTGCCGGAGAAGGTCAAGGTCGTCGACTTCGTACGCCGCCTGGAGCAGGCGATGATCCTGACCTGCGCCGAGTTCGGCGTCAGCGTCTACCGGGTCCCCGGCCGGAGCGGCGTGTGGCTGCCGGCGGGCGAGACCCCTGACGGCGTACGCCGCCTGGAGCGCAAGGTCGGAGCGATCGGGCTGCGGGTCAGCCAGCACGTGACCATGCACGGCATCGCGCTCAACTGCGATGTCGACCTGGGCTGGTACGAGCGGTTCGTGCCGTGCGGTATCTCCGACGCCGGCGTCACCACCCTCTCGATCGAGGCCGGGCGGCAGATCGGCAACGCCGAGGCGATGCCGGTGCTCCACGCGCAGATCGCCGAGATGCTCTCCTGGCGCGACTACGAGCAGGGCCCGAGCCTCGACGCCAAGCCCGACCCGGCGAAGACACCACGGGTTCCGCTGCTCTCCCCCAGCCTGGGCTGAACGGGCCGGCCACGGTCGGTGTGACCGACCAGTAGCCGCCTGCCTTCGAGGTTCCACCACCACGCGGCGTACCCTTGTGGGGTGACTCAAGCTCCTGCCCCAGAAGGTCGCAAGCTCCTCCGTCTCGAGGTCCGCAACGCGCAGACTCCGATCGAACGCAAACCGGAGTGGATCAAGACCAAAGCGAAGATGGGGCCGGAATACAAGGAGCTCACCGCGCTGGTGAAGTCCGAGGGCCTGCACACGGTGTGCCAGGAGGCCGGCTGCCCCAACATCTTCGAGTGCTGGGAGGACCGCGAGGCCACCTTCCTCATCGGCGGCGACCAGTGCACCCGACGCTGCGACTTCTGCCAGATCGACACCGGCAAGCCGACCGACCTCGACCGCGACGAGCCGCGCCGCGTGGCCGAGTCCGTGCAGACCATGGGCCTGAAGTACGCCACCATCACCGGCGTCGCCCGTGACGACCTGGCCGACGGCGGCGCCTGGCTCTACGCCGAGACGGTCAAGCAGATCCACGAGCTCAACCCCGAGACCGGCGTCGAGAACCTCATCCCCGACTTCAACGGCATCCCGGAGCTTCTCCAGGAGGTCTTCGAGTCCCGTCCCGAGGTCCTCGCGCACAACGTCGAGACCGTCCCGCGGATCTTCAAGCGGATCCGTCCGGCGTTCCGCTACGAGCGCAGCCTCGACGTGATCACCCAGGCTCGCGACTTCGGCCTGGTGACGAAGTCCAACCTGATCCTCGGCATGGGCGAGACCCGCGAAGAGGTCTCCGAGGCTCTGCGCGACCTGCACGCAGCCGGCTGCGAGCTGATCACGATCACGCAGTACCTGCGCCCGAGCGTGCGTCACCACCCGGTCGAGCGGTGGGTCAAGCCCGAGGAGTTCATCGAGCTCCAGGCCGAGGCCGAGCAGATCGGCTTCTCCGGCGTCATGTCCGGTCCGCTCGTTCGTTCGTCCTACCGCGCCGGTCGGCTGTACCGTCAGGCGATCGAGGCGCGAGACACCGCTGCTGCCACAGCCTGACGCAGCGTACGAAATCTGAAGACTGAAAGAGGAAGATGTCCCAGACCGACCCGAGCACCATGAGTCGCCGCCAGCAGATGGTGGAGACCTACAAGCTCACCAAGCAGTCAGACCCCAAGATCGGCCTCATCCTCGGCTCGATCTTCGTGGTCGTCGCCGCGGTCGCCGGCGTGATCTTCTGGTTCCTGCCCGGCGAGGGCATCTTCTCCTGGATCTTCACGATCGTCGGTGCCCTGCTGGCCGGCCTCCTCGCCGCGATGGTGGTCTTTTCGCGGCGCGCGCAGAAGGTGATGTACGCCCGGCTCGAGGGCCAGGTCGGTGGCGGGTACGCCGCCCTGACCATGCTCCGCCGAGGCTGGACCGTCACCCAGGCCGTGGGCGTCGAGCCGCGCAGCCAGACGCTGGTCCACCGCGTGGTCGGCCCTCCGGGAGTCGTCCTCGTCGGCGAGGGCAACAGCCCGAGCAAGGTCCGCTCGCTGCTGGCCAGCACCAAGCGCACCCACGCCCGCGTCCTGGGCGAGGTGCCGATCACGACCGTCGTCGCCGGCAACGGTGAGGACGAGGTACCGCTGCCGCAGCTGACCAAGCACGTCACCAAGATCGGCCGCAAGGTCGCCGGCCCCGAGATCACCGACATCCTCAACCGCCTCAAGGCCGTCGATGCCACCCGCGGCACCATGCCGATCCCGAAGGGCCCCGTACCGACCTCGATGAAGGGCATGCGCGGCAACCTCCGCGGCCGCTGACCGTTCTTGGATGGATAGTCCGGGACGTTCCGGTCCATTACTCACGGGTACATGGGCCGGAACGTCCCGGACTACATTTCCAAGTCGAGTTCCATCGCTGTCAGCTCGCCTCGCGCCGCTCCCGCGGCACCCTCAAACTGACGGAGTCTCGATCGTGAAGTCCTCGTCGTTGTTGCTGAAGTCGATCCGCATGGAGAAGTCCGGCACGGTGTCCTCCGGATCGAACACGATCGAGACCGGATCGCCCTCGTCGTCAGTCCAGAAGTACGCATCGACCACCTCCGGAAGGTCAACCTCCGCAAGCTCCGCGACGCCTGCGAGCGCATCTCCCAGCCCTCCGACCGGAAGGGTCAGCAGGTATCTAGGTCCTTCCATTGCCCCCGACGGATCGTCGCCCTCGTAGGTCGCACTGTCCAGGTCCCGCGCGATGGCTTCCACCATGTCCAACGGGCGAGCGATCTGGTCGCGCAACGCGAGTTCCTTGATGTTTGACGCCCGGATCCAGTTCTCGTCCGCGCCATAGTCGGTGTAGCTCAGGTACGCCTCGTCGCTGTCAGGAACCCTCACATCGACGACCTTCGAGCCAAGCTTCTTGCCGGCGAAACTCCATCTCGCTTGCGAGGGCACCTCTTCCCCTACCGTCGCATCGGCGTCCAGCGAGATATAGTTCGCCTCGTCGGGCGTCGGACCAACGATCATCGACAGCTTCATGTGGGTGGACTCGATCCGCTCAAGCGAGCTCTTGAGTACGTCAGTGGATTCCTGCGAAGTAGAGGCCTCCTGACCACATCCCACTAACGCGACAAGGCACATAGATACGAGTGCAGGTCCAACTAGTGAATACGTCAATCGACGATCTTTGTGCACGCGCAACGCCTTCCAATACCTTGCCATCACCGAACGGTCCATGGATGGTCACACATCGTTCCCCGACGCGAGGGCGAAGTTCCAGAAGCGTTGTATGACCAATACCGGTCACCCGGACCGGCGTGCCCGGATCGCGTAGAGAAGCGGGATCCGGGGCGCCTGCTCGGGCAGCCTGAACCAGCCGTCGTCGCCCGCCACCATGGACGGGAAGCGGGGCCACGGCAGTCGTTCGTCCTCGCGTACGACCTCGATCCGCAGGCCCGCGCCGGCGAGGGCGGTGACGACCTCGCCGACTCCGTGGCGCCACTCGTACGCCGTCGTGGCGCTGCTCAGCGCCGGGCCGTCGGTGTAGGTGCGGGTCGAGTCCTTCGCGATCGCGCCCCGGCCCGAGAGGTAGTCGTGGCGCAGCTCGAGGGAGTCCTCGCGCCCCGGCTCCGGCACTTCACCGAGCGCGTCGAGGAGCGGGTGGAACTCGGCCAGGTAGACGAACCCGCCGGGCTTGAGCAGATCATGGACGACCTGTGCCCACAGGTCGATGTCGGGTAGGTAGCAGACCGCGCCCTTACCGGTGTAGACGACGTCGAACCGGCCGGCGCCCAGGACCTCGACGGCGTCGTGGACGTCGGCCTCGTGGTAATCGACGGCCAGCCCGCGCTCGGCGGCGATCCGGCGCGCTGCGGCCACCGCCTCGGCCGAGATGTCCAGCCCGTACGTCACCGCACCCCGCTGCGCGAACGCCACCGTCTCGGTGCCGAGATGACACTGCAGATGCACGACCTCGCGTCCGGACAGCTCACCGAGGTCGCTCCACTCGTAGTCGGCGAACCACGACTCGGCGGGCCTCGACCCGTCGATGCCGTAGAAGGCGCTGGCGACGTGGATCGGCGTACGGGCGTCCCAGTTGGCTCGGTTGGCCTCGATCTGCCGGGTGCTTTCGGGGTCGAGAGTCATGCCGACACAGTGCCACGAAATGGAGCAGGGCCGGTCCCCGTTCGGGGACCGGCCCTGCTGCGTACGAACTGGCTGTCAGCCGGCCATGCTCGGCATGTCGGTGACCTGGTCCGCCGGCGGCGCCTCGATGGTGACGTCCTCGCCGTGCTTGGACAGCATCATCTCGACGGTGCCCATGTCGCCCATACCGACCTCGGCCTTGCGGAGCAGGCCGTCGGCGTCGACCCAGATGTCCTGGTCGATCGTCTCGGGCATGCCCTTGGTGCTGTCGGCGCCGAGGCTCTCGGCGAGCCCGGCGGAGTCGACGGTGAAGCTGTAGTGCTTGGTGTCGGTGCCGTCGACCTTCTCCTCACCCTCGAACTTGGAGGACTTGATCGACTCCTCCATCCCGTCGAAGAAGGCGAGCGGGTTGCTCATCGACTCCAGGCTGGTCCCGCCCATCTTGGCGAGGTCTTCGGCGCTCGCGGTCATCCACGAGTCGCCCATCATGCCCTTGATGTAGATCTTCTCGTCGACAAGGATCGTCTCCAGATCCATGTTCATCGAGCCACCGCTCATCTTCATGGTGGAGTGCTGCGCCGGCGGCTCCTTCTGGATGTCGCCCTCGCCGGTCATCGAGACCGTCTGACCCGACGCCTTCGCGTCCATCTTCGTGGTGAAGTGGGCGGTGTCGATGTCGGTCGCCTTCTTCATCACCTCGGTCATCTCCTCGGCCGAGACCGAGTCACCCTCGCTGGCGCCGCCGGCTCCTCCACCGCCACCGCAGGCCACCAGGCCCGAGAGCGATACGGCCAGCACGCCTGCGACAGCGGCGCGGCGCCAGAGGCCACGTGGCCCGAGAGTACGGTTGAGCGTCATTGAGCTTCCCTTCGTGTTTGCCGCTGCTTGCGGCTGACCGGTCAAACCTACCCCCGGATGCCTCTCAACCAACCCGGCGAAACACGTGTCGATAGGTCTGAAGCGTGACGGTCGCCGTACCTGCCGCCAGATCGTGGAGCCCGCGGCGGTCAGGACGGAAGACCAGCGGCGGTACGACGAGGACGACCAGGATCTGACGGGCGATGCTCCGCAGCGGATCGAGCGGGCGTACGTCCGGCTCACCGGCCGTGACCCGCACCGTACGCAGGCGAGTGACGAGCTTGCCGAAGGAGCCGCCGCCGAGCGTGGTGAAGACCGCCGTCTGCACGATGAAGACGACCAGGATCCACAGGTTGTCGGACGGCCGCGGGTCGACACCGGCGAGCAACGACCCGAACGGCAGCGCCCGTACGCCGAGGAAGACCGACGCCACCAGCGACGACGTGAGCCAGTCGATGAACAGGGCCAGGACGCGCCTGCCCCAGCTCGCAGTGTCATAAGGCAGAGTGGGCGTCGCAGGAGTGGCGGAACTGGTCACGTCGTAAGGGTAGGCGGCAACGTCTTGAGGGGTGAGATCCGGGATGGTTGCCGATCAAATCACACAACCTGTTACACGCCTGAAACATTTGCGACACTCCTGTGCAACCGTCCCTTCGTAATTTGCGTGGCACGGTCGGATCCATGAGGGTCCGGCCTCGATCGCGAGAGACCTATCTGGCTCTGCCCGACCGGGTGAGCCAAGGAGGATTGATGTTCAGCACTGACGACGAACTCTTGAAGTTCATCTCTGACGAGGGGGTCGAGTTCGTCGACATCCGTTTCGTCGACCTGCCTGGCGTCCAGCAGCACTTCACGGTGCCCGTGTCGTCGTTCAACCTGGAGCCGATGGCCTTCGACGGTTCGTCGATCCGTGGTTTCCAGACGATCAACGAGTCCGACATGGCGCTCTACCCGGACGTCACGACTGCGTACATCGACCCGTTCCGCGCCGCGAAGACCCTCGCGCTGATGTACTTCGTGCACGACCCGATCACCGGGGAGGCCTACTCTCGCGACCCGCGCAACATCGCGCGCAAGGCTCTGGCGTACCTCGCCTCGACCGGCATCGGTGACACCGCGTTCTTCGCCCCCGAGGCCGAGTTCTTCATCTTCGACAAGGTCGCCTACAACACCTCCGAGGGCGAGTCGTTCTACAAGATCGACTCCGTCGAGGCCTGGTGGAACTCGGGCGCCGACAAGAACCCCGACGGCTCGAACAACCTGGGCTACAAGACGCGCTACAAGGGCGGCTACTTCCCGGTCTCCCCCACCGACCACTTCGCCGACCTGCGCGACACGATGGTCAAGAACCTCGAGGCCTCCGGCCTGCTCGTCGAGCGCGCCCACCACGAGGTCGGCACCGCCGGCCAGGCGGAGATCAACTACAAGTTCGACACGCTGCTCAAGGCTGCCGACGATGTCATGAAGTTCAAGTACATCGTCAAGAACACCGCCTGGGAGGCCGGCAAGACGGTCACCTTCATGCCGAAGCCCGTCTTCGGTGACAACGGCTCGGGCATGCACGTCCACCAGTCGATCTGGAACGCCGGCGAGCCGCTGTTCTACGACGAGACCGGCTACGGCGGCCTCTCCGACATGGCCCGCTGGTACATCGGCGGCGTCCTGAAGCACGCCCCGTCGGTGCTGGCGTTCACCAACCCGACGGTGAACTCCTTCCACCGCCTGGTGCCGGGCTTCGAGGCTCCGATCTCGCTGGTCTACTCCTCGCGCAACCGCTCCGCCGCGGTCCGCATCCCGATCACCGGCACCAACCCGAAGGCCAAGCGCGTCGAGACCCGGTTCCCGGACCCGTCCTCGAACCCGTACCTCGCCTTCTCGGCCCTGCTCCTCGCCGGCATCGACGGTATCCAGAACAAGATCGAGCCGCCCGCTCCGATCGACAAGGACATCTACGAGCTGCCGCCGGACGAGATGGCCGAGATCAACCAGGTGCCGACCTCCCTCGGTGCCGTCCTGTCGGCTCTGGAGAACGACCACGACTTCCTCACCGTGGGCGACGTCTTCACCCCCGACCTGATCGAGACCTGGATCGACTACAAGACCAACGACGAGATCCTCCCGATCCAGCTCCGCCCGCACCCGCACGAGTTCGAGCTCTACTACGACATCTGAGCCGACCGCTCTGCTGTCCGACACCGAAGGCCCCGGGTTACCCGGGGCCTTCGGCCATTTCGAGGTTGTTCGCCAGTGGGCATCGACCATCCTGTGGGGTCACGAGCTGCGATCCAGCCCGAGGAAGTCGTCCGAGCGGTGGACGAACAGGTACGCCTGCTGAGCGATCGCTGTCTCTCGAGCCTGCGCTGCAGCCAGGTGCACGGCGTCCAGAGGATCACCGAGTTCGAGCCGCAGCCTCGCGCGCATCAGCTGTACGAACGCAGCCGCATAGCGCTGCCCATACGCTTCGATCGAGGCGTCGGCTCGCCTGAGAGCGTCAGCGGCCTCGTGAAGCCGCCCGCGTGCGAGATACATCTCGCTGAGGAGAGCCAACCAGGTGGTCAGGCCGGATCGCGGAGGGTCGGCCAGGTTCGACTCGATGAGTGCTTCTGCCTGGCTCAGCGACCGATCTGCGTCCCGGCCGGTGACCGCCTGTGCCCAGCAACGCCCTAGCCGCTGGTAGGCCCCGAGGAAGCGGAACGAGTAATCCGGATCTGCTGCGATACCTCGCTCGGCGGCGCGTAGCGCCCAGGAAGGGTCAGCCATCAGCGCCGCGGCCGTGACCGCGAACGCGGACCACACGGTGACGTCGTAGGAGTGATTGCCGGCATCGCTCTCGATCCGGTCGAACATGCCCCGGGCGTCCTCGACCTTGCCGTGCAACGCTGTGTTGAGCGCGAGCATCGCCGGCGACAGCAGTTGTAGGTCATGGCGCAGCTGGTCCTGGTCGAGGGAGTTCGCCCGTTCGGCGACGACGGCGTTCGACTCGCTGAGGTGTCGATATGCCTCGCCGATGTTCCCGATGTCCCACTGGTGGATCCCCCACGCGTGCCGTCCGTACGCCTGCACGACCGGGTCGTCGGACCGTTCGCTGTCCGCAAGGAGCCGGTGAGCGAGCTGCCCGCTGCGGTCGAGCTGAATGGCTTGGGAATGAGCGGCCCAGTGGGAGAAGAGGAAGTCCGCCGCCTCTCGCTCTCGGCCGAGCCCCCGGGCGGCCCGTTCAGAGCGTTCGAGCAGATCCAACGTGGCATCAGCGCTACCCATGTAGCCGGTCTGCATCCCGATGACGGCGACAAGCTGTGACAGCGCGGACAGCTCGAGCTCATGCAGACCAGCCGAGCGCGCGATGCCGGCCGCGGCCTCGAGATGAGGAACCGCCGCGTCGAAGGCGGACTGCGCGACGGCCCTTCGACCAGCACGGACGAGCGCGGTCGTGGTCCGCGCCGGGTCTGCGAGCGGACCGGCCAGCCACAGGTGGTGGGCAAGTCGTTCGGTGACCGCGTCGTCGTCTCCGCGGATCCCTTCCAACGCATCGGCGATCTGGATGTGCAGCCGTCCGGTCGAGAGCAGGCGCGAGGCGGTCTGGTGCACAGACTCGCGAACCAGGTCGTGCACGAACCGCACCGAGAACGGTCTCCCCTCGACCAGCTCGACCAGGCCTTGCGAATCGGCGGGCGCGAGCAGCGCCATGCAGGTGGTCACGTCGACCTGGGAAGCGCGCGCCAACAGACGAATGTCCACCTCCCGTCCGACGAGCGCTGCGATCTCCACGAGCCTCTTCGTCTCGTGGTCGAGGATGGCGAGACGGTCTCGTACGATGTCGCGCACCGTAGACGGGACGCCGGTGCGCGCCAGGGCGTCCTCGCCGGCCGCAGCATCGAGTTCGCTCTCAGCCAGGAGGCGGGCCAGCTCGCGTACGAAGAACGGGTTGCCCTCGGTGCGCGCCTGAATACAGCGAGCGACGTACGGGCTCGGGGCCTGTCCGGTCTCGCGACGGACGAGCTCACCCACTTCGGCCGGCTGCAGCGGACCGACCCGGATGCGCTGGTGATGCGGCAGGCGCCCGACCGCCGCGAGTGTCCCACGCAGCCCGTCCCCTGGTGTAGGAGCCCGATCACGCAAGAGACCCGCAAGGACGACCCCGTTCGGTTGCTGAGTCGCCACGTGCGTCAACAACTGCAGCGAGGCGACGTCGGCCCATTGCAGGTCGTCGATCACCAACACGACCGGGCGATCGACGGAGGCTCCCCGGATGAGGTCGACGGTCTGTTCGAACAGGCGGAACTGGGCGCCGCTGTCGGGAAGCACGGCGCCACCGAGAAGGTTGTCCGGGCGTGGGTCGAGGAGGCGCTCGATCTCCCCGCTGCCCAAGCCCGCGCGTGCGGGCTCGGGCTGGCTCGCCAGAAGGTCGGAGATCAGACGAGTCCATGGCCACAGGGCTGGGGTGCCCTCGTGGTTCAGGCAACGTCCCCACACAACCAGCGCCCCGCGGCGCTCTGCGTCCTTGGTGAACTCGAGGAAGAGGGAGGTCTTCCCCGCTCCTGGTTCCCCTTCGGCGGTGATCAGAGCTGCTGTCCCCGCCGCCACCGACTCGAGCGACCGAGCCAGCAGCGCACGTTCCTCGCCGCGACCGATGAGTGAGGCGCCAGATCGGTCATCGCCCGGCTCCCCGCCTCGGACGCTGGCCTGTTGCAGGACGCGCGCGCGGACGGCGAGGAGCGCGTCGCCCGCGGCCACGCCGAGATCGTCGGCGAGCCGCGCCCGGACGGTCTCGAAGACGGAGAGTGCTTCAGCCTGCTTGCCTGCAGCGGCGAGGACCGTCATGAGGCTGGCTTGTACGGGCTCGTGGAGAGGCGCCATCCACGCAGCCAGGCGCAGGGGTTGGACGACCCGCGTGGAAAGGCGTTGGGTGTCGGCCAGTTCCCCAACCGCGACACAAGCGTCGAAGAACTCCTCGTTGATGCCGGAGAACAGTGGGGACGCGGTCAGGCCCAGGCCGAGGCCGTCGCCTGCCGGGCCGTGCCAGAGACCGATTGCCTGGACGTACTGGTCGAACGCCTCGTCGCGCTCGCCCGAGGCAAGATGGGTCTTGGCGTTCTCCACGTACGATCTGAACTCGACAAGGTCCACCGTGGCGGTCGGCCCGACGAATGCGTAACCGCCACCTCTGCGGACGATGAAGCTCCCTGCCCCGCGCGCCGGAAGATCGGGTTCGAGCATGCGGCGGATGGCCCCGACGTGCTTCTGTACGGTGTTGATCGCCGACATCGGGACGTTCTCGTCCCAGAGCAGGTCAACAAGCTCCGACATGCTCGTCGGTCGTCCCGCCCTCGCCAGGAGCAGAGCCAGCAGGTATGCCTGCTGGGGCGGGCCGGTCTCCAGTTCCACATCATCGCGGTATGCACGCAACGGCCCGAGTAGCTGAAGGCGTACCGGACTGTCCGGACCCGAGCTCTCGGTGATCGAGGTGTCTTCCATCGTGAGTCCTCAGGGCGCTGGCGGATGGCCCACACCCCGAAGACCGGACCTCGACCTCAGCGTATGCGTACGCCGACCGCGGCGCAGCCCCTGCAATGAAGCAGCCTCCACGAAATCTCCACTGATCATCCAGTGGCGCTTCGTAGGTTCGCCGACTGACCGAACACATGTCGGCGATTGGGGGTAAGAAGATGCACGAGCAGGCCTACAACGCGCAATGCAGAGCCGAGGAGAAGCGGCATCCGCCGCAGAGCCCGACGCACAAGCGCGACGCGCTCATCCTGTTCTCATTGGCGCTCGGCACCTTCGCCATCGGGTCCGGCGAGTTCGGAAGCAATGGCATCGTCCAGCTCTTCGCGGCTGACCTCGACGCATCGGTGCCGACCGCGACGAACGCCATCACCGCCTACGCCCTCGGTGTGGTCATAGGATCG
This sequence comes from Nocardioides sp. NPDC004968, assembly GCF_040608935.1. Taxonomy (NCBI): domain Bacteria; kingdom Bacillati; phylum Actinomycetota; class Actinomycetes; order Propionibacteriales; family Nocardioidaceae; genus Nocardioides; species Nocardioides sp. NPDC004968. The sequence goes on from NZ_JBEXJF010000058.1 coordinate 19,975, forward strand.
CCGGCACTCACCATCGCGGCAGCAAGACTCAACCGACGCACGCTCCTGCTCGGCCTGGTGGGCCTCTTCATCGTCGGCAACCTCCTGTCCGCCGCGGCGTCCGACCTCGGTGCTCTCGTCGTGGCGCGCTTCATCACTGGCACCGTGCAGGGAGCGTTCTTCGGTGCCGGTGCGGTGGTGGCGGCGTACACCTATGGCCCAGGCAAAGGTGGAAAGGCGTTCGCCACGGTGATGGCCGGCCTGACGATCGCGACGATCTTCGGCGCCCCTGTCGGCACCTTCATCGGACAGCAGGTCGGATGGCAGGCGCTGTACCTCGTCGTGTCGATGGTCGGCTTGCTTGCCGGAGCCGCCATCTGGGTCTTCGT
>NZ_JBEXJF010000059.1:0-16729 GCF_040608935.1 Nocardioides sp. NPDC004968
GCTGACCGAGCGCAAGAGGGAGGCGGCATAATGGCCTGGACCCGCGAAGAGGTGGCCGCCCGCGCCGCCAAGGAGCTGAAGGACGGCTTCTACGTCAATCTCGGCATCGGCATCCCCACGCTGGTGGCGAACTACATTCCCGATGGCGTCGACGTGACGCTGCAGTCGGAGAATGGCCTGCTCGGCATCGGCCCCTTCCCGTATGAGGGCGAGGCCGATCCCGACCTGATCAATGCCGGCAAGCAGACGATCACGGCGCTGCCGAGTTCCAGCTTCTTCTCCTCGGCCGACAGCTTCGCGATGATCCGCGGCGGCCATATCGACCTGACCATCCTCGGTGCCATGGAAGTGGCTGCCAATGGCGACATCGCCAACTGGACCATTCCCGGCAAGATGGTGAAGGGCATGGGCGGCGCGATGGATCTCGTCGCCGGCGTCAAGAAGGTCATCGTCGTGATGGATCACGCCAACAAGGCGGGCGAATCCAAGGTGCTGGAGCGCTGCTCGCTGCCGCTGACCGGCGCGGGCGTCGTCGATCTCATCATCACCGATCTCTGCGTCATGAGCTGTGACAAGGCCAATGGCGGCGGGCTGACGCTGATCGAGCTGGCACCAAACGTCACCCTGGCTGACGTCAGAGGCAATACGGCGGCATCGTTCGCGATCGCTCCGGCACTCGCACAGGTCGGGTAAGGCGAGCTGGGATTTTCTCGGCTTCATTGACCACAAGCAGTCTTCGCGGAACCCTTCGATGCTCGACTTCAACCGGCTCTGCATCCATCACGCGACCGTCCAGGAGCGCTGGACGATGCCGCAATTCATCGACGGCATGGTGCAGCACGGCGTCGGCTCGGTTGCCGTCCTGAGAGACAAGCTGGCCGATTGCGGCGTGTCGGAGGGCGCAAAGCGGCTTGAAGATGCGGGGCTGGTCGTCACGAGCCTTTGTGCAGGCGGGCTCGTGACGACACCGGACGAGGCCGAGGCGGTGCGCGCCATGGATGAGTTCCGGCGAGCGATCGACGAGGCCGCTCGCATCAAGGCTGGCTCGCTGATGTTTGTCACCGGCGGTGTCGATCCACGCGACAAGAACCTGGATACGACGCGCAAGCGTGTCCTGGAACGCCTGGCCGCCATCGCGCCGCACGCCCGGTCCGCGGGACTCAAGATCGCGCTCGAGACCTTGCATCCGATGCGATGTGGCGCGCGCTCGCTGATCAGCACATTGGCGACCGCCAATGATTTTTGCGACGCGCTTGCCGATGAAGACGTCTTTGGGATCGCGATAGATACCTACGCCGTCTGGTGGGATCCCGCTCTCGCGGCGCAGATCAAGCGCGCCGGACGACGCATCATCAATTTCCACGTGGCCGACTGGCTCCACGACACCTGCGATCTACGCCTCGATCGCGGCATGCCGGGCGATGGCCTGATCGACCTTCCCGGCATTCGCCACATGGTGGAGGACGCCGGTTACGAGGGCTATATAGAAATCGAGCTCTTTTCGGCGCGCGATTGGTGGAAGAGAGATCCGGACGAGGTCGTGCGCATCGTCAAGGAACGCTACCAGACGGCCGTCTGACGGTCCGGATCGGTCGCGTGTGTCTGGCGCGTCGCATCCTACCTGGATCAGGACGGCCGGTGGCGGCGTCCAGCGTCGCGCCAAGGTCGGACGTCAGGTCACTGCCTTCCCGCAATTTGCAAAAATCCTTGACGGCAGCGCGCATTGTTGACGGCTTTGCCGATTATTACGATCGCCCGCTGGCCAAAGCTAAAAAAACGAGGCGGGGACTTAGCAGCTGCCCTGTCGATCGGAGGAGACCATCAAGATGACTTCCCAGTTTTCTCGCAGAACATTCCTCGCGGCCTCGACGCTCAGCGCCACGTTCGGCCTGCCGTCTCTGGCCTTCTCGCAGGGCTATCCGGATAAGAACAAGCCCATCCGCGCGCTCGTGCCGTCCAGCCCGGGCGCTACGACCGACGTCGTCGCGCGCTCCTTCAGTCAGGCTCTCGCTGAGGTCCTGAAGGCCAACGTCATCGTCGAAAACCGTGCCGGCGCCGATGGCGTCATCGGAATGCAGGCGGCCAAGTCGGCCGCTCCCGACGGACAAACGATCCTGTTCACGTCGCTCTCGACGATGTCGATGAACCCGTTCCTGTTCAAGCAGTTGCCGTATGATCCGGAGAAGGACTTCATCCCGCTCGCCGGGACGGTTAAATTCGGCCTGATCCTTTGCGTCGGTACATCCGTGAAGGAAAAGACCCTGCAGGAGCTCATGGTCAAGGCCAAGGCCTCGCCAGGCAAGTATACCTATGCGAGCGTTTCTGCGACGACGCGCCTTGCAGGGCATATGATGGCGAAAGCTGCAGGCGTCGAGCTGCTCAACATTCCATTCAAGAATTATACCGACGTGATGACGAATCTCATCTCCGGTAAAATCGACATGTTCATGACCGATGTTGCTGGCGCTCAGCCATTCTTCTCTCAGGGCGTCAGGGCAATTGCCGCCACGCCGGCAAAGCGGCTTCCCGACATGCCCGACCTCCCGACATTGCAGGAGAATGGCATCGCGGGCATCGATATCACCGGCTGGCATGGAGCATGGCTGCCCGCGAAGACGCCTGCACCGATCGTGGATACGCTGAAGAGCGCCTTCCGTGATGTGTGGGCCAACAAGCATGTAAGGGAACTGTGCGAGAAGAAGGGCATGGAGACGCTCGATCTGACCGGCGACGATTTCGCGGCGTTTTTGCGGGTCGAATCAGAGAAGTGGGGCTCGGCCATCCGGGAAGCTGGAATGGCAAACACCATCTAGGCATAGCGCCGCAGGACGCGGCTCGCCAACGGCGATAGCAGCGGGCGTCGGCCCGCGCGAAGCTGCCAGGAAGAGGGGGGCTACCCAGTGGGTGGCCCTTTTCGTTTGTAGATCCCTATCCTCGCGAACCCACCGTCCGAAAGTGTGAGCCCGGCTTTCTTGGACGGCTAGCTGCACGGATGGAGGCGCGCGAACTTTTTCCCCGTACCGCCCGACGCTCGCCAAGTCGTGCCCACACCGCAGGAAAGCGCCGCGCGCCGCTGCACGCCGCGAGGGCGGCTGGCTTGCGTAGGTCGAACTCTCCAAGATGATCGCTGAGGAGATCGCGCCGGGCCCGTTCCAGAACCAACGCGCCGGGTGCCTGCGCAACCGACGGGCCGGAGCAGGCGTGAAACGCCTGCTCGTTCTCAAGCACCCATATGGACGCCCGCAAGAACCTACCGGTTTCGCTGATTTCGTGATTCAATCTCTGATCGGCGCACGAGGCGGGTGAGACGATGGAACAGCGGTCGTTTTTCGGGTTGTCGGAGCATCTGGAGCGATTGAGTGCGATCGGCGATCCGCTGGAGACGCTCGAAGCGACGATTGATTTTGAGTATTTCCGGGGCTGGCTGGTCGAGGGCCTTGGCTATGGGGACGGGGCCAAGGGCGGACGTCCAGCTTTCGACCCGGTCTCGATGTTCAAGGCGCTGATCCTTCAGGCGCAGCACAATCTCAGCGACGCCAAGATGGAGTTCATGATCCGGGACCGTCTGTCCTGGATGCGCTTCCTGCGCTTCGACCTCGGCGGGCCGACACCCGACGAGAATACGATCCGGCACTTCCGCAACAGGCTGACCGAGACCGGCACGCTGCGGCGGGTGATGAAGGCCTTCGACTGGCAATTGCAGAAGGAGGGCTACATCCCGATGTCAGGTCAGATCGTCGATGCCTCCCTCGTTCCAGCACCCAAGCAGCGGAACACGGAGGCGGAGAAGGAGGCGATCAAGGCTGGCAAGACGGCCCAGGAGATCTGGCCCGACGAACCCAGCAAGGCGGCGCAGAAGGACGTCGATGCGCGCTGGACGCTCAAGATCGGCGGCAAGATCCGGTATCGGCCCGACGGCATACCCTTGCCGCAGATCGCCTTGCCCGTCTTCGGCTACAAAACCAATATCGCGATCGACCGGCGCTTCGGCTTCATTCGGGAGAGCGCGGTGACCTCGGCAGCGCATGCCGATGGGCGGATGCTACCGCGCCTGGTGACGACGCAGAACACCTCCTCCGAGGTCTGGGCCGACAGCGCCTACCGTTCACAGACGAACGAGAAAAGCCTGGCGGCGAAGATGCTGGTCAGCCGCATCCATCGCCGCAAACCGCCAGGACGGCCGATGCCGGCGCATGTTGCGCGCGCCAATGCCGGCAAGTCGGCAATCCGGGCTGCGGTCGAGCACGTCTTCGCCCATCAGAAGCACAGATTCGGCCTGTTCATCCGCACCATCGGCCTGGCTCGCGCCGAGGCGAAACTCACCCTGGCCAACATCGCCTACAACTTCGACCGGCTGATCTTCCATGAACGCGTCAGGGCCATGGGATGAGTCTGCCCGAAATCCAGGATCGACGCTGAAATCAGCCCAAAATGACGCTCCTCAGGCAGCCTGACGCCGATCATCATGCCGCAAAGGCGCCAAGGCGCCGAGCATGCCGAAAATCAGGCGGTTCTTGCGGGTGTCCATATAAAAACCCTCCAAGGCCGCTTGAGGGCCTTGGAGGGTTCTGGCTGCGCTCAGGCAGCGCCGTTTCCGGCGTGCCGCGCTGTCCAAAAAGGTCGCTGCGGGTCAGCCTTCTTCCTGGAATGCCGCCGCGCGCTTCGTTTTGATCGAGGGGGTCAACACCATCACGATCATCGCCAGCGCGATGAGCAGCAGCGCGGCCGAGATCGGGTTGGTCATGAACGTCGTCCAGTCACCGCGCGAGAGCAGCAGCGCCCGGCGCATGTTCTCCTCCATCATCGGTCCCAGGATGAAGCCGAGCAGCAGCGGCGCGGGCTCGCATCCTAGCTTGTGGAGAAGGTATCCGAAGACCCCGAAAGATGCGCCGGCATAAACATCGAAGGGGTCGTTGTTCAGGGTGTAGAGCCCGATCGAGCAGAACACGATGATGGCCGGGAACAGCAGCCGGTAAGGCACGGTCAGCAGCCTGATCCAGATGCCGATCAGGGGCAGGTTGAGGATCACCAGCATAAGATTGCCGATCCACATCGAGACGATGAGACCCCAGAAGAGCGGCGGGTTGTTGGTCATTACCTGCGGCCCGGGCTGGATGCCCATGACCGTCATCATGCCGATCATCAGCGCCATCGACGCGTTGGGGGGGAGCCCCAGCGTCAGCATGGGAATGAAGGCCGTCTGCGCGCCGGCATTATTGGCGCTTTCCGGGCCGGCAACGCCCCGGATATCGCCTTGTCCAAACGTTCCGCTGGCCCCGGCAATCTTCTTTTCCATCGAGTAGGAAGCAAAGGATGCCAGAACCGGGCCGCCGCCGGGCAGCACGCCGAGGAGGGAACCCAGAGCGGTGCCGCGCAGCACGGAGCCCGACGCCTCCTTGAAGTCCTTCTTGGAGAGCCACAGGCCGGAAACGCTTTTCGTAGCCACCGTGCGCTGCTCGGCCGGTCGACTGAGATTGACGATGACTTCGCAGAAGCCGAAGACGCCCATCGCGACGACGACGAAGTTGAAGCCGTCCATGAGTTGAGGGATGCCCAAACTGAAGCGCGGGATCGCGGACATCACGTCGGTGGTGATCTGACCCATCATCAGGCCGACTATGACCATGGCGATCGCCTTGAGCAGCGAGCCGGATGCCAGGACGACGGCTCCGACCAGGCCGAGCACCATCAGCGAAAAGTAGTCGGCTGCTCCGAATTCGATCGCTACGGCGGCCAGCGGGCGCGCAAATGCGGCTACGATCACTGTTCCGACGCACCCCGCGAAGAACGAGCCCAGCGCAGCAGCGGCCAGGGCCGGTCCAGCGCGACCGCGACGCGCCATGGCGTGGCCATCGACGGCCGTCACGACGGAACTCGCCTCGCCGGGGACGTTGATCAGGATCGCTGTCGTCGATCCACCGTACTGCGCGCCGTAATAAATGCCGGCCAGCATGATCAGCGCCGATGTCGGCTGCAGCGCGTAGAGCGACGGCAGGAGCATCGCGATCGTTGCGCTCGGGCCGAGCCCCGGCAGCACGCCGATGAGCGTTCCGAGCAGCGTCCCCATGAAACCGTAGAACAGGTTTTCCGGCGTGAAGGCGACGGAAAGTCCGAGCGAAAGGTTGGCGATCAGATCCATGATGTCCGTCTCAGATGCCGAGGAAGGAGGGCCATAGCGGCAATTGGAGTTTCAAGGCCCAGCTGAAGACGGCCCAGCAGCCGAAAGTGAGAATGGCAGCGCTTCCCAAGGCTTCCTTCCAGCGGAACTCATCGCTTGCCCAGCTCGTAGCAACGACAAGCATTGGAAGTGACAAGATCATGCCAAATGGCTGCAGTATTATGCCAAATACCGCAACCGCTGCGCTAATTAAGAGAAGTGGCCGCCAGCTCCAGCGGCCAATAGGCTCGCCGTCTTCCGTTTTTATCTTCCACGACCCAATGGTGACGACGACGCCGATAAGCGCCAGGAGCAGGCCCAGACCGAACGGAAAATACCCCGGTCCAGGTTGGGCAGACGTTCCGAACGGATAGATTGTAGAGCTCCAGGCGAAAACTGCCCCTGTCACGATAAACAGTATGCCGGACCAGAAATCGCGTCCACTCTGTATTTTCATTCGGTCGTTCCTCCGAGTATTTCGCGGAATTCATCGGCGGCAGGTGGCTCGCCGCGGAGAGCCACACCGACGTTCCCGTTTTTGCTTTTAAGAGTTGGATTGACACAGATCAAAACACTCCGAGCTATATGTCGTCTCGGAAAACAGCCTTGCATCCAGGGCTAAGATGCGACCGCAGAGGCAAGGCTGGAGCAGGTCTGTCATCGACGCGCGCCGAGAAGAACGCTTTCCCTACTCAGCCTTTCAGCTGTCGGCCAGATGCGCTTCGTCCATTTTTGCACGGAATGCAATTGTCGTTGCCGCGGAGATGTCTAGGCGCAGTTCCAAGCCCTCAAATAGGGTCTGGGGACAAGGCGGCCTCCGCACCCAGCGATTTCGTGCAACCGATTTCCAGAGCAAAGTGGCGATAGCGATGCAGCATTCCAGGATCAACGGCGGCGCTCTCATCGAAGAGCTGACCGAGTTCGAGCAAGTCGAGCGCTGGCTGGCGGATTTCGAAGCGGCCCTGATCAGTGGCGACCGCGCGAAGCTCGAAGCGCTCTTTGGGCAAGATTGCCACTGGCGCGATCTGCTTGCTTTCACCTGGACCGTGACCCCGTCTGATTCACGCGAAGCGATCGCTTCGACGCTGCTGCGCGAGCAGCCCCGCGTCCAGGCCCGCGATTTCAAGGTTGCCGAAGGGCACGCGCAGCCTCGCCGCGCAAAGCGGACTGGCATGGAGGTGATCGAGTCGACGATCCAGTTCGAAACCTCCGTCGGCCGCTGCCTCGGCGTCCTGCGCCTCTCGACCGTGGAGCCTGGAAAGGCCTGGGTGATGAGCACCTCACTCCGCGAAATCCGCGGCCACGAGGAGCCGGTCGACGGTCTGCGTCCCGATGGAGCGACGGCGCGGGTGTTCGGCGGAGAATCCTGGGGCGAGCGGCGGGCCCGCGAGCAGCGCTACGAGGATCGCGAACCCACAGTGCTAATAGTCGGTGGCGGTCATAACGGCCTCATGGTGTCGGCGCGTCTGCGCATGCTGGGCGTGGATTCGCTCATCGTGGAGCGTACTCCCAAGGTCGGTGACGTTTGGCGTAACCGCTACGGCGCGCTGGCGCTGCACAACGAAATCCACCTCAACCACATGCCGTACATGCCGTATCCGACCAGCTGGCCGCGATACCTGCCCAAGGACATGCTCGGCGACTGGCTCGATGCCTATGCCGTTGCGCTGGAATGCAATGTCTGGACGGGCACGGCGTTCGTTGAAGGTCGGTTCGACAAGGAGCGCGACGTCTGGAATGCCCGCGTCCGCCGGGCCGACGGCTCCGAGCGCGTATTCCATCCGCGACATGTCGTGTTCGCCAACGGTGTCGTCGGCGAGCCAAATATGCCCGATGTCCCTGGCCTCGCCGATTTCAAGGGGAAGGTGCTCCACGCCGGGGACTTCGGAAGTGGCGCGCCCTGGCGGGGCAAGAACGTCCTCATCCTCGGCGTCGGCAATAGCGCGCACGATATCGCGCAGGATCTTCACGGGCACGGCGCGACTGTGAAGATGATCCAGCGTGGCTCGATCACCGTCTTCAGCGTTACGTCTGCGAGCCTCAACCACTCGATTTACTACACAGAGAACCTTTCCATCGATGACTGCGACCTGATCGCCACCAGCAGCACATTCCCGGTGCAGTTGCGCGGCTACCAGCTGGCTACGGTGCGGATGCTCGACATCGACAAGGATCTTCTGGCAGGCCTGCACGATGCGGGCTTCAAGCTGGACATCGGCCCCGAAGGCGGCGGTCACCAGATGCAGGTTCGCAAGAATCATGGCGGCTACTATCTCAACGTCGGCTGCTCGGATCTGCTGATCAGCGGGGAGGTGGGGCTGCTGCACTCTGGGGATCTCGAGGGCTTCGTGCCTGAAGGCGCGCTCATGAAGGATGGCAGCATCGAGAAGGCCGATCTGGTGGTCTGCGCGACCGGCTACCAGGCGCCCTCCAAGGTGATCCGCGCGCTGCTCGGGGACGAGATCGTCGAGAAGATCGGTCCGGTCTGGGGTTTGGATCAGGGGGGCGAGATGTGCAACATGTACAAGGCCACGCCGCAAAAGGGGCTCTGGTTCACCGGTGGTGGCTTCGCCCAGGGGCGTGTCTGGTCCCACTACATCGCGATGCAGATCAAGGCTCGCGAAGCTGGCATCATCGCGACAGAGCCTGAGGTGCCTCGCCCGGTCCTGACCGATCTTTCGGGAACGGTCTGGCCCTATCAGCGGGACGGCGCTTCCACGGAGCAGCTCCTGCAAGCGGCAGGCGCTGCCGAGGGAAGCTATGGGCTCTGATCCAGGGCTCTCGGCGACACGGCTGCTTAGTGACGGCGAGACGCCACAGCAGTGAAGGCGCCGGTTCGCCGGGCCTTCGAGCCTCGCGGCGCGGCGAAGGTAGGGGCGAGCTGAGATACTCGTCCGACGCTTCAAGGCCTCGGCATGCTTGAGAGCGATCGGGCTCTTTGTTTCGCATGAAAAAGACTTGGGCGACCCAGACCGTCGAACCGTGCCGGCAATACTCCTAACGTCGACATCAAACCTGCTATTTTGGGATGGGAAACGCAGACATGCTGGATCTGACTGGTAAGGTGGTCTTTATCGCTGGCGCGGGTTCCGTTGCCGAAGGCTGGGGCAATGGCAGGGCCACTGCGGCGCTAATGGCCCGGCAGGGCGCCAAGGTGTTCGGGACCGACTACAACGCCGACTCGCTGGCTGGTACCACCGCGATCATGGGCGAGGAAGGGCATTCGGACTGGGCCGGATTTCAGGCTGACATGACCTCGAGCGAGCAGGTCAAGAAGGCTGTCGACAAGTGCCTTGAGCGCTTCGGCCGCATTGATATTCTGGTGAACAACATTGGCGGCAGCGTGCCCGGAAACCCCGTCTCTCTAACTGAAGAGCAGTGGGACGGGCAGATGGACCTCAACCTGAAGACGGCATTCCTCGGTTGCAAGCACGTCTTGCCGATCATGGAGCGCCAGTTCGAGGCCGAAGGCCAGGGCGGCGCGATCATCAACGTGTCGAGCATCGCTAGTATGAGCTTCCAAGTCGGAGGGCGAGTGCATGTGGCCTATGCCGCGTCGAAGGCCGGGCTACAGGCCTTCACTCGAGCGACCGCCATCGCCTATGTGAAGAAGGGCATCCGGGTTAACACTGTCGTTGTCGGGATGATGGATACGCCGCTGGTTGCCAGCCGCGTCGCTAAGCAGGTCGGCGCGACCGATGTCGCGGCTTTCGCAGAGAAGCGCAAGGCGCTTGTGCCGATGGGGCGCATGGGCTCGGCTTGGGATATCGCTAACGCGGTCCTGTTCCTGGCCAGCGATGAAGCCGGTTTCATCACGGCCACGCAGATTGTGGTCGATGGCGGCGTAACCGCCTCGCGTCTCAGCAATTGAAGTGACCAGCGGTCATGAATGCATCGCCGACCCACCTGCCACTGAGGCCGGAATGGCTTGCCACACATAGCGAGGTGGCTCTCGAGCCCTCCCTGCCGATCATCGACGCCCACCATCACCTCTATGATCGACCCGGCGTCAGATATCTGCTCGATGATTACCTGAAGGACGTCCATTCCGGACACAACGTCCGCGCGACCGTGCATCTGCAGGCGCGCTCGATGTTGCGGGCGGATGGTCCGGCAGAGCTTCAGCCGGTCGGCGAAACCGAATTCCTCAACGGCGTCGCGGCCATGAGCGCGAGTGGAATATACGGCGATGTCCGCGTCTGCGCAGGCATCGCCGGATATGCCGATCTCAATCTCGGGGACGCGGTGAAGCGGATACTGGAACGCCATATCATGGTAGCCGGAGGGACCACGGCCAACGGTGGACGCTTCTGCGGCATCAGACAGACCCTGTCGTGGGACACTGACACCACGTTGTTGAATGCCGCCTACCCGACTTTCCGGCACATGACAGACTCGGCCGCCTTCCGGGCCGGCTTTGCCCATCTCGCTCCCTTGGGGCTGAGCTTCGATGCATGGGGGTTTTTCCATCAAATTCCCGAAGTCACGGCCTTGGCCCGTGCCTTTCCCTACACGTCGATCGTTCTGAATCACTGCGGCGGGATCGTTGGCATCCGCGACTATGCAGGTCGAGGCGAGGAGGTCTTCCGGCAGTGGCGTCAGGGCATCGCGGAGCTCGCCCGCTGCCCCAACGTCTTCGTCAAGCTCAGCGGCCTAGGAATGCGTCTCGGCGGCTTCGGGTTCGAGGAGCAGAGCGTCGCTCCAAGCTCGGCCGAACTGGCTGCGGCGTGGCGACCTTGGGTAGAGACGTGCCTGAATGACTTCGGCGCAAATCGCTGCATGTACGGCAGCAATTTTCCCGTCGACAAGGGAAGTTACAGCTACGCCATCGGTCTGAACGCCCTGAAGCGGCTTACGTCCGGGGCAAGCGGCGGTGAGAAGGACAACATCTTCTGGCGAACGGCACGCGACTTTTACCGCCTGCCAGACGCAGTTCTAAGACTTGACTCATAGTCAGCGCGCGCTTGCGAGATACTGACATAATAGATCGCCTGGAACCAAAACGATGCCCGACAACCGCCAGTCGCTCGATGCCGTGATCCGCGAGGGGCTGTACGACCGCTTCGAGACGATGTTCCGCAATTTCGGCTGAGATGTCGTGACGCTGAAATATGGCCGGCTTCAGCAGGCCGCCTTCAGGGAGAAGGGCGGCGAGCGGCTCAAGGCCTGGATCGATTCCTGCCCGAACCAGCTCTATTCGGCGCTGACCTTCCAGGGCGGCGCGGCCTGGCGCAAGCGTCTGATGGACGATCTCGGCGACCAGGGCCCCGTCACCAGACTGATCGAGAGCCGCTCCGATGCCGAACTCTCGAAGCTGATGTGCAATCTCGGCGGGCACGACCTGCCGTCGATCCTCGAAGCCTTCGAGGCGATCGACCATGATCGCCCGGTCTGCTTCCTGGCCTATACCGTCAAGGGCTTCGGCCTGCCGCTCGCCGGGCACAAGGACAACCATGCCGGGCTGATGACCAAGGAGCAGATGGAGGGCTTCAAGGCCGCCAATGCCGTCCGCACGGGCCATGAATGGGATCTGTTCGAGGGGCCTGGCCTGCCTGAAAACGACATCCGCGCCTTCCTCGACAAGGTGCCGTTCTTCGCGCAGGGGCGCAGGCGGCTGAGTGCGCCAGTGCTGCCGGTGCCGGCGAAGCTCGAGGCCGGCATCCAGCCGGTGATGTCGACGCAAATGGGCTTCGGCAAGGTTCTCGACGAACTCGCCAAGCTCGGCGGGCCGCTGGCGGACCGTATCGTCACGACGGCGCCCGATGTCACCGTCTCGGGATCAGCCGCTCGCCGAAGATCGCGTGCGAGAGGCCGAGCGCCGAGAGGTTGATGAACAGGTTCATCTCGGCGATGCCGAGCTCGACATGCTGGCCCTTGGGAGAGAACTCCCATTTCTGCATCGAGGGGATGCGCTCGTCCTTGAAGGCGTCGGCCATGGAGGCTTTGGCAAAAAGGCCGCGCCGATTCACCCAGGGACCGAGATTGGTGCAGAAGGACGGGGAGGGCGATCCCGACGAGCGCACCTGGCTGCGCGACGAGACCGGCGGCTCGGTCTATCTCAGGCTCTCGACGCTGCAGGTCGAGCAGCCGCAGCGGGCGATGACGCCCGAGCTCGAAAGCGAGATCATCGACGGCGCCTATTGGTTGCGGAAGCCCGGCCCCAACGCGTCCGTGGTCATCGCCTATACCGGCGCGGTCGCGGCCGAGGCGATCAAGGCGGTCGGTCTATTGGGCGAGGACCGGCGCGATGTCGGCCTGCTCGCCATCACCTCGGCAGACCGGCTCAATGCCGGCTGGCAGGCGGCGGAACGGGCGCGCCAGCGCGGCAACCACCGCGCGACCAGCCATGTCGAGCGGCTGCTCGGCGATCTCTCGCGTGATTGCGGCATCGTCTCGGTGCTGGACGGCCATCCGGCGACTTTGGCCTGGCTCGGCAGCGTGCATGGCCACAGGCAGAAGGCGCTCGGCGTCGAGCATTTCGGCCAGACCGGCACGGTCGCCGATCTCTACCGGCATTTCGGCATCGACGCGAATGCGATCGTCCATGCCGCGAACGCGGCCGCGCCGGGGCGGCCGGTGCGTTATCTGAAGGCGCTGCCGTAAGGCCATCAAGATAGTGCCCGGCGCACACTCTATACGCCGGGCCCGTTCATGAGCGACCGTCAGGCTTTAACCAGCCGATAAGTCGCGTAGAAAGATCAAGGCGCTCCACCCTCCTAAGCCTTTTCCCGGCTCCGCTCGCAATAGACCGCAAACTGGACTGCTGCTTGCGTTCGAGTGCGCAAACCGAGCCGCCTCAGAATCTCCTGTTGCTGTGCTTTGATGGTCCACTCGCTCGATCCCCTCAACCAGGCAATCTGCTTGTTCTGATGACCCTGAGCGGTGAGAATGAGGATTTCCAGGTGACTCTCGCTGAGGGTCGCCAATCTGCATTCGAATGCGAGCTCGTCCTGCAAAAAGACAGCGCTGCGCCCGCCCCGAATCTCAAGGCCCACGAGCGCTGACTCTTGGAATCTGCTGTGCCTCGGGTCAGTCCGTAAGCGCTCTGTAGCCGTCATCGCTTGACTGCCCTCCCTTGGCGAAGCGTCCGACAAATCTGATCTAATTCGGTTTTGCCCTGCTCATTCAGCCGCGTCTTGTTCCCGATGAACAATGCAACCTCCTCCGCCAGAATCTTGGCGAAGCTGATGTCCTTCCCCGCGCCTAGCCGGGCTCCGTTTTCATCGGAGCCGGGCTCCGGTTTCATCGCCTCAACCCTGCACGGCCATCTCGAGCTTTGACCCGAAACTTGATCATCGGTGTTCAGCGGCTTGAGTGCCGGCGAACTCGCCCAAACGCCTCGAGGCTCGCCACGACGAGGGCACTCTTTACGATGGAACCGAGGAGGAACGGCATTGCGCCGACGGAGTACACCTTTTCCCAGCCCAACGCAGTGGCGAGCCAGGCTGTGCCCAGCATCAGGATCAGGGCATGCCCCGCTAGCATCACCCCAAAGGCCAACCACCTATTGGTGGTCCAGCCGCGTTGCGTCGCCCAACCGACCGAAATAGCCGCGAACCGAAAAGCGAGCAGGTACCCCCCGTTGGCCCGATCAGACGTACCAGCCCGGACGCGCCATTGGCCAGAACGGGAAAGCCCAGGGCAGCTTCGCCCAGATAGAACAGCACCGAAAGCCCGGCCATGCGCCAACCTAGCAGCGCCCGAGCAGAAGCACGGCATAGGTCTGCATGGTCATTGGCACCGGCAGCATCGGTACGCTGATCCTTGCGGCCAGCGCCAGAAGCAGCGAGCCGCCAAAGGCGATGGCGATTTTGCGCCAAATCGACGACTGCGACTCGGAGTCTGCTAGCGGAGCCTCGTTCAGGATTGAGATTCGAGGGGCCATGCGACCGTCCTTGCAGGTTGGTGAGCCGACGGCTCCTAATTCAGGAGAATTCGATGATCACGGCATCGACGGCGAGTGAATCGCCCTCCTTCGCCAGGATCTTGGCGATGGTGGCGTCCTTCTCGGCGCGCAGCACGTTTTCCATCTTCATGGCCTCGACCATGCACAGGGCCTCGCCGGCCTTGACCTCCTGGCCGACCTTCACCGAGATCGCCTTGACCACGCCGGGCATCGGGCAGAGCAGGAACTTGCCGGTGTCGGCCGCGACCTTCTCCGGCATCAGCGCCGCAAGCTCGGCCTCGAGCGGGGTGTGGACATGGGCGTTCGCATAGGCCCCGGCATGGCCGAGCGCGACGCCGTTCAGGATCGAGCGCACCTGCGCCGCGACTGCGACGCCGTCGAGCGTGCCGCGCCAGACCGGCTCACCCGGGCGCCAGTCACTGACGACCGACAGGCTGCGCGGGCCGAAGGCGATCACCACCGCCTCGCCCTGCTCGTTCACCTCGCCCTCGAAGCGCTCCCCGCCGAGGACGACGATGCGCGTGCGCTCGAAGGAAATCTTGCGCCAGCCTTCCATCTGCGCCGAGACATGGCGCTTGCGCTGGTTGAGCTTGTGGTCGCAGGCGATCGCGATCACAGCCATCCGTAGCGCGACCTCGCCTTGCGGCACCGGCAGCGCGAACCCTTCCGGGAACTCCTCGGCGATGAAGCCGGTCGAGAGATTGCCGGCGATCCAGCGCGGATGATGCATCAACGCCGAGACGAACGGGATGTTGTGGCGGATGCCGTCGATCGCGAAGGCATCGAGGGCGCGTCCTTGAGCCTCGATCGCAGCGAGACGCGTCGGCGCATGGGTCACGAGCTTGGCGATCATCGGGTCGTAATAGATCGAGATCTCGCCGCCCTCGAAGACGCCGGTGTCGTTGCGCACTGTCGCGTCGCCGTCCGGGCCTTCCGCCGGCGGCCGATAGGTGACCAGCCGTCCTGTCGAGGGCAGGAAGCTGCGCGTCGGATCCTCGGCATAGACGCGGCTCTCGACCGCCCAGCCGTTCAGCTTCACGTCGGCCTGCGTCAGCCTGAGCTTCTCGCCATAGGCGACGCGAATCATCTCCTCGACCAGGTCGACGCCGGTGATCATCTCGGTCACCGGGTGTTCTACCTGGAGACGCGTGTTCATCTCGAGGAAATAAAATGACTTGTCCTGCCCGGCGACGAACTCGACCGTGCCGGCGGAATCATAGTTCACGGCCTTGGCGAGCGCGACGGCCTGCTCGCCCATCTTGCGGCGCGTTGCCTCGTCGAGCAGCGGCGATGGCGCCTCCTCCACCACCTTTTGATTGCGGCGCTGGATCGAGCATTCGCGCTCGCCGAGATAGATGACGTTGCCATGCTTGTCGCCAAGCACCTGAATCTCGATATGGCGGGGATCGACGATGAACTTCTCGACGAAGACGCGGTCATCGCCGAAGGAGGACGCCGCTTCGGACTTGGCGCGCGCGAAGCCTTCGGCCACCTCGGCCGAAGAATGGGCGATGCGCATGCCCTTGCCACCACCACCGGCCGAAGCCTTGATCATCACGGGATAGCCGATCTCCTCGGCGATCGTCACGGCATGGTCCGGGCTTTCGATGATCCCGAGATGGCCCGGCACGGTCGAGACCTTCGCGGCGGCAGCCGCCTTCTTCGATTCGATCTTGTCGCCCATCGCGGCGATGGCGCCGGGATTGGGGCCGATGAAGACGATGCCGTTGTCCTTCAGCGCCTGGGCGAAGGCCTCGCGCTCCGAGAGGAAGCCATAGCCCGGATGCACGGCCTGCGCGCCCGTCGCCTTGCTGGCCTCGATGATCTTCTCGATCACCAAATAGGACTGGGCCGCGGCGGGCGGCCCGATATGCACGGCTTCATCGGCCATCTCGACATGCAGCGCGTCCCGATCGGCATCCGAATAGACCGCCACGGTCTTGATGCCCATGCGGCGCGCCGTCTTGATGACCCGGCAGGCGATCTCGCCGCGGTTCGCGATCAGAATCTTCGAGAACATGGCTGTCACTGCCTTGAGGGGTCGCAGGGTTGATGAAGGTCGCTGACGGCCCAAAGGAGCCGGGAGATCTCATCGATTAGGATGGCGGATTGTTGTGGCGCTGCTTGGTGATCACTGGCGATCCACAGCAGCTTGGCAAGCCGGGTGAAGCGCTCGTCCTCAACCCCCGACGCCATTTCGGTTTTATGCGCCCTCACAGCGGAATGTTGTCGTGCTTGCGCCAGGGCCGCTCGACGTTCTTGGTCCTGAGCATGGCGAGCGCGCGGGCAACGCGGCGTCGCGTCGAGTGCGGCATGATGACCTCGTCGACATAGCCGCGCTCGGCCGCGACAAAGGGGGACATGAAGCGGTCCTCATATTCCTTGGTCTGGCGCGCGATGGTCTCGGCGTCGCCGCCGCGGAAGATGATCTCGACCGCGCCCTTGGCGCCCATCACCGCGATCTGGGCCGTCGGCCAGGCGTAGTTGACGTCGGCGCCGATATGCTTGGAGGCCATCACGTCATAGGCGCCGCCGAAGGCCTTGCGGGTGATGATCGTGACCAGCGGCACGGTGCATTCCGAGTAGGCGTAGAGCAGCTTGGCGCCATGCTTGATCAGCCCGCCATATTCCTGCGCCGTGCCCGGCAGGAAGCCGGGAACGTCGAC
>NZ_JBEXJF010000060.1:0-14358 GCF_040608935.1 Nocardioides sp. NPDC004968
GGGGGGTCGGTGTTTTTGGTGGTGCAGTTATACAGGTTAAACGGGTAACCCCTCCACTTCTCTGGCATTGCAACACCTGAGAAGTGCAGGTTTCACCGGTTAACCGGGGATTCCTACCAAGGGCCCGGATGCTCAACCCGAGCATCCGGGCCCTTCGCGTCCCATAGGGTTCGGCCATGCAGAGTTGGTTGGTGGCGCACTGGGTCGAGATCGCGGGGGTCGTCACCGGGGCGGCGTGCGTGATCCTGGCG
Organism: Nocardioides sp. NPDC004968; assembly: GCF_040608935.1. Taxonomy (NCBI): domain Bacteria; kingdom Bacillati; phylum Actinomycetota; class Actinomycetes; order Propionibacteriales; family Nocardioidaceae; genus Nocardioides; species Nocardioides sp. NPDC004968. The sequence goes on from NZ_JBEXJF010000060.1 coordinate 252, forward strand.
GCGCGGCGGAGCATGTGGACGTACCCGATCGGGATCGCGAACACCGCGCTCTACCTGGTCGTCTTCGCCGAGAGTGCGCTCTACGCCGACGCGGCTCTGCAGATCATGTTCATGGTGCTCTCGGTGACCGGCTGGGTCGACTGGGCCAGGGCCCGGCGTCGGGAGTCGGAGGCCCATCTGCGCCGTGACGAGGCGTTCGTCGGGGTCGCCTCGGCCCGGACGCTGCTGCTCCTGGCGCTGGGGTTCGTGGTGGCGCTGGCGGCGATCGCGTACGTCCTGTTCGCCTTAACCGACTCCACGACCGAGCTTCCCGACGCCACGGTGACCGCGGGCAGCGTGATCGCGCAGATCATGCTCAACCGCCGCTGGTGGCAGTGCTGGCTGGTCTGGCTGGCCGTCGACGTCGTCTCCGTCGGTCTGTACGCCTACAAGGGACTGTGGCCGACCGCCGTGCTCTACCTCGGCTTCTGCGCGATCGTCCTGGTCGCGCTGCGGGACTGGCGCCGAGTGCTGGTCGGCCAGCGCGAGCCGGAGGTCGCGGGTGTCTGAGCCGTACCCATCTGAGATGGCATACGGGCACGGTCTGGTCCTCGGAAAGTTCTACCCGTTCCACGCCGGCCACCAGGCGCTCATCCGCGCGGCGCTGCGGGCATGTGACCGGGTCACCGTCGAGCTCCTCGGCTCGCAGGTGGAGACCATCCCGCTCGAGGTGCGCGCGGAGTGGCTGCGCGAGGAGCACCCGACCGCCCACGTGGTGGCCGCGATGGACGAGGCCCGGGTCGACTTCGACGACCCGGCGGCCTGGGACGAGCACATGGTCGTCATCTCCGAGCTGCTCCCGGGCCCGGTCGACGCGGTCTTCTCCTCCGACGCGTACGGCGAGGAGCTCGCCCGGCGGCTGGGCGCGACCTGGGTCCAGGTCGACCCCGGGCGAGTGTTCAACCCCGTCTCCGGCACCGCCGTACGCCCCGACCTGACCGAGCACTGGGCCGAGCTACCGGCTCCGGTCCGCGCCTGGCTCACCGAGCGGGTCGTGGTGCTCGGCGCGGAGTCGACCGGGACCACGACGCTGGCCGAGAGACTCGCCGCCGACCTGGGCACCCACTGCGTCCCGGAGTACGGCCGGCTCTGGTCCGAGATCCGTCCCGGCGGCCTGTTCACCCCCTGGCGCAGCGACGAGTTCGATCTGATCGTCGACCGGCAGATCGGCTGGGAGGACGCCGCCCGCAGACGGGTGCCGAAGCCGGTCCTGGTCTGCGACACCGACGTGCTCGCGACGACGCTGTGGCACGAGCGCTACGTCGGCCCGACCCCCGACCACCTGGTCGAACGCGCCGCGGCACACCGGCCGGTCGCGTACGTCCTGACCGGGGACGAGATCCCGTTCGTGCAGGATGGGATGCGCGACGGCGAGCACGTCCGGCACCGGATGCAGGAGCGGTTCCGCGAGGTGCTGGCCGAGCAGGAGGTGCCGTGGATCGAGGTCCGCGGCAGCGTGCAGGAGCGGCTCACCGCCACCCAAGAGTTTCTCGAGCCACTGCTCGGGCTAAGCAACCGGATCGGTCCGTCATTGGAGGAGTTGGGTAGATGAGTGACCGATGGCAGAAGACTTCGGCGTCGCCGACCGTGCCGCACGTCCAGCACGGCGGGCCGCGTGACGGCCTCACCGCCGCCGACCTCTTCAGGTCCCCGGACGAGACCGTCGAGCTGGACGAGAAGCTGCGACGTACGTATTTCTGGCTGGTCAACAAGGCGGTGATCTCGCCGTTCTACGACGTCGAGTTCGACGCCGCGAAGGCCAACCGGTTCCCCCTCGGCGATGCCGGCGCGGAGATCACGCTGCCGACCCAGCCGGCGTACTCCTCCAACGTGCTGCTGCCGCTGCTCACCTTCGCGGTCGGCGGGAAGTGCCTGATGATCGGCGGGCCCGGCCGCGGCAAGACGACCCTCGCGGTGCTGATGGGGGTGCTGTCCGGGGCGACCCCGGAGGACGTACGCCGCCACCTCCAGCAGGGGCAGCCGCAGCTGACCGTGTCAGATCTGGTCGGGCTGCCGCTGCCGCGCGACCTCGTCAGCGCGGGGTCGCTGGCGGAGATCACGATCGCCTGGAAGTCCTGGCTGACCCGATGCGTCAAGATCGTCGACGAGTACAACCGCATCCCCACCAAGACCCAGTCGGCGCTGCTCACCATGGTCGCCGAGGGCTATGTGGAGAGCCACGACCAGCTGCGCCGGACGGCCCCGGACGAGGGTGTCGAGAGCTGGTTCTTCACCGCCAACGACGACTCCGGCGGCGGCACCTTCCAGGTCATCCAGGCCCTCAAGGATCGGCTCGACGTCACCGTGCAGGCGTTCGGCTTCAACGGCCGCTTCTTCGACGAGCTGGTCACCCGGGTCGAGGCCGGCGAGCGGCCGGAGGAGCACGTGCCGTCCTCCTTGGTCTTCTCCGCCGACGAGCAGACAACGATGCTGGCCGCCATCCGGGCGGTCCCGCTGCCCGCGGACGTACGCCGGAAGCTGGAGTACTTCACCGGGCAGTTCGAGTTCGTGCAGCACGGCGGGCGGCGGTTCGAGTACCGCACCAAGGACGTCGTCGCGACCGCCGGCGGCGACGTGAGCGCGGTCATCGACGCCAACTCCGGCGCCGACCTGGTCGTCGACCTCGGCGCGCAGACCCTGAACGGACTCTCCGTGCGGGCGCTGCAGACCCTGATCCTGTACGCCAAGGCTTCGGCCTGGTTCCGCGGCGCCTCGTCCGTCGGGCTCGACGACGTGCGCGCCATGGTGCCGTTCGTGCTCCGCGGGAAGCTGCTGCCCAACCCGCAGCACCCGCGCTTCGAGGCCGGCGACAGGGAGCTCGCCCACGACCCGGCCTCCTGGCTCGTCGACCTCTTCGACACCGCGATGAAGCAGTTCGTCGCGCTCGGCCTCGACGCTTCCGACCCCGTCGGCGACCTGCTCGCCGAGCTCGGGGGCGGGCTGGACGGGCTCGACCGGCTGACCGTCTCGCAGCGGCTGACCCGGATCGAGTCGGAGGTCGGCCGGATCTCCAAGGTCGGCAAGATCTACGGCCGCGACTACGACGATCTGGTCGCGCTGAAGTATCTCCACCAGCGCTACTCCAACTACCTCCACTGGCTGGAAGGTTCATGATCCGGCGTCCTGGCCACTCGGTGAACGCCTCGGCGGCTCGCGAGCCCGTCTCGCTGCCTGCCGTCACCGGCCTCGATCTGGATCTGGCCGTCGCCAACGTTGCCCGCTGGGGCGGGGACACCGGGCTCTTCGGCGCCTCCCTGATCGCCGGGCTGGCCGCGGGTTCGCGCGTGCGCGAGACCGCGGCGGTCCAGGAGCTGGCCGCCGTGGCTGCCTGGCGCGCAGGAGTCATCGGCCTGCGCAAGGATGCCCTCCGAGCGGCGTCGTCCTGTCTCGACGCCGGGCTGGCGGACGCGGTCGGCGCGACACTCGGGATGCCGGGGACCGACGTGGCCGGATTCGTCGAGGGGCAGCGTACGGACCGGTTCTTCTGGCCCGCCTGGCAGCAGCTCGGCCGTGCCTATCTGATCGCCCGGATCGGCGGTTTCGCCGGGCTCGGCGGACCCTGGCTGGCGCACCCTGGCGACGTCATCGCGGCGGGTGAGGGCCGGTGGCTGGTGGAGGTCGGCGAGGAGCTGTGGGCGGTCGACGCCGACCTGTTCGGCCACTCGGTCTCGCTGGCCGGCGACGACCCGGCGGACGCCGGCGACCCCGGCGACCGCGGCGTCCGGGTGGTCAGCGTGCCCACGTCCTACCTGCTCGAGGTCGTGCGGGAGGCCGCGTGAGGGCGCCGACCGCGACGGAGCGCGAGGCCTGGGAGGCGGCCCTCGACCTGTGGGGCGTGGATCTCCATGACCCGGTCGTGCACACCGGTTCCGACGAAAAGAGCTTCGCCTGGTTCGGGTTCCCGCCGGAGGTCAACATCGACCCCGGCGAGCTCGCCCGCCACGGCGGAGAAGGGCATCTGACCAGCGTCTTCGCTCACGAGATCGGCCATCACGTGCTCTCCCCGAGCACCCGGGTCGACTCGCTGAAGATCCGTCAGCAGATGGCGCGGGTGATCGACCTCTACGACCGGCAGCACCGCCTCGACCTGGTCGCCGCGAGCGGGTTCTGCGCCAACCTGTGGTCCGACATGCTGATCAACGACCGGGTGATGCAGCTGCAGCGCGCCCGGCTCGCCCCGGACGAGACCCCCGACATGGTGCAGCTCACCCGGGCCCTCGCGGCGCCTGCGCTGGCCAAGGGTCTGCGCGGCGCGGAGGACAACGCGCTGTGGTGGGTGGTGCAGCGGGCGTACGAGCTCCTCTGGCGACTGCCAGAGGGCGACCTCGCCTGGCCCGAGCCGCCGATGCGGTGGAAGTCGGACTACGAGCAACAGCTCCGCAACGCCCGGCGCCGCCTGCACGGCTCGAAGTCGAAGCAGCGGAACGAGGCCTACCAGGCCAAGCGGGAGGTCGCCGAGCTCGAGTACGACCCACGAGCGGGCCTCGACCCGGCTCATGACGCGACGACGGTGGCCGACGTGGTGCGTACGCTCGCCGCCGACCCGGTCAGCGGCGCGGTGCCCTGGGCCATGGTGATGGCGCCCTACCTGCTGCTGGGCTTCAAGAGCAGCGGGTGCCACGAGGACTCGCCGGGCGCCCCCAGCGCGGCCGAGCTCGCCGGTGCGATCGGCGACCCACGGCTGCAGAAGCCGTTGGTGCACCCCGACGACGCCGAGGTCGTCCTCGCCGAGGGTGACGCCGCCGCGGCCGCCTCCGACGGCAGTGGGCAGGCGCTCGGGCTGGCCCGGACGCTGGAGCTGATGGCCGGTGCCGACCCCAACGCGGTGATGGCGGCCTGGTACGAGGCCGAGGCCCGCCCACACGTAGCGCCCCTGGTACAGCGCGGGCTCGCTCCCGCCGGCCCCGCGATCCCCGGCCCATTGGAGGAGTGGGAGCTCGGCGACGACTTGGCCGAGCTGGACTGGCCGGCGACGCTGACCACGGGTGCGGTGTTCGTGCCGGGAGTGACCACCCGGCGGCGTACGTTCATCGCGGACGAGCCCGAGCCGGCGTACGAGCCGGTCCTGCTCGATCTCTACCTCGACTCCTCGGGGTCGATGACGAACCCGCAGCGCGGTTCGGCCGCGATCGTCGCCGGGACGATCCTGTCGCTCTCGGTGCTGCGCGGCGGCGGGCGGGTGCGGGTCACCTCGTGGAGCTCGGCCGGCCAGGTCGCCGGCGACAGCGCCTACACGCGCGACCGGGTCGAGATCATGCGCCAGCTGACCACCTATTTCGGCGGCGGCACGACCTTTCCCCTGGACCTCCTGCGTGGCCGTTATCCCGAGAACCAACCGCCGGCCGAAGGACAGCGCCACCTCGTGGTGCTCTCCGACGCCGGGCTCGACACATTCCTGGGCCGCGGCCAGGAGGAGTACGCCGATGTGGCCCCCGCCGTGCGGCGCGTGATCGACACCGGGTCGCTGATGATCATCGGACACTGGCGCGGTCAGTCGCGCGAGCAGGCCGAACGGCTCGGCTACGACGTCGCCGAGATCCCGGACGTGATGCAGGCGCCCGCGGCGTGCGCGGCGCTCGCCGCCCGGATCGCCGCCTACACCCCAGAAGGAGCAACCCGTGGCTGACGAGGAGCTGTTCGAGGCCTGGCTCGACGAGGAGCTCGACCTCGACACCGCCTGGAACGGGCTGGCGCCGGGCCCGTCCGTCGACGAGGTGATGGCCCGGATCTCGACCACGCCGTCGTGGTTCCTCGACGACGCCGTCGACATCGTGGCGCTGGCCGGGGACGTGCTCGACACCTCCGGCGGGCAGTTCATCGCGGCTGCCCGGAGGGTGGCCGCGACCGGGAAGACAGCCGCGCGTCAGGGAGCCGGGGTCGTCCTGTGGCTGGTCGCCTCGCAGGAGCTGGCGGGACCGTTCTCGGCCGCGCTGCGCGAGGACCGGTTCGACCGGGCGCTGCTGACGCTCTCGCTACGCCTGGCCGCGGTCGTCGAACCGCAACGCTGGCTCGAGGAGGCCGAGCGCCGGGAGGAGGCGGCGCGGACCTTCCTGCTGTGGAACGGGCAGCTGCCGGCCCGCGAGGACGAGCGCAACGCCCGCGCGCTGTTGTCGCGCCTCGACTCCGCCGCCCGCGCCGAGGCGCTCGAACGGGCCCGGCGCGACCGGGAGCACCGCTCCGAGATCCGGCGGCGCTTGGAGGACGCGCGAGCGCGTGAGGCCGCCAGCCGTTACAGCCCGGAGTGACCGTGAGCGAGACACAGGACCCGCTTGACCTGGCCGAATACACCCCGATGGCCTCGGCCGCCCTCACCGACGCCGAACGCTGGCCGGGGCTCTCGGCCGCCGGAGAAGCTCGCCTGGCCGCGGCGGACGACCATCCCGCAGCGCCCGTCTGGCGGCACCGGGTCGGCCACCGGCTCACTCCGGCCGAGCAGGAGGCGGCCCGGTCACAGCTTCCGCTCGCGGGCTGGCTGGAGCAGCACCTGGCGGTGGCGCGGTCACTGCCTGCGTACCGTCGGCATCGGGGGACGCTCGACACCCTCGGTGAGTTTCCGCTGATCAGCCGGCAGAACCTGGTCGAGGACATCGGCGGGTTCGTGCCGCTGGACGCCGACTACGGACGGATGCTGCACGGCACCTCCTCGGGGAGCACCGGGGCGGCGCTGGTGATGCCGGACGACCCCGACGAGCTGGCCCGTGGGTTCCACTGGCTGCGCGACCTGGTCGCCGGACTGACCGGCGGCTGGGCGCCGGATCCGGCTCGTTTCGCCGTGGTGCAGGTCGTGTGGCAGCGCCAGGCGTTCACGTACGTCTCGGTCGCACCCGGCTTCGGCGAGAGCCTCGTCGCGCGGGTCAACCTGCACCCCGGCGAGTGGGCGACGGAGCAGCAGCGGGCGTTCCTGCGCGACGCCGACCCGCAGGTGGTCTCCGGCCACCCCACGTCGCTTGAGCATCTCCTCGACCTCCGCGACGTCGTATGCCCGATCGCGATCATCTCCTCCGCGATGGCGTTGAGCGCGACGCTGCGCGCGGACCTGGAGCGGACCTTCCAGTGCCCCGTGATCGACGTCTACGGGCTGCACGAGACACGGCCGGTGGCGGTCAGCACCGATGGCGGCCCGTTCGTCGTCGCCGACCGCCGGGTCCACGTCGAGATTCTCGGTGCCGACGGTGCGCCGCTCCCCGAGGGCGAGATCGGCGAGATCGTCGTCACCGCAGGTGAGAACGCCTTTCTGCCCCTGGTCCGCTACCGCACCGGCGACACCGGCCGCCTGGTTCGCGTCGACGGCAGGCTCGCGATCGATGCCCTCGAAGGGCGCGAGGCCACCGTCTTCACCACCCCGGTCGGCACCCTCGTCCCCTGCGTCGACCTCACCCAGCATCTCCAGGACGCGGGCGCTCGTGGCTGGTCCGTCGAGCAGACCGCCGACGGCACGGTCGTCGCCACCATCGCCGGCGGCGACGCCGGCGCGGTCGCCGCCCGCCTCGGCACCATGCTCGCCCGCGACGTCACCGTCCGCCGCGTCGACACTCTCGCCGACCTGGGCGAAGGCAAGCCCCGCCGCTACCGGTCGTCCATTCCCCGGGGCGTCGTCACCCCTCCCGGATGACCGCGACCTGACCCGCGCGGACGAGGTGCGGGCCGCCCTCGTTGCCGGAGAGCAGGTCGGTGCCGCGGACGGGGACGATGACCGCCTCATGGGTGTGGTTGATGACGAAGACGTACGCCCCCTGCTCACCGACCCGCCGGGTCGCCTCGACACCCTCGGGGAGGCCCCCGACGACCGGCTTGGTCGCGGTGAAGATCTGGGTGGCCAGGGTGTCGAGGGCGTCGGGGGTGAGCTCGGTGCCGACGTACCAGGCGGTGCCCTTGCCGACGCGTCTGCGCGTGACGGCCGGGTCGCCGGCGCAGTCGCCGGTGGCGTACGTCGCCAGGACGTCGGCCCCGACGGCACGGCCGCGCTCGCTCCAGATCGCGCCGGAACCGTAGGCAGTCAGCGGGATCTCGTCGCCCTCGGGCAGCGGACAGAACTCCTCGATCCGCACGCCGAGAAGATCGGACAGCGCGCCCGGATAGCCGCCCAACCGGATGTGGTCGTGCTCGTCGACGATCCCAGTGAAGTAGGTGGCGACCAGGGTGCCACCGGCCTCGACGAACGCGGTGAGCCGGTCGACGGTCTCGTCAGCGAGCAGGTACTGGACCGGCAGCACCACGACGTCGTAGCCCTCGAGCGGGTCGGTCACACCCACGACGTCGACGCCGAGGTTGCGGGCCCAGCAGGCCTTGTGCCAGGCCCGGGTGGTCGCCATCGGGTCGACGTCAACCGACGGGTGCGAGTCGAAGGTCGCCGCCCACCACGAGTCCCAGTCGAAGACGATCGCGACGCTCGCCTGATCCACCCTGGTGCCGGCGACCTCCGCGATCGCGGAGAGATCCGCCCCGAGGCGTACGACGTCTCGCCACAGCCGGCTCTCGGTGCCGGCGTGCGGAACCATCGCGGAGTGGAACTTCTCCGCACCACCGCGCGAGGCACGCCACTGGAAGAACAGGGCGCCGTCCGCGCCGCGGGCGACGTGCTGGAAGGAGTTGCGGCGCATCTCGCCGGCGGTCTTGGCGATGTTGCGCGGCTGCCAGTTGACCGCGGAGGTGGAGTGCTCCATCAGCAGCCACGGCTCGCCGTGGGCCAGCGAGCGGGTCAGGTCGGCGGTCATGGCGAGCTGTGGGGTGCGGTCCTCGTCGGCGGCGTTCAGGTAGTGGTCGTTGGAGACGAGGTCCCCGACGTCGACCCAGCTGCGGTAGTCGAGCGACTTGCGGAAGCCCATGAAGTTGGTGGTCAGCGGCTTGTCGGAGTGCGCCCGCACCGCCGCCGCCTCGACCCGGTAGATGTCGCGGATCTCGTCGGAGCAGAACCGCCACCAGTCCAGCTGCTGACCGGGGTTGGCGAAGTTGCCGTAGGAGACCTGTCGCGGCGGCCCGATCTGCTCCCAGCTGGTGTAGCGCTGGCTCCAGAAGGCCGTCGCCCACGCGTCGTTGAGTTTCTCGATCGACCCGTGACGCTCCTGCAGCCAGCGCCGGAAAGCCACCGCGCTGGCGTCGCAGAAGCAGTGGTCGTTGTGGCAGCCGTACTCGTTGTTGACGTGCCACATCACCACCGCCGGGTGGTCGTCGTACCGCTTGACCAGCTCAGTGATGAGGGTCGTGGCCGCGTCGCGGTAGGCGGTCGACGAGGGACAGTACGCCTGGCGCGCACCGAACGCGCGCGGGTTGCCGATCTGGTCGACGAGCATCGCCTCCGGGTGACGCTCGAGGAACCACGGCGGCGGGCTCGCGGTCGCGGTCGCCAGGTCCACGGCGATCCCCCCGGCGTGCAGCTTGTCGAGAACCCGGTCGAGCCAGCCGAAGTCGTACGTCCCGGGCTCGGGCTCGAGCAGGGCCCAGGAGAAGATCCCCACGCTGACTAGGTTGACCCCGGCCTCCCGCATGAGGCGTACGTCCTCGTCCCAGACCTCCTCCGGCCACTGCTCCGGGTTGTAGTCAGCGCCGTAGGCGATCCGTCCGCCGAGCGCCTGGGTGACCTGTTCCATCCCCGTCGCGGGTCCCGTCGCGGGTCCCGTCACGGGGCCAGCCGCTCGGTGCGCCACTTGTCGCCATCGCGCAGGTAGACGAGCCGGTCGTGCATCCGCCCCGGCCGCCCCTGCCAGAACTCCACCCGCTCCGGCTCGACCCGGTAGCCGCCCCACTCCTCGGGCACCGGGACCGGCCGGCCCTCGAACTGCGCCTCGATCCGTTCGTAGGCCTCCTCCAGCTCCTCGCGCCCAGCGACGACCCGGCTCTGGTGGGAGGCGTGGGCGCCGAGCTGGGAGCCGCGCGGACGCTGGGAGAAGTAGGCCTCGACGGCTTCGCTGGAGAGCTCGTGGGCGAGCCCGTCGATGCGTACCTGCCTCTCCAGCGGATGCCACGGGAAGAGCACCGCGCAGCGCGGGTTGTGCTCGAGGTCGGAGCCCTTGCGGGAGGCGGTGTTGGTGAAGAAGGTGAAGCCCTCGGTCGAGAAGCCCTTCAGCAGCACGGTCCGCGACGAGGGCGCGCCGTCCACCGAGACGGTCGAGACCACCATCGCGTTGGGCTCGACGATGCCCGCGTCCCGAGCCTCGGCGTACCACCTCTCGAACATCAGGAACGGGTCGCTCGCGAGATCGTCCTCGTGCAGCCCGCTGCGGGTGTAGTTCTCTCGTGCTGCCGCCAGCTCAGCCGCCAGATCCATGCCGTCGAGCCTATCTTCTGGGCGGGTGGGGCAGAATGCGCAACGACACTAGGAGAATGGGAGACGGCAGTGAGCCAGGTACAGCACGGTCTCGAGGGCGTCGTGGCCTTCGAGACTCAGATCGCGGAGCCCGACAAAGAGGGATCGGCACTTCGCTACCGCGGGGTCGACATCGAGGACATCGTCGGCCGAGTGCCGTTCGAGAACGTCTGGGGCCTGCTGATCGACGGCTCATACGGCCCCGGCCTGCCGCCCGCCGAGGCCTACAACCTGCCGGTGCACACCGGTGACGTGCGCGTCGACGTCCAGGCCGCCATCCCCATGCTCGCGCCCGCATTCGGGTTCGGGCAGACCTACGACATCTCCGACGAGCAGGCCCGCGAGGACCTCGCCCGCGTGGCCGTCATGGTTCTCTCGTACGCCGGCCAGTCGGCCCGCGACATCCACCTGCCGATCGTGCCGCAGCGTGAGGTCGACAAGGGCAAGACCCTCGCCGAGCGCTTCCTGATCCGCTGGCGCGGCGAGGCCGACCCCGCCCACGCCCACGCGATCGACGCCTACTGGTCCTCTGCCGCCGAGCACGGCATGAACGCCTCCACCTTCACCGCCCGGGTGATCACCTCCACCGGTGCCGACGTGGCTGCCGCCTTCTCCGGCGCGATCGGCGCGATGAGCGGGCCCCTGCACGGTGGCGCGCCCTCACGCGTGCTCGGCATGATCGAAGACGTCGAGAAGGCGGGCGACGCCTCCGGCTATGTGAAGGGCCTGCTCGACTCCGGCGAGCGCCTGATGGGCTTCGGCCACCGCGTCTACCGCGCCGAGGACCCGCGTGCGCGCGTCCTGCGCCGCACCGCGCGCGAGCTCAACGCGCCCCGCTACGAGGTCGCCGAGGCCCTGGAGAAGGCCGCGCTCGAGGAGCTTCGCGCCCGGCGTCCCGACCGCGTCCTGGAGACCAACGTCGAGTTCTGGGCCGCGATCGTCCTCGACTTCGCCCAGATCCCGGCCAACATGTTCACCTCGATGTTCACCTGCGCCCGCACGGGTGGCTGGTCCGCCCACATCCTGGAGCAGAAGAAGACCGGCCGGTTGATCCGCCCGAGCGCCATCTACACCGGCCCCTCCCCCCGCCCCGCCGACGCGGTCGAGGGCTGGAACGCCGACTGGGCGAAGTGACCCGTCCGCTCCTCAGATCCTGATCGCGGCGCCGGTGACCCGCACCCGCGGGTCGCCGGCGCGCAGGTCGACCTCCAGCAGTGACGGGCTGCCCATGTCGTGCCCCTGGTGGAGGGTGAGGCTCGCGTCCTCCGGGACCAGGGCCATCTCACGGGCGTAGGCGCCGAAGGCCGCGGCCGCGGCTCCGGTCGCGGCGTCCTCCACCACTCCGCCAACCGGGAACGGGTCGCGGACGTGGAACACCGTCGGCGACTCCCGCCACACCAGCTGCACCGTCGCCAGATCGAGCTGCTCCGTCAACCGGAGCAGCCGGTCGAAGTCGTAGTCCAGCTCCGCCAGACGCTCGCGGGTGGCGGCCGCCAGCACCAGGTGACGTACTCCCGCGAAGGCGATCCTGGGCGGCAGCTCGGCGTCGAGCTCGTCCTCCCGCCAGCCGAGCGCCGCGAGAGCCTCCGCGACGTCTGCCGGGTCCACGTCATGCACCCGGGGCTCGACGCTGGTGAGAGTGGCCTTCAGGACGCCGTCGTCGTTGCGCACCGCGACGGGGACGTGGCCGGCCGCGGTGTGGAAGTCGAAGTCGCCCACGCCGATGTGCTCGCCGAGTGCCACCGCGGTGGCCACCGTGGCATGACCGCAGAAGCCCACTTCGGCCTTGGGGCTGAAGAAGCGCAGGGTGAATGACCGGTCGTCGTCCGGGCTCGGTCCGGGGGTCAGGAAGGCGGACTCCGAGTAGCCGAGCTCGGCGGCGATCGTCAGCATCTGCTCGTCGTCGAGTGCGGATGCGTCGAGGATGACGCCGGCTCCGTTGCCGCCGCTCGGGCTGGTGGTGAATGCGGAGTAGTGCAAGATCTCGGTCATGGCTGGGATCATCCATCCGCAGGTGGACCTCGGCGAAACGAATTTTCGTTCGGCCAGGTCAGAGCCTCTTGGCCATGCAGCGGACGAGCTCGTCGTCCTTGTAGAAGCCGAACGGCTCGACGTGGGAGTAGCCCTGCGCCTCGTAGAGCCCGATGGCCTCGTGCTGGAGGCCGCCGGTGGTGAGGACCATGGCCTCGAAGCCGACGCTGCGGGCCGAGTCCTCGACGTGGGCAAGCATCCGCTTGGCGAGCCCTCGGCCCTGGGCCTCGGGCACGACGTACATCCGCTTGATCTCGGCGGTCACCACGGTCCCGAGGGCGGGCTCACCGGAGCGTCGCCAGGCGCCGGAGGCGACCGGGACGTCGTCGAGGTAGCCCAGGAAGTACTCACCCGCGGGCGGCTCGAACATCTCCGGCACGGTCGGGTCGTAGTCGGGTTCGCCGTAGCGTTCGACGTAGAACTCCTGGACCCGGTCGACCAGCTTCTGAGCATCAGGATGGTCGTACGCGACCCGGCGAATCTCAACAGACACGTCGGTATTCTGGCCGATGCCCGCAACTTGCGAGAATGGGTTTATGACGCTGCAGATCCCCGCCGACCTCCTGCCCGCCGACGGACGTTTCGGGTCCGGGCCGTCCAAGGTGCCCGACGGCCGCCTGGAGGCGCTCGCCGCGACCGGGGTGTCGGTGATGGGGACCTCCCACCGGCAGCAGCCGGTGAAGGATCTCGTCGCCCGCGTCCAGACCGGGCTGGCCGACCTGTTCTCGCTGCCGGAGGGCTACGAGGTCGTCATCGGCAACGGCGGCTCGGTGGCGTTCTTCGACCTGGTGACGTACGCCCTGGTGCGCGAGCGCAGCCAGCACGCCGTCTTCGGGGCGTTCGGCAAGAAGTTCCTCTCCGCGGCCAAGGCGGCGCCGTGGCTGGCCGACCCGTCGGTGATCTCGGCCGACCCGGGGTCGCTGGCCGTGCCGGCGTACGAGGACGGCATCGATATTTACGCATGGACACATAACGAGACCTCGACGGGTGTGATGGCTCCGGTCGTACGTCCCGCCGGCGCGGGGGCGGACCAGCTCACCATCGTCGACGCGACCTCGGCCGCCGGCGGGCTGCCGCTCGAGGTGACCCAGAGCGACGTCTACTACTTCGCGCCGCAGAAGTCGTTCGCCTCCGACGGCGGCCTGTGGCTGACCCTGCTCTCCCCTGCCGCGATCGCGCGGGCCGAGGAGATCGCGGCGAGCGGCCGGCACATCCCGTCGTTCTTCTCGCTGACCGAGGCGATCAAGCAGTCCCGCAGCGCGCAGACCGTCAACACCCCCGCGGTCGCGACGCTCTTCCTGATGGCCGAGCAGCTCGACTGGATGAACTCCTCGGGCGGGCTGGACGCGATGGTCGCCCTCACCACCGCCTCCTCCGACGCGCTCTACGCATGGGCCGAGAAGGCGCCGTACGTCCGCCCGTTCGTCGAGGACCCCACCCACCGCTCTCTCGTCGTCGGCACCGTCGAGCTCGACGCCGGCATCGACAAGGACGAGCTACGCCGCGTACTCGCCGAGAACGGCGTCGTCGACCTCGACGCCTACCGCGGCGTCGGCAGCAACCAGCTCCGGATTGCGATGTACCCCTCCGTCGACGCCGCCGACATCGAGGCCCTCACCGCCTGCATCGACTGGGTCGTCGACCGCCTCTGATTCGCCGAGTCGGCTCGTCATGACGAGCCGACTCGGCGTCAGGTGGGCTATATATTAATAGCACACCTCTGAAAACCCCTCA
>NZ_JBEXJF010000061.1:0-11535 GCF_040608935.1 Nocardioides sp. NPDC004968
TGCTTCCAGTCGCGGGATCAGCTCGCGGATCGCGCCGAGCGGAAAGCCGGTCATCGCGACGAGCTCGCGCTGGGTCACGAACTGGCCGGGCTTGACAAGCTCGCCGCTCGACCTCGCTCCGGTCGTCTCAGACGGGGACCGGGACCGGCTCCTCGCTGAGCCCGACCTTGCGGTGCAGGCGCCGCAGCGGTCGCGGCGCCCACCAGGCCGCCTCCCCGAGCACCCGCATGGCTGCCGGGAGCAGGATGCCGCGGATCAGGACGGCGTCGATGAGGATCGCCAGCCCGACCCCGAGGCCGAAGAACTTCATGAAGCTGATGTCGCTGACCATGAACGCGAAGAAGCTGGTCGCGATCAGGGCGGCGGCCGTGGTGACGATCCGGCCGGTGTGGGCCAGCCCCTGCACGACCGCGTCGACGTTGCCGAGACCGCGACGGCGCATCTCTGTGATCCGGCCGAGCACGAAGACCTCGTAGTCCATCGACAGCCCGAACGCGATCACCAGCAGCAGGACGACCATCGAGACGTTCAGCGGCATCGCGGTGAAGCCGAGCAGATCGGCACCGAAACCCTCCTGGAAGATCAACACGGTGGTCCCGACCGTCGCGCCGAGACCGATGACGTTGAGCACCAGCGCCCGGAGCGGCTGCACCAGGCTGCCGGTGAACAGGAACAGGATCACCACCATCGCGATCGCGAGCCCGCCGACTGCGTACGGGAGCTTGGCGCCGATCGCGTCGAGCGAGTCCAGCAGCTCCGCGGCGCCGCCACCGACGAGTGCGTCGGTCCCGGCTGGTGACGGGACGGCGCGTACGTCGCGGACCAGGTCACGCGCCTCCTCGGACTGACGGTCGAGCTGGTTGACGACGGCGAGCTCATCCGCGCCGTCGCCGGGCGGGAGGGCCGGTGTCTTCGAGGCGAGGGTGCCTTCGACGTACGTCCCGACGCGGGTGTCGACACGATCGACGTCGTCGACCCGGGAGAGGTCGGCGGCGTACGTCGCCAGGCTCTCGTCATCGACGGTCGAGGTGGTCACGACGCGGATGGGGCTGGTGCCGTCGCCGTCGAACTCCTCGCGCAGCAGGTCGCCGGCCTGGCGGCTCCCCGCCGATGCCGGGAGGACGCGGTCGTCTGGGGTGCCGAACTCGATGGCGGCCAGCGGCGCAGCCATCGCGAGCAGGACGGCAACGACGGGGAGCGCGACCCACGGCCGGCTGGTGACGAAGCCTGCCAGTCGGGTCCAGAACGGGGCGGCGCCACCGCGGAGACCGCGGACGCCCGGGACGCGGAGGGCGTCGATCCGGTCGCCCAGCAGGGTGATCGTGGCAGGGAGCAGCACCACCGCGACCACCGCGGTGATCACCATGACCCCGATGCCGGCGTACGCCGAGGAGCGCAGGAAGTAGAGCGGGAAGACGAGCAGCGAGGCCAGTGAGACCGCGACGGTGGTGGCGCTGAAGACGATCGTCCGGCCGGCGGTCTCCACGGCGCGCACGACGGCATCGGCGTGCTCTACCCCAGCGGCTCGTTCCTCGCGGACCCTCGCCACCATCAGAAGGCCGTAGTCCACGGCGAGGCCGAGCCCGAGGCCGGTCGTCAGGTTGAGGGCGTAGATGGAGACGTCGGTGAAGTTGCCGAGCACCGAGAGCTCGGCG
This sequence comes from Nocardioides sp. NPDC004968, assembly GCF_040608935.1. Lineage (NCBI taxonomy): Bacteria > Bacillati > Actinomycetota > Actinomycetes > Propionibacteriales > Nocardioidaceae > Nocardioides > Nocardioides sp. NPDC004968. The sequence continues at coordinate 1,656 of NZ_JBEXJF010000061.1, forward strand.
AAGGTGCCGGCGATGGCGAACCCGCCGACTCCGATGGTGACGAGGGCGGCGACGACGTTGCCGAAGGCGAGGACCAGCAGCGCGATCATCAGCGGGATCGCGATCGCCTCGGCAAGGGCGAGGTCTGCGCCGATCTGGCTGCCGACCTCCTCGAACGTCGCGAGCTGGCCGCCGACGTGGACCGTCATGCCACCGTCGGTTGCGGTCTCGTCGGTGTAGCGGTCGATCACCGTGGCGGCATCGACCGTGTCCGGGTCCTTCGCGCCGACGGAGATCAGGCCGTGGGTGCCGTCATCGGAGATCATGCCGGGACCGGGGGCGTCGAGGTAGGAGACGACGTCGGCCAGGTCGTCGTCGGCTCGGAGGCGGTCGACGAGTGCCTGAGCGTCCTTCGCGGCGGTGCCCTCGGTCACCGCGCCGTCGGCGGCACTGACGGTCAGGAGGAAGCCGGCCCCGTTGCCGAAGCCCTCCTCCAGCGCGGTGGCCGCGCGGCTGCTCTCCGAGGCGGGGTCGTCGAAGCCGGCGTCGTCGAGCTTGCCGAAGGCCGAGGTGGCCAGATAGATCGCGCCGAGCAGGGCGACCAGGCCGATCACCATGACCCGGCGCGGATTTCGCACCACGAGGGTGCCGAGTCGGTGGAACACGATTCCTCCAGAATGAATGTGGGCAGGTGTAAACTTTGTAGGTGTTAACTTTCCCTTTGATGTGGGCAGGTGTCAACATGAATTCCGTGAAACCCTCAGAGAGCTCGGACGAGGGCGCCCGGCCCTACCACCACGGCGACCTCCGGAACGCGCTGGCCGATGCGGCCGCGACGCTGGCCGAGGAAGGTGGCCCGGACGCGGTGACCATCCGGGCCGCGGCACGCGCGGTCGGCGTGACCCCAACCGCGACCTACCGCCACTTCGCCAATCAGTCGGACCTGCTCCACGCGGCCAAGCACGAGGCGATGGACCGGCTCACCGCGACGATCCTCGAGCTCCTAGCCGCCGAGACCCCAGCTCCCGACCCGGCCGAGGCCGCGGTGCAGCGTCTCGCGGCGGCCGGACGGGGGTACGTCCACTTCGCGCTCGCCCAGCCCGGACTGTTCCGCACCGCGTTCTGCCGTCCTGCCACGCACGACGAACACCCGACCGAGGAGCTCTCCCAGATCCTCGCGGAAGCCCCGCCATACGCCTTCCTCACGACCGCTCTCGATGACCTGGTCGACGCCGGCTGGCTTGCGCCCGAGCTCCGTCCCGAGGCCGAGACGGCTGCCTGGTCGACCGTCCACGGCCTGGCCGTCCTCTTCGTCGACGGCCCCTACCGCCACCTCCCTGTGCCCGAGCGCGACCGGCTCATCAACGTCACCCTCGGCATGGTCGTACGCGGCCTCTCCGGAGGCCCAGCCTCCGACGCACCACTGAACGCAGAATGAAAGACTGACGCCATGTACTTCACCGACCGCGGCATCGAGGAGCTCGTCACCCGTCGGGGCGACGAGGAGGTCACCCTCGCCTGGCTGGCCGAGCAGCTCCAGGCCTTCGTCGACGTACACCCCGAGCACGAGACCGCCATCGAGCGCCTCGCCACCTGGCTGGCCCGCCTCGACGACCCCGAGGACTGACCCGCGCCGAGTCCGCAGTTGTGGCGGACGAGAAATCAGTTGTGGGCGACGAAACGATGGTTTCGTCGCCCACAACTGCGGATTCGGCCGGCAGAACTACCTATTCGGCGAGGTCCTTCTCGGCTCGCTTGGCGGCGGCACGGAGCTCGAAGAGCTCGGTGGCGAGGCCACCGACCGCTACCGCCACGTCCTTGACGGCGCCGGTGATGATCATGGTGACCTGGCCGACCGTGGTCGCGGTGACCTCGACGGCACTCTGCGCGACATCCTTGCGGATCTCGTTCTTGCTCAGCTCGGGCTCCATGACAACCCATTGTGGCTGGTCAGGTGTCATGCCGCGACCCCCTCCAGGGTGGGAACGCTCTCGACACCGACGGAAGCCGGCTTCTTGCGGTCGGGGAGGGCGTACTTGCAGATCTTCTTGAAGACGCCCCACAGCTGCTGGTGCAGTGGGCCGGTGTTGTAGGCGAGGCCGTAGCGCTCGCAGATCTCACGGACCTCCTCAGCGATCTCCGGGTAGCGGCGGGCGGGGAGGTCGGGGAAGAGGTGGTGCTCGATCTGGTGGGACAGGTTGCCGGACATGATGTGGAAGGTCCGACTGCCGGTGATGTTGGCGGAGCCGAGCAGCTGGCGGTAGTACCAGTGACCCTGCGTCTCGTCCTCGCACTCCTCCTGCGAGAAGGAGGCGACGCCGGCCGGGAAGTGGCCGCAGAAGATGATGTTGAACGTCCACACGTTGCGGATGATGTTGGCAGTGAAGTTTCCCGCGAAGGTCAGCGGCGCGAGCGGACCGGTGAGCAGCGGGAAGAGGACGTAGTCCTTCAGCGTCTGCTTCTTCACCTTGCGCCAGATCCGGGCGCCGATCTCCTTGTTCTCGGCCCAGGTCCGGCGACCGGCGACGATCTCGTCGACCTCGAGGTCGTGCATCGCCACGCCCCACTCGAAGAACGTCATCAGCAGGAACGCGTAGAGCGGGTTGCCCAGGTAGTACGGGTGCCACTTCTGGTCCTCGTCCATCCGGAGGATGCCGTAGCCCACGTCACGGTCCTTGCCCAGGATGTTCGTGAACGTGTGGTGCATGTAGTTGTGGCCGTACTTCCAGTTGTCGGCCGGCGCCATCGTGTCCCAGTCGAACATGCGCGAGTTGAGGTCGGGGTCGCCCATCCAGTCGTACTGGCCGTGCATGACGTTGTGCCCGATCTCCATGTTGTCGAGGATCTTGGAGATCGACAGGCAGGCGACGGCCGGGACCCAGCCGATGACGGGCAGGTAGAAGAGCGCGCGGCCGGCGAGCTCGAAGGCGCGCTGCTTCTTGACGATGTCGTAGATGTACGCCGAGTCCTTCTCGCCCAGGTCGGCGACGATCCGCTGACGGATGGCCTCCATCTCGGCGCCGAACGTCTCCAGCTCCGCGGGGCTCAGCCGGCGGTTGCCGGTCTTCTCAACAGTGGTCATGGGGGTGTCTCCTTGAAGGAATCGTCAGAGGTCCACGGAGCAGTCGCCCTCGGGCGTGCTCACGCAGATCCGGATCTGTTCGTCGGGGAGCTCGGAGGTCTCGCCGGTCAGGACGTTGCGGACCCGTCCGGAGCTCTTGTTGGTCGTGCAGGAGAAGCAGATCCCCATCCGGCAGCCGGACTCGGGGGTCAGCCCCGCGGCCTCGGCCTGGTCGAGGATCGTGGCGCCGTCGTTGGCGACGGTCTTGCCGGTGCGCGCGAACTCCATCTCGCCACCGGCCACGCCGGCGTTCTTGGGCGGCTTGAAGTACTCCACGCGGAGCGATTCGGTCCCTTCGTACGCACCCTGGGCCGCCTCGATCAGCGACGCCGGCCCGCAGGCCCAGGCCGGCACCCCGCGGTAGCCCGGGACGAGCTTCTCCAGCAGCGCCGGGGAGAGATAGGGGGCCCCGTCGTCGGTGTGGAGGATGTGCAGGTCGACGCCATGGCCCTGGTGGCGGATCTCCTCGAGCTCGTCGGCGAAGATCTGGCGGTCGGCGCTGGGTGCCCAGTGCAGGAAGGTGACCTTGCCCCGGTGCGTACGCCGCTGCAGGGAGCGCAGCATCGACATCACCGGGGTGATGCCGGAGCCCCCGGAGATGAGCAGGATGTGCTCGGGCACACGGTCGGGGAGGACGAAGTCGCCCTCGGCCTGGGACAGGTGGACCAGAGTGCCGACCGTGGCCCGCTCGGTCAGGTACTTGGAGATGCTGTAGGGGGTCGCGTGCTCGTCGTCGTGGGCACGCACGGTGATGGTGAGCGGCTCACCCGGCTTCCCCTCGGTGTTGGAGACGGTGAAGACGCGGGTGGTGCGCCGCCCCTCCCCAGTGTCGATGCCGACACTGACGTGCTGGCCGGCGCGGTGGCCGCGCCAGGTGGAGGTGGGCTGGAGCGTCACGGTCGCCACCCGGGGCGCGCCAGGCGCGCTCACCTCCGGGTGGATGTCGGTGATGCGGGCGCGCACCTCGTGCGCGGCCAGCATCGGGTTGATCTGGGTCAGGTAGCGGTCGATGCCGTGCGGTGAGGCGAGCGCCGCAACCGTGCGGGAGCGGAGGATCCGGCCGCCGAGGTCGAGTGCCATATGTTTCGCCTTTCAGTGAACATCTGTACACCGACAACCATGGCGGGTCATCCCAGTACGCGTCAAGACACCGCGAGCGTGGTCCAGATCACGGTGTACAGGTGTGCACCTGACGGCCCACCGGCCGCTGCCCCTAGGATGGTCTGGTGATCGATACGGGTGCGGAGCCGGAGAGCCGTGCGGAGCGCAAGCTCCGGACCCGGCGAGCGATCCTGGACGCGACGCTGGAGCTGTGCACCGACAGTTCACTGACGGCTCTCTCGCTACGCCAGGTCGCCAAGCAGGTCGGCATCGTGCCGACCGCCTTCTACCGCCACTTCGACTCCATCGAGTCGCTCGGGCTGGCGCTGGTCGAGGAGTCCTTCGACTCGCTGCGCGACCTCTTCCGAGACGTACGACGCAACGCCCGGGCCGACCAAGACATCGTCGACGGCTCGATCGATGCCCTCGTCGACCACGTTCACCGGCGCCGCGACCACTTCGGGTTCATCGCCCGCGAGCGTGTCGCCGGGCCGCGTTCGGTGCGCGAGGCCATCCGGCGCGAGATCGAGCTCTGCGAGCGTGAGCTCGCCACCGACCTGGCGCTGATGACCGGCACCGACACCTGGACCGCCAAGGACCTGCACGTGCTCTCGTCGCTGTTCGTGACCGTCCTGGTCGCGACCGCCGAGCAGATCCTCTCCACCGCCCGCCCCGAGCAGGAGGAGCAGATCGTCGCCACCGTGCGCACCCAGCTGAGGATGCTGTTGATCGGCGTCTATCAGTGGCGCTCGGAGTCGTAGGAATACCCGGTTAACCGGGTATTCCTACAGAGGCATACGACTCAGCAGCCACACACAGCAGGCTCGCGCCCGTGCTCGCACAGCTCGGCGAGCTCGGCATCGATATCGGCACCCGGCTCCCCGGCAGAGTCCTCAGCAGGCTCCTCAGCAGACTCCTCGTCGGACTCGCCGTACCCCTCGGCCCGAGCCGGCAGCAGGACGGCCATCACGACCACGATCAGAGCCAGCGCGGCGCTGACCATGAACGCGGCCTGCAGGCCGCTCACCTGGGCCGCGACGGCACCGACCTCGTCGATGACCTGGTCGCTGCGTACGGACATCACGGTGACCGCCAGGGCGGTGCCGAACGCGGCCGCGACCTGCTGGAGCGTGCCCAGGATCGAGGAGCCGTGGGAGTAGAGGTGCGACGGCAGCGACCCGAGACCCAGCGTGAAGACCGGGGTGAAGGCAGCGGCCAGGCTGACCATCAGGACCAGGTGGAGCACCAGCACGAGCAGGTAGGGCGTGGTCAGCGAGATCTGCGAGAGCCCGGCGAGAGCGACCACGATGCCGACGGAGCCCGGGATGACGAGCACCCGGCCACCGTAGGTGTCGAAGATCCGCCCCACGGTCGGCCCGAGCAGACCCATGGCCAAGCCACCGGGCATGACCAGCAGACCGGTCATCAGCGGGGACAGGCCGCGCACGGTCTGCAGGTAGAGCGGCAGCAGGATCATCGAGCCCATCATCGCCAGGAACGCGATCGCCATCAGCACCAGCGCCTTGGTGAAGGTGGAGTGCAGGAACGCGCGCAGGTCCAGCAACGGCGTGCCGACCCGCTGCAGGTGGAGTTGACGGAACACGAACCCGACGATCAGCACCGCACCGAAGGCGGCGATCACCACCGGACGCCCGACCTCACCCTCGGCGAAGCGGCTCAGCCCGTAGACCAGAGATCCGAACCCGAGTGCGGCGATCACCACGGACGCCCAGTCAACGGTCGACTCGGAGGTCTCACCCACATTCTCCAGCCGGCGCAGACCGGACCAGGCGACCCCGATGGCGATCGGCAGGACCAGCAGGAAGAGCAGTCGCCACGAACCGAAGCCCAGGATCAGCCCGGACACGGTCGGCCCGAGCGCCGGAGCGACCGAGATCGCCATGGTGACGTTGCCCATCACCCGGCCCCGGTCGTGCTCGTCGACCACCGTCATCAGCGTGGTCATCAGCAGCGGCATCATCACCGCGGTGCCGGCCGCCTGGATGACCCGGCCGGCGAGCAGGATCCCGAAGACCGGTGCGATCGCCGAGATCAGGGTGCCGGCGATGAAGACACCCATCGCCGTGGCGTACGCGGTCCTGGTCGTCACCCGCTGCAGGAACCAGCCGGTCACCGGGATCACCGACGCCATGGTCAGCATGAAAGCGGTCGAGACCCACTGAGCGGCACGCTCGGTGACCCCGAAGCTGTTCATCAGGTTCGGGATCGCGTTGAGCATGATCGTCTCGTTGAGGATCACCACGAAGGTGGCCAGCACGAGCAGAGTGATGACGGCAGGCGTACGCCGCTTCTCACCGTCCGCGGGACGGTGCGATGTTGTGACGGCAGCAGTCATGACGAGTTCCTCGGGTCGTACGCAGGGGCCCGTTGCCGCCCGCTCTATACATAGATCGAACGGGCGGGGCCGATTTCGACATCACGCCACGAGAAACTTTTCGAGCCCCCCGGCAGTGACACTCAATGGTCCCTTGTTGAACCGGGGAGAGTCGAACGATATTCCGTACGTCACACAGCCGGCCTCACAAGGTGAAGACGACCTTCCCGAAGAGATCACCGGCGTGCATCGCCTCGAAGCCGGCCTTGGCCTCGATCAGCGGCATGGTGCGGTCGATCAGCGGGCGGGTGCCGGTGGCCTCGAGCAGCGAGACCAGGCTGGCCAGCTCGTTGCGGGTGCCCATCGTCGAGCCGATCACCTTCAGCTGCAGGAAGAAGATGTTGGTCAGCATCGCATCGTCGAGGTTCGCCCCCGACGTGGTGCCGCTGATGATGATCGCCCCGCCCGGACGCAGCGAGCGCACCGAGTGCTTCCAGGTCGCGCGCCCGACGGTCTCGATCACCGCGTCGACCTTGACCGGCAGCCTCTCGCCCGACGGCAGTGCCTCGTGGGCACCGAGCTCGAGGGCACGCTTCTGCTTCGCCTCGTCACGCGAGGTCGCGTAGACCTTCAGACCGGCCGCCCGCGCGAGCGTGATCGCCGCGGTCGCCACTCCCCCGCCGGCGCCCTGCACCAGCACCGAGTCGCCGGCCTTGAGCCCGCCCTGCGTGAACAGCATCCGGTAGGCCGTCAGCCATGCCGTGGGCAGGCAGGCGGCCTCCTCGAACGACATCCCTGCGGGCTTCGGCACGACGTTGCGCCGCGGCACGATCACCTTCTCGGCGAAGGTGCCCTGGTGACGCTCGGAGAGCAGAGACCGCTTCGGGTCGAGGGTCTCGTCGCCGGTCCAGTCGGGCGAGGAGATCACCGAGTGCACCACGACCTCGTTGCCGTGCTCGTCGAGGCCGGCCGCGTCGCAGCCCAGGATCATCGGCAGCGCCTCGGCCTTCAGCCCGACCCCCTGCAGCGACCACAGGTCGTGGTGGTTGAGCGAGGCCGCCTTGACGGTGACCGTCGTCCACCCGTCCGGAGCGACGGGATCGGGCCGCTCCCCCAGCACGAGGCCGGAGATCGGATCGTCGGATGAGAACTTCTCGGCGTACGCAGCGAACATGCGCCCGACCCTACCGACCTGGGCGGTTCCTCGATCAAGGTGTGCAGATCGCGGGACACATCCCTGGCGGAGCTCCGCCAGGGATGTGTGACTTCGCCTGCATCCCTTCCTGAAGGAACGCTCAGGCGCGAGCGACGCCGTCGATCCGAGCGGCCTCGGCGACCGCAGCGGAGACGGCGGGGCCGACGCGGGGGTCGAACGGCTCGGGGATGATCTTGTCCGCGGACAGCTCGTCAGTGACCAGGGCGGCCAGCGCCTGCGCGGCGGCGAGCTTCATTCCCTCGGTGATCGAGGAGGCGTGTACGTCGATCGCACCCCGGAAGATGCCGGGGAAGGCGAGGACGTTGTTGATCTGGTTGGGGAAGTCCGAGCGCCCGGTGGCGACGATGCTGGCGTACTTGTGCGCCACGTCGGGGTGGATCTCGGGGTTCGGGTTGGCCATCGCGAAGACGATGGCCTGCGGGGCCATGGTCGCGACGAGCTCCTCGGGGACGGTGCCGCCCGAGACGCCGACGTAGACGTCGGCGCCGGCCAGCGCGTCGGCCAGCGAGCCCGAGCGGCCGGTGACGTCCGCGGTCACCTCGGCGATCGCCTTCTTCGACTCGGTCAGGTCCGAGCGGGTGGAGGAGATGACGCCCTTGCGGTCGAGCAGGGCGAGGTCCTTGATCCCGAACTCGAGCAGGATCTTGGCGACCGCGACGCCCGCGGCACCGGCACCCGAGATGACCACGCGGGTCGACTCCGGGTTGCGGCCGGTCAGCTTCAGCGCGTTCATCAGCGCGGCCAGAGTGACCACGGCAGTGCCGTGCTGGTCGTCGTGGAAGACCGGGATGTCGAGCGCCTCCTTGAGGCGGTCCTCGATCTCGAAGCAACGCGGCGCGGAGATGTCCTCGAGGTTGATCCCGCCGAAGCTCGGCGCCATCCGGATGACGGTCTCGACGATCTCGTCCACGTCGGTGGTGTCCAGACAGATCGGGATCGAGTCGACGCCGCCGAACTCCTTGAACAGGACCGCCTTGCCCTCCATGACCGGCATCGCGGCGGCCGGGCCGATGTCACCGAGACCGAGCACCGCGGTGCCGTCGGTCACGACCGCGACGGTGTTGGGCACCCAGGTGTAGGTGTGGGCCAGCTCCGGGTTCTCGGCGATCGCGGTGCAGACCCGGGCGACACCAGGGGTGTAGGCCATCGACAGCGATGCCTTGTCGGAGACCGATGCGGTCGCCGAGATCGCCATCTTGCCGCCGCGGTGAAGCTCGAACACCGGGTCGCCGTCATAGGCGGTGGTCTCGGTGGACAGGGTGGACTCGGTCATTGGGGGCCTCCAGAAAACTACGGACTCGGACGTCGGGCGGTCGAACGCGAGCCGAGGGGTGGAGCCGCGCAAGGCGCCATCTACAGGGATGTGATGCCCGGATGGCAGTTTCCCACAGGCTACCGGAGGAAGCCGTTGATGTTTCCTACAAGGTGACGAAGCCCTCATCTGAAGCCCTCGCCCAGAGATTCACCCCAGGATGCGTGGGCGTGGCCAGAGTCGGGCCACGACGACGCCGATCACGTCGGCGTCCGCGACAGGCCCCCGGTGACGGGAGTCGATCACCCCCGGAGCAGCCGGGTTGTCCGAGAGCAACCACCACCCGGGGCGCTCGGAGACGGTCGTACGCCGCTCCACCGCCCGCTTCACCACAACCGCCTCGTCGGCGAGCCGAGCGACGACAACGCACCCGGGCTCCGGCGTACGTCCGTAGGAGACCCACAACCTGTCTCCCGCCCGCAGCGTCGGCTCCATCGAGACCCCTACGACCTTCGCCATCCCCCAGCTGTGTCGGGGTGCCCTGGCCGCGATGTCTTCCATGCGGAGTAGTGTCGCAATCCGTAGGACACATGAACACTCTTTGAGAGGACCCGCATGTTCGCGCGACTTTTCGCTCCCACCATCGAGGTCTCGGCCCACTGCGACCTGCCCTGCGGCGTCTACGACCCCGCCCAGGCCCGCATCGAGGCCGAGTCCGTCAAGGCCGTCATCGCCAAGGCCCTGGACAGCGACGACCCCGACTTCCGCACCCGCGCGGTGCTCATCAAGGAGCAGCGCTCCGAACTGGTCAAGCACCACCTCTGGGTGCTGTGGACCGACTACTTCAAGCCCCCGCACTTCGAGGCCTACCCCCAG
>NZ_JBEXJF010000062.1:0-11002 GCF_040608935.1 Nocardioides sp. NPDC004968
ATTAGTCACGCCGTTGGGGAGCGCGAGGGCAGAGTCGGCACTCGGGTGACGCTTCGGCCGACGGGGCTGACGCCTCGGCGGGTCAGGCGCGGCGGCGGGGTGGGTCGCGGCGCAGGACCTTGGGAAGGTACGCAGCGCCGGCGCTCTGGGCCGCGGCGGCGTCGTTGGGGTTGGAGATGCCACAGCGCTGCAGGGAGAGGCAGCCGCAGCCGATGCAGGAGTCGAGGTTGTCCCGGAGACGCTCGAGGGCGTGGATCTGCTCCTCGAGGCGGCGGCGCCAGTGCCTGGACATGCGCGCCCAGTCGGCCTTGGTGGGGGTTCGATCCCCCGGCAGGCAGTCGAGCTCGGCCTTGATCTCGTCCAGGGAGAGGCCGACGTTGGCGGCGGCCCTGATGAAGGCGAGCCGGCGCAGGACGCTGCGCTCGAACGTACGCTGTCCCCCGGCCGATCGCTCGGCCCGGATCAGGCCCTGGCTCTCGTAGTAGCGCACCGCGGAGGCCGCGTAGCCGCTGCGCCGGGTCACCTCGCCCATCGTGAGCAGGTCGTGGGTGTTCATCTCACTCTTTTCTGTCACAGCCCTTGATCTCAAGTTCACTTTAGGTTGAATCCTAGGGGGCATGAACAGATCAGACAACGAAGTAGCCGTCATCACCGGCGGCTCCGCGGGGCTGGGGCTCGCCGTCGCGACCTCCCTCATCGACAAGGGCTGGAGCGTCGTCACCGACGCCCGCAACGCCGACCGTCTCCGTGCCGCCCTGCCGGACAGCCCCCGGGTGACGACGCTGAGCGGCAACGTAGGAGATCTCGACCATCAGGACGCGATCGCGGCCGCGGTCGCCCGCCACGGGCGCCTCGACCTGCTCGTGCACAACGCCAGCGAGCTCGGTCCGATGCTGCCGCTGGCCGAGGTCCCCGAGAGTCTCTTCTCCAGCGTGCTCGAGACGAACCTGCTCGCTCCGCTCACGCTCACCCAGCGGCTCCTCCCCTACCTGATCGCCTCGCGCGGCACCCTCGTGGGCATCTCGAGCGACGCGGCGGTCGAGCACTACCCGACCTGGGGAACGTACGCGGCGAGCAAGGCCGCGCTCGACCACATGGTCCTCACTCTCGGTGAGGAGAACGGCATCCGCGCGTACGCCGTCGATCCCGGCGACATGCGCACCGCGATGCACCAGGCCGCCTTCCCCGGTGAGGACATCTCCGACCGACCGCTGCCGGAATCGGTCGTTCCGCACCTGCTCGCACTGCTCTCTGGCGAACAGCCGTCCGGGCGCTACCGCGCCACCGAACTCGCATCCGTAGGCGATGTCCTGAGCTTGTCGAAGGGAGCAACCCGATGACCATGCTCGCCGAACGACCGACCACCACGTTCCCCTTTCCCGACGAGACCACCGCTCCCGCGCCTGCGGAGTGGCGCGGCATCGAGCGCGACGGGGTGCGCCTGCTGGTGGCTTCCCCGGGCGGCGTACGACATGCCCGGTTCCGCAACCTCGCCGACCACCTCTCCCCCGGCGACCTGGTCGTGGTCAACGACTCGGTGACCGAGGCCCGCCAGCTCGACGCCGACCTGATCGGGCGCGGCCGGGTCGTGCTCCACCTCGCCCAGCGCCTCGACACCGGTTGGGCCGTGGAGCTCCGTTCCGCGCCGGACGCCTCCCGGTCCGTACTCGACGCCGCCGAGGGGGACGTGGTCGTGACCGCGGGCCTACGGGTGACCCTCCTCGAGCCGTACCCCGACGGTCGCCCCTCCTCCCCCACCGGCGAGGGCAACCGGCTGTGGCGCGCACGCGTCACCGGCGACGTCACCGCCGAGCTCGAGCGGGCCGGCCGCCCGATCGCGTACGGCTATCTCGACCGCCGCTACCCGCTCTCCGCCTACCAGACGGTCTTCGGGCACCGTCCCGGGAGCGCCGAGATGCCCTCGGCGGCGCGCCCGTTCACCCACCCACTGGTCACCGAGCTGGTCACCCGCGGCATCCAGGTCGCGCCGATCACCCTGCACACCGGGGTCTCCTCCCAGGAGGCCGGCGAGGCCCCCGGCGCGGAGTGGTTCGAGGTCTCCGAGACCACGGCGAGACTGGTGGAGCAGACCAGGTACGCCGGGGGCCGCGTCGTCGCGGCCGGCACCACCGTCACCCGAGCCCTCGAGTCGGCGGTCATCCCCGCGACGGGCGCGGTCAGGGCGGCGAGCGGGTGGACCGACCGGGTCATCACGCCGGCCAACCCTCCGTACGTCGTCAACGGGCTCATCACCGGCTGGCACGACCCTCAGGCCAGCCACCTGCTGCTCGTCGAGGCAGTCGCCGGCCCCGAGCTCGCCCAGGCGGCCTACGACGCCGCCGTCGCCGACGGCTACCTGTGGCACGAGTTCGGCGACTCCGCCCTCCTGCTCCCCTGAGTGCCGAGGCGAGCTAGGAGAGGGCGCCCTCTCCGTAGCTCACCGGGGTGCCGACGGCGACGGTGCGGCCGACGGTGCACAGCCGGGTCTCGGACTTCTTGATCGCGTCCGGAAGGACCTTGCGGGCGGCGTCGCCGGCCTCACCCTCGGGGAAGGTGATGTCGAAGGTGACCGCGATGTCGACGAGGCGGTTGCCCTGCTCGTCGCGGATCTTCCGGGCCGCGGCGAGGGCCTCGAAGGTCTCCATCGGGGACCGCTTGCCGGTGATGAAGTCGACGTCCAGGGCGCTGCAGCCGGCCAGGGCGGCGAGGAGCAGCTCGACCGGGGTGAAGTCGGGGTCGTCGCCGTGGCCGATCACCACGGTGCCGCCACGCGCGTTGGTCGCACGGAAGCGGTGCTCGCCGATCTTCTCCAGAGATACCGAGCGCAGGTCTGCAGCAGAGTCAGTCATGGGGAAAGAGTGCCATCCGCCCGTTAGCCTGTGCGACGTGAGCACCCAGAGCCTGCCCCTGCGCCGAGACGAGGCCGCCGCCCGTGCCAGCCTGCTGAAGATCGAGGACTACGACGTACGCCTCGATCTCGGCTCCAGCGAGGAGACGTTCGGCTCCGTGACGACGATCCGGTTCACCTCGAGAGGTGGCCCGACGTTCCTCGACCTGAAGCCGGTCTCGGTCGAGCGGATCAGCCTCAACGGTGCTTCGATCGACCCGGGCACGCTCGCCAAGGGGCGTCTCCCGATCAGCACGCAGGAGGGCCCGAACGAGCTCGTCGTCGAGGCCACCATGCCGTTCCGCAACGACGGCGAGGGGCTCCACCGCAGCGTCGACCCGGCCGACGGACGGGCCTACGTCTACGGGATGTGCTTCATGGACGCCGCCCCGACGATCTTCGCCTGCTTCGACCAGCCGGACCTGAAGGCGCCCTACACCTTCCACGTGACCGCTCCGCACGACTGGACCGTGATCGGCAACGCTCCGGGCACCCAGACCTCGCCCGGGACCTGGGAGTTCGAGCGGAGCCAGCCGCTGTCGACGTACTTCGTCACGCTCGTCGCCGGCCCGTGGCACATGATCCACGACGAGCACGACGGGATCCCGCTGTCGCTGAGCTCGCGGCAGAGCATCGCCGCCGACCTCGACAAGGACGCGGAGGAACTCTTCACGATCACCAAGCAGTGCTTCGACGAGTTCCACCGGCTCTTCGGCATCCGCTACCCGTTCGGCAACTACCACCAGGCGTTCGTGCCGGAATTCAACGCGGGCGCGATGGAGAACCCGGGCTGCGTGACCTTCCGGGACCCGCTCGTCTTCACCTCTCGCGTGACCCGTGGCATGCGGATCCAGCGGGCCACCACGGTCGCCCACGAGATGGCTCACCAGTGGTTCGGCGACCTGGTCACGCCGCAGTGGTGGGACGACCTGTGGCTCAACGAGTCGTTCGCCGAGTACATGGGCAACCGGGTGACCGCCGAGGTCACGGAGTACGCCGACGCCTGGGCCGACATGTCCTACGCCCGCCGCCAGTGGGGCCTGACCGCCGACCAGCGCGGCTCGACGCACTCGGTCGCCGGCAACGGCGCCGAGGACGCCGTCTCGGCGCTGCAGAACTTCGACGGGATCTCCTACTCCAAGGGCTCGGCGATCCTGCGCCAGCTCGCCGCGTCCCTGGGCGACGACGTCTTCTTCGCGGGCGCGATCGACCACTTCACCCGGCACCGGTTCGGCAACGCGACGATGCATGACCTGTTCGGCTCCTGGGATGCCGCCGCGGCGGAGGCGGGGGTCGAGTTCGACCTCGACACGTTCACCTCACAGTGGCTGCTCAAAGCCGGCCCGGACACGCTCTCGTGGGACCCTGCCAAGATGGTCGTCAACCGCACCGCTCCCTCGCTGCACCCCGCCGACCGCTCCCACACCTTCCGCGCGGCGATCCTCAACGGCACCCGGTGGACCACCGAGGACATCACGGTGAGCGGCGACCAGACGCCGCTCCAGGTGGCTGCCAACGCCGTCGTGCTCGACCCCTACGACGACACCTGGGCCTCGGCCATCCCCGACTGGGAGACGGTGCAGGCGCTCAAGGGCGCGATCGCCTCGATCACCGACGACGGCCTGCGCGCGGGCGTGTGGAACAACCTGCGCAGCGCCTGGTTCAACGCGGCGGTGGACCCGGCCGACGTCATCGACATCGCCGAGGCGTCGCTGCCGGTCGAGGACCTCGAGGACACCCCGCGGCGCACCATGCCGTGGCTCTTCGGCTCGGTGGTGCCGCTGGCACCCGCGGGGGCTCGCGAGCGGCTCCACGAGGCCGCCCTCCGCAAGCTCGCCGAGGTCGCTCCCGGCTCCGAGCTGCAGCTGTCGTCCTACCGCGCGGCGATCCGCTCGGCGTCATCCGAGTCGCTGCTGCGGGAATGGCTGGCCACTCCCCCGGCCGGGATCGAGACCGACCTCGACCTGCGCTGGCGCATCCTGGCCAAGCTCGCCGAGAACGGTCTCGCGGATCGTTCGGAGCTGCAGGCTGCCTATGACGCGGAGCCCGCCAACGAGGCCCGCATCCACCTCAACGGCGCCCTGGTCAGCATCCCCGACGCAGAGGCGAAGGTGTACGGCTGGTCGGTGTTCACCGGCGAGACCGACCTGCCCAACTACGACATCCTCGCCGCCGGGCGGGCGTTCTGGACCGGTCCGGCCGAGCTCACCGCGGGCTATGTCGAGCGCTACTTCGCCGAGCTTCCCGCCACCGCCGAGAAGCGCTCGGGCTGGAGCCTCGCCGAGGCCGCCGAGGCGTTCTTCCCGAGCGGCTCGGTCACCGAGGAGACCCTCGCTGCCGCTCGGGCGGTCATCGAGCTGGATCTCGACCCGGGCGTACGCCGCCGGGTCGCTGACGCGGCCGACAACCTGCAGCGGCAGCTGGCGATCAAGGTGACCTATCCCGCGTAGCCGACGCTCCGGCGGTGAGTCGGGGGCAAGACTGTCCGTGCTCACCGATAGTTTTCGTTTCATGCGGATCCTGCACACCTCCGACTGGCACCTGGGCCGGTCCTTCCACCGGGAGGGCATGCTCGGGCACCAGGCGGCGTACGTCGACCATCTCCTCTCCGTGGTGGAGCAGGGATCCGTCGACGTGGTGTGCGTATCCGGCGATGTCTACGACCGTGCGCTTCCGCACGTCGACGCGGTGCGGCTGGCCTCGGAGGCGCTCTCGCGGCTCGCGGCCTCGCGGGCGAAGGTCGTCATCACCAGCGGCAACCACGACTCGGCCCAACGCCTGGGGTTCGGCTCCGAGCTGATCGACGCCGCCGGCATCTTCATCCGCACCGACCTGGCCGGTGTCGGCCGCCCGGTGATGCTCCCCGACGAGCACGGCGAGGTGGCCTTCTACGGTCTCCCCTACCTCGATCCCGACGCGGCCAGGGCGTCCTGGGGGCTCGAGTCACGCTCCCACCAGGCGGCGCTCGGCGAGGCGATGCGGCGGGTCCGCGCCGACCTCGATGGCCGGGGCGGCCGCAGCGTGGTGATGGCCCACGCCTTCGTCACCGGCGCGGAGCCCTCCGACTCCGAGCGCGACATCTCCGTCGGCGGCGTCTCGATGGTGCCCGCCAGTCTCTTCGAGGACATCTCCTACGCCGCCCTCGGCCACCTCCACGGCCGCCACACGATCACCGACACGGTGCGCTACAGCGGCTCCCCGCTGGCCTACTCCTTCTCCGAGGCCAACCACCTCAAGGGCTCCTGGCTCATCGATCTCGACGAGTCCGGCTTCGTCGCCAGCGAGTTCGTGGAGGCGCCGGTCCCGCGCAACCTCGCCCGGCTGCGAGGCACGCTCGAGGAGCTCCTGAGCGACCCCCGCCACGAGGTCCACGAGCAGTCGTGGCTGCAGATCACCCTGACCGACCGGATCCGCCCGGCCCAGGCCATGGAGCGGCTGCGCCGGCGGTTCCCGCACACCCTCGTGCTGGGGTTCGAGTCGACCGCACCGGTCCTCGGCGCCCTGTCGCAGCCCGACCCGTCCCGGCCGCGGCGCGACATCGACCTGGTCACCGAGTTCGTGGCCGAGCTCCGCGGCGAGCCCGCGGCCAAGGCCGAGCTGACGCTCCTGCAGACCGCCGTGGACGCCTGCTGCGAGGACCCCGAGGTCGACTCGCTCGACTCGCGCTCCGACGTCGCCGAGGAAGAGGAGTGGCTCGAGGTGCTCTTCTGATGCGCCTTCACCACCTGGAGGTCGCCGCGTTCGGCCCGTTCACGGGCACGGTGAGCGTCGACTTCGACCAGCTCTCCGAGGCGGGGCTCTTCCTGCTCTCCGGCGCCACCGGAGCCGGCAAGACGAGCGTCCTGGACGCGGTCTGCTTCGCGCTCTACGGCGACGTCCCCGGTGACCGCTCGGTCGCGAAGCGGCTGCGCAGCGACCGGGCCCCGGCTGAGGTCGCGACGCGGGTCGTCCTCGAGGCGACGCTCGCCCAGCGACGCTTCCGGATCGCCCGCTCCCCGTCGTGGGAGCGGCCCAAGCGTCGTGGCGCAGGCACCACGACCCAGCAGGCCTCCGTCGTGCTCATGGAGCAGGTCGGCGAGGAGTGGCGCACCCTCACCACCCGCCTCGACGAGGCCGGCCACCTGGTCTCGGACCTCCTCGGCATGACGCTGACCCAGTTCGTGCAGGTCGCGATGCTTCCCCAGGGCCGCTTCCAGGCCTTCCTCCGCTCAAGCGCCGAGGAGCGCAAACGGCTGCTCGAGCGGCTCTTCCGCACCGAGCGCTTCGCCGATGTCGAGCGCTGGCTGCGTGAGCGCCGCATCGAGCTCCGGCGGCGCTCCGAGGAGCTCAACGCCGGCGTCGCCGAGGTGGTCAGCCGGATCAGCGAGACCGCGGCCGTCACGCTCCCCGACGACTGGGACGTCCACGACCTCGGCCTCCCCGCCGGCGACGGCGCGATCGCCACCTGGGCCCGCGCGCTGGCCGAGGAGGCCACCGAGGCGCAGGCAGCTACCTCAGGCGCCGCGATGGAGGCCCTGGCCGCGGAGTCGGAGACCCTCGCCGCCCTCGACGCCGCCCGGGCGATGGCAGAGAAGCAGCGCGGTCTCCGGGCCGCCGCCGCGGCCGAGAGCCGTCTCGTCGCGGCGGCCGAGGAGCAGGAGGAGCGCGTACGCCGCGTCGAGGCCGCCCAGCGGGCCGAGGCCGTGGCCGGGGTCAGCGAGCTCGCCGATCAAGCGCGGCGCGAGCACGCCAGGGCGACCTCGCTCGCCCCGAGCGACCTGACCCTGAGCGACGCCAAGGCGGCCGTCGACCGGATCTCGGCGCGTCTCGCCCAGGCCCGCGCCCTGGTGCCGGTCCAGCGCCGTCTCAGCGAGGTCACCCGCGAGCTCGCGACCACCGCCACCCAGCGCGACCGGCTCCTCACCCAGACCCGCGAGCAGGCCCGGCTCGCCGAGGAGCTGCCGCAGCAGGCCGAGGCCCTCACCGCGGACCTGGCGGCTGCCACCGAGGCGGCCGCGGCGATCCCGGTGCTGCGCGCTCAGGTCGCCGCCGTCACCGAGGTCGGCCGGCTGACCCGGGAGCTCGTCGACGCCCGCGCCCGGCACGAGTCGGCCAGGACAGCCGCCATGGAGGCGCGGACCCACTATCTCGACGTACGCCAGGCCCGGCTGGACGGCATCGCGGCCGAGCTCGCCGGGGCGCTCGCGGTCGGTGCGGACTGCCCAGTGTGCGGGTCCCACGAGCACCCCCACAAGGCCTCCCCCGCCGACGGCGCCCCCGACGCGGCTGCCGAGAAGGCCGCCCAGGCGACCTACGACAACGCCAGCGCCGAGGAGCACGCCCGCGACCAGCACGTGCGCGACCTCACCACCCGTCTCCAGCTCGCCCAGGAGGCTGCTGGGGAGACCGACGAGGCGGCCGCGTCGATGGGCGAGCGTCTGGCCGGTCTGGAGCGTACGGCCGCACGCGAGCCGAGCCTGCGCGCCCAGCTCACCGCCGCCGAGGAGACCCGGGCCCGTTCGGCGACGCTCCGTGCCGAGCTGGAGACCCGAGCAGCCGAGCTCGAGACCACTTTGCGTCACCTAACCGAGGAACGCGAGCGTCTGGCGGAGCAGCTGACCGACGTCCGCGGCGACCACCCGGATCTCGACGCCGTGCTCACGGCGTTCGAGCGCGACCACCGCGCGGCGACCACGAGCCTCGAGCATCTCGAGGCCGCCACCCGCGCCGCCGAAGCACTCGCCGCCGCCGAGCGCACGCTCACCGCCACCGCGGTCAGGGCCGGCTTCGACACCCCCGCGAGTGCCCTCGCCGCCGCGCTCCCACCGGAGCGGGTCGCGGCGCTGAACAGCCAGATCAAGACGTACGCCGACAGCGTGGCGGCCGCCCGAGCGACCCTCGACTCCCCCGGCGCCGCCGAGATCCTGGCCACCGAGGAGCCGGACCTGCCCGCGCTCACCACCGCCCACCGCAAGGCCGCCGATGCCGCCGACGCCGCCCGCTCTGCGGCCGACACCGCCGCCACCCGTGCCGCCCGCCTCGACTCGCTGCAACGCGACCTGACGCGCGCGCTCTCGGCCTGGGCGCCCGTACGCGACGACCTCGAGGTCACTGCCCGGATCGCCTCCTTCGCCGAGGGGAAGAGCAGCGACAACCAGCTCCAGATGAGTCTGTCGGCCTATGTCGTCGCCTATCGCCTCACCCAGGTCGTCGCCGCCGCCAACGAGCGGCTGGCGAAGATGAGCGACCAGCGCTATGCCCTGGAGCACTCCGCGGCCAAGGGCGCCGGCGACCGCCGCGGCGGCCTGGCGCTGATGGTCCGCGACGACTGGTCCGGCGAGTCGAGGGACCCCGCGACCCTGTCCGGCGGCGAGACCTTCGTGGTCTCCCTCGCCCTCGCGCTGGGCTTGGCCGACGTGATCATGAACGAGGCCGGCGGCCAGATGCTCGACACCCTCTTCGTCGACGAGGGCTTCGGCTCCCTCGACGCCGACACCCTCGACGACGTACTCGACGTACTCGACACCCTCCGTGAGGGCGGCCGCATCATCGGCGTGGTCAGCCACGTCACCGAGATGCGCGAGCGCATCCCCACCCAGCTCGCGGTGGCCAAGGGCCGAGAGGGCTCCACCCTTCAGGTCCTCGGCACCTGACACCGGAAGAACTCGGGTCGCTCGATGGCGTTGCCGAAGAATTAACCTTCGGGTCGACAGGTATTACCTACGAGCCATTCCCTGGCGTGACGTACGTCACTAGCCTGAGGCGGCTCCGCACCGCGGAAGCCCGTCCCAGACCAACCGGAGGTTTCCGTGCCACGTCTCACCACCCGTGTCGCCAAGGTCGCCGCGACCCTTCTCCTACCCGCGTCCCTGCTCTCGGCGACATCGTTGATGGCCTCGCCTGCACACGCCGACGGCCCCGGTAGCGGCACGCCGTGGATGGTCACCGTGGGTGACAGCTACGTCTCCGGAGAAGCCGGCCGCTGGGCCGGAAACAGCAATTCCGGCGAGTCACTCATCGATGCGGGCGGCAGCGCGACGTACTTCGACAACGCCACCCACACCGCCGAGACGATCAACCGGTGTCACCGCAGCACGGCCGCTGAGGCGTACATCGGCGGTGGCGTGAGCGGGCTGAATCTGGCCTGCTCGGGCGCGAAGGTCGCCACGACCACGACCCCCGAGGGCTACTTCAAGCCCGGCATCGATTTCTACGCCAGCGGCAGCAACCAGGGCCAGGCCCTCATGCTGCAGAGCTTCGCGGCGACCCACAACGTCAAAGCGGTGACGATCGGCATCGGCGGCAACGACTTCAACTTCGCCGCCATCGTCACCCAGTGCGTCCAGAACTTCCTGACCTCGCCGTCCTGGTACAAGGACTACTGCAAGGACGACGCCGTCGTCACCAACGCGATGGCGGCCGGTAACGTCGCCGCGGTGCGGGCCCGGATCGCCACCGCCTTCCAGAACGTACGCACCGCCATGCGCAACGCGGGCTACGCAGACAACGGGTGGACCCTGATCGTCCAGAACGTGCCCTCGCCGCTGGCGACCTCGTCGGGCTACCGCTACAGCGAGTCCGGCTACTCCCGCCAGAACACCGGCGGGTGCGGCTTCTGGAACGCGGACGCCGACTACGCGTACACCACGATCTTGCCGACGATCAACAACGCGATCTCGGGTGCGGTGACAGACTCCGGGCTGACCAACATCAAGACGCTCAACGTCTCCGGTGCGTTCGCCGGCCGCCGTCTGTGCGAGAACACCGTGGGCCTTCTCGAGGAGAAGGGGCTGTCGAGCTGGCGGGTCGCAGGTGCGGTCGACAAGACCGAGTGGGTCAACCAGATCCGCACCGTCTCCACCACGAGCGGCAACTACTACATCCAGGAGAGTCTGCACCCGAACTACTGGGGCCAGCTCGCTCTGCGCAACTGCCTGCGCCAGGCCTATAACGGTGGCGCGCCGAGGTCCGGCACGTGCACCCACGGCACCGGGCTCAACGCCAACGGCGAGCCCACTATGACCCTCAGCTGACCAAAACCTCGCCGAGTCGGCGCGTCATGACGCGCCGACTCGGCGGGAGGTCACTCGGCGAAGGACACCACCGGCGGGCAGGAGCAGACCACGGTGCAGAAAG
>NZ_JBEXJF010000063.1:0-10672 GCF_040608935.1 Nocardioides sp. NPDC004968
GCCGCCAATCCCGGCACTTCGCCGATTGCGCGGCTCTATGAGGGTGCCTGCGTCGCCGGGCGGCCTCGCTCAGTCGCCGAGCGGCTCCGGCGGCTCGACCAGCGAGGGGAGCGCCCGATGAGGCTGTTGATCCTCGGCGGCACGAGCGAGGCCCGCGAGCTCGCCGCGCAACTGATCGAGGCCGGTGTCGACGTCACGTCCTCCCTTGCGGGCCGGGTGGCACGGCCGCGGCTGCCTGTGGGAGCGGTGCGGATCGGCGGGTTCGGCGGGGTCGAGGGCCTGAGGGGCGCTCTCGACCAGTTCGACGCGGTCGTCGACGCCACCCATCCGTTCGCCCGCGGGATATCGGCCAACGCGGCAGCGGCCTGCGCGCAGAGCGGCCATCCGCTGCTCAGGCTGGAGCGGCCGGGCTGGCCGGCGGACCCGTCCTGGGCCTACGTCGACACCCACGACGATGCCGCCAAGGTCGCCGCCGACCTCGGAGAGCGTCCCTTGATCACGGTCGGACGCCAGGAGCTCGCCCGGTTCGTCCCGGCGCTCGCCGAGCACCAGGTTCTCGCCCGCGTGGTCGACCGGCCCGAGATCGAGCTGCCCGAACCGTGGGCGCTGCTGACCAGTCGTGGGCCCTACCGCCTCGAGGGCGAGCTCGCGCTGATGCGCGAGCACGGGACCGACGTGCTCATCACCAAGGACTCCGGCGGCACCTACACCTGGCCGAAGATGGCCGCAGCCGCCGAGCTCGGGGTGGCCGTCGTGGTCGTACGCCGCCCGGCCGGCGCCGACGGCGTCCGAACGGTCGGCGACGTCGCCGAGGCGGCGGCCTGGGTGCGGGGGCTCGGATGAGCGACCGGGTGGTCGTCGGGATGTCGGTGACCGACGTCGATCGGCGCCAGGACCTGCTCGACTGGGCCGGCGAGCTCGACGCGAGCCTCGCCTTTCTGCAGATGGGCGGTCCGTCGCTCGCTGCCGAACTGACCCGGGTCGCCGACTCCGGAGCCTGGACCATCACCCTGGCCGGCGTCAGCCTCGGCCCGCTCGCCCCCGGCCACTCCTGGCTGCGCCGGATCGCGGCCCACTGGTGGCGTGAGCAGCCCGGGGACCGCCCCGAGATCCAGATCGCAACGCGACTGGCGACCACACGCGACGAGCTCGCCGACTCGTTCAGCGAGACCCGGCCGATCACCGGCACCGAGCCCGGGCTGACCTCGCCCGCCTGGGAGCGAGTCCCCGAGCACGTACGTCAGGTCCTGATCTGCCGCGGCCCGCGCTGCACCGCGAAGGGCTCGGAGGAGACCGCCCGGGCGGTGATCCTCGGCGCGATGGAGGCCGGTCTCGGCGACGACGACCTGCTGATCACCCACACCGGGTGCCAGTTCCCGTGCAACCAGGCGCCGGTGCTCAGCGTCCAGCCCGACGATGTCTGGTACGGCAACGTGGAAGCGGCCGCCGCCCGGGTGATCGTGCGTGATCACCTGGCCGACGGCCGCCCCGTGGAGGCCTACCGCCTCCCCCGCTGCTGAGCCTTCTCGTGGGCCGCTCACAGGCTCGCGGCAAGGGCCTTTCGCTCCGCGACGGCGCGCTCCGCCGCGTGCAGCCTGATCACCAGGCCGGTCAGTGCCACTCCGAGCACGCCCCACATGGTGGCGAGCGTGAACAGCGAGGCCCGACGGAAGAACCACAACGTGTCGGCCGGGAAGTCCCCGACCTCGTTGACCGTCGTGAACAGCTCCCCGGCGACGACCATCACGACCAGGTAGGCCGCGATCGCGCCGACCACGGCGAGATAGGTGCCGAAGCGCCCGCGCAGCCGCACGGCGGCGTACGTCACGACCACGGCCGCCACGACCGAGAGGGCCTGGAAGGCGAAGTAGACCGCGGTGCGGACGCCGATGGTGTCGCCGCTGCCGACCGCCGGTGGGGTGGCCGGGTATTTGAGGAAGGGCACCAGTGCGACCGCAATGAACCCGATCAGGGTGACGAGAGCCGTCGACTGTCCCGGCGTGAGCCGCCCGATCCGCCCGAGAGCGAATGCGGCGACCAGCCCGAGGATGCCCCCGAGCGCGACGCCGACGGCGAGGGTGCCGGTCAGCAGCCCCCAGGTGCTCTGGTTGGTGCGGGAGACCTCGGCGGCTTCCTCACCACCTTCGTCACCTTCGGCGGCATGGGAGTGCGAGTGCCCGTCGGCGCCGGCCGACTCCTCCAGCGCGATGGCAGCACCGACCTGCGGCTCACCGACGGCGTACGCCACCAGGAAGGTGACGACGCCGGCGAGGAGTCCAGCTAGGAGGCCGCGTACGAGAAATGCACGCGGGCTCATCAGTGGCAGGGGTAACCGAGCAGGTGACGACCGTCGTGGACCCACTCGTGGATCAGCGTGCCGGACGGGATCGAGACGGCGCCCTGGTCAGCGCTGATGAAGAAGAGCACCAGGAGACCGAGCAGACCGAAGAAGAGGGCCCAGGGGGCCAGCTCACGGAGCGGGATGGTGGGCAGATCGGCGCCGGCGACGGGCGCCACAGCGTGCTGCGACATATGTCCTCCTCAGGGATACCTGCGTCCCTGTTCGTTGGGGTTGGACGGACACTCGGGTCTGACTCCACCGCCGCAAGGCGATGTCACAGTAGCGCGACTGTGCCGGAGTTCCACCGGCTTCCTCATGTCCGTTGCGTGCACTATAGCGGGATCTCAGCGGAGCCACTCGTTGCCGGCGAGGTTGGTGAGATCGGTGATGTCGAGCGTCGATTCGATCCCGGACTCGGGTGCGAGACCGAAGTGCTCAAGCGAGCGCCGGACCCACTCGGCGGCGTCGATGTTGAGCGGGCCGGAGACCCACATCGCGTAGGGCAGGTTGACGAATCTGTTCTCCTTGACGGCCGGCAGATCACGGGAGGCAGGGTTGGCCTTGAGGACCTCGACCTTCTCCTCATAGGACTGCCCCGGGTAGTCCACAAAGTAGATGACGTCGGGCTCTGCGGCGGCGAAGCGCTCCCAGCCGACCTCGGTCCAGGTGTCCTCGACGTCGGCGGTCGCACTCGTCACCCCGGCGGTGTCGAAGATCGCCTGCGGGCCACCGAAGGAGCCGGAGGTGAAGATCGCGTCGGTGCCGGAGTCGAAGAGGAACGCGGTCGGCTCCTCGTCGGGCTTCGGCGCGCTCTCCAGGGCCTTGCGGCGCTTCTCGATGTCCGCCACGACCTTCTTCGCGGTCACGTCGTGGCCGGTCAGCGCGCCGATGTTGAGCAGGTCGGTACGCAGCGCCGTCCAGGCCCCCATGGTGCCGCGGTCGCCGTCCTCCTGGCGGCAGGTCTCACTGAGCAAGTAGGTGTCGATGCCCCGCTCCTGCACCATCTCGGGCACCAGGTTGCGCGACTCGCTGAACCCGTAGCCCCAGCCCGCGAACATCAGCTGCGGGTCGAGAGCCAGGACGGTCTCCAGCGTCGGGTGGTCCTCGCCCACGATCTCGAGCTCGTCAACCCGGTCCTCGGGGTAGGCGAGCTCGAGCAGCTGCTGGTCCCGGGCCAGACCGGTGACGGCGACGAGCTCCTCGCCGGCGCCGACGGCCAGGGCGATCGAGATGATCCCGCCGTCGTAGGCGTACAGCTCGGTCACCGGCTCGTCGACCGTGAGCTCCTCACCGCAGTTCTCGACGGTGATCGTGCCCTCCCCCGCCTCTTCGACGGCGGAGTTCTCCGCGCCGCAGGCCGTCAGGATCGTGGTGCCGAGCGCGAGCGCGGCGAGGCAGACGAGGCCGGGGCGTACGGGGCTGGTGATGCGCTGGGTCATGCCGATCGGTCCTTCCGAGGGTGGATGAGAAGGTGGGGCTGGTCCAGATGTGGATGCGGCACCTGGACCGAGCCGACGCCGAAGTGGTGCTCGACGCGGATGGTGTCGAGGACCTCGGCAGGCGGGCCATGGGCCACGACTGTCGCCGGGCCACTCTGTGGATCACCGGAGGGCTCGCTGCCTGGCGGCCGACCGAGGACCGCCAGCCGGTCGAAGGATCGGAGCGCCAGGTCGAGGTCGTGGATGGTCGCGACCAGGGTCTCGGCCCGGTCGGCGACGCTTTGAAGCAACCGCAGCTGCCAGGCGACATCGAGATGGTTGGTGGGCTCGTCCAGGAGCATCACCGGGCACTCCTGGGCGAGGCCGCGGGCCATCACCGCCCGGCGCCGCTCGCCGCCGGAGAGCCGCTCGCACGGGTCGTCGATGCGGTCGGCGAGGCCGACGGCGTCGAGAGCCGCCCGGACGATCTCGCGCTCCTGCCGTCCGCCCCGGGACCAGGGCCGGGTGCGGGGCACCCGGCCCAGCGCCACCATCTCCCCGACGAGCAGCTCGGCGGAGACGACCTCCTCCTGGGGGACGTACGCCATCCGCCGGGCGCGTTCACGCGAGCCGATCCGGGCCGTCTCGTGGAGCCGGCCGGTCTCGTCGGCGAGATGGGCCAGCCCGGCGCTGGGCCGCAGAACCCCGGCAAGGATCCGCAGCAGGGTCGACTTGCCCACGCCGTTCACCCCCACGATCCCGAGGCGGGTGCCCACCGGCACGTCCAGATCGACATCGCGAAGCACCTCGCGCTCGCCCAGCCGGGCCGCGACCCCGCGCAGCCGCAGCGCGGGCCGGCCGCTCACGCGTTACCGCCGAAGCGATACCGGCCACGGCCCAGCAGCAGCAGGAAGAGCGGCGCGCCGACGACGCCGGTGACCACCCCCAGCGGGATCTCCTGGGGGCGGGCCACCACCCGGGCGAGCACGTCGACCCACAGCAGGAACAGCCCGCCTCCCAGGGCCGCGACCGGGAGCACCACCCGGTGCTGGGCGCCCACGAGCAGCCGGGCCGCGTGCGGCACGATCAGCCCCACGAACCCGATCCCACCGCTGACCGCGACCAGGACCCCGACCAGCACGGCCAGCGCGACGAACAGAGTCGTACGCAGCGCCGCGACGTTCACGCCGAGCGCGGCAGCGGTCTCGGGGCCGGCGGCCAGGGCGTCCAGCCAACGGTGGAGCGCCAGCATTCCGAGCCCCAGGACGAGACTGAGGACCGCGGGCAGCCACAGCTTCTCCCAGCTGGCGCCACCGACGCTGCCGAGCATCCAGAACATCACCGAGTCGGCCGCGCGCGGATCATCGCTCATGAAGACCAGGAACGAGGCGATCGCGGAGAGCCCCGAGGAGAGCACGACACCCGAGAGCACCAGCCTGATCGGGGTCAACCCGCCCTGTGCGGTGGCCACCAGCCACACCAGCATGGCCGAGCCGACCGCCCCGAGCAGCGCGCCGCCGGAGACCGCATAGATGCCGAGGCCGCCCAGCGCCCCGGTGGTGATCGCCGCCGTCGCTCCCACCGAGGCGCCCGAGCTGATCCCGAGCAGGAACGGGTCGGCGAGCGGGTTACGGACCAGGGTCTGCATGCCGGCGCCGGCGACGGCGAGGCCGGCGCCCACGGCGAGCGCCATCAGCGCCCTGGGGACGCGCAGCTCCCACACGATCACGTCCCACTTCCCCGTGGCGTCGCCCTGGAGCCGGTCGCCGACGGTCGCGACGACCTCACCGATCGGTATCCGCTCGGACCCGAAGGCCAGGGACGCGACGGCGCTGAGCGCCGAGGCGAGCAGCAGCCCGGCCACCAGCGGCACGAACGGGACTCGTCGTCTCCCCTCACGAGCACGGCGCGGGCTCAGGGTCTCGCGGGACAGCGTTTCCACGGCGGTCGGCCTCTCAGGTCCTCTGGACCCTGGTCGCGAGGGCCGTGACGTATATCTGAGCCGACAGGTTTTCGGACTCGGGTTCACCCGGCGACGCCGCCTTCCCAGGGACTCGGTCCCCAGTGGCTTCCTGGTCGTCGCCGTCGCCCTCACCGCTGCGCGCCAGTCCCGGATTCACACCGGAGTTCCCTGGCATCCATCAGGATGCGTTCGACTCGGCGCAGAGGCTAGCACGGGCTGCGGAGACGGTGTCGGGGAAGTTTCCGACGACACGGCAGAACACAAGATCTAGGAAGTTGCATTGGTGTAATTCCCGCATATAGTGGTCCTCGCAGCTGGTTCTCCCACCTCGGCGACGGGGCGGGAGAGGCAAGAGGGAACCCGGTGTGAGTCCGGGACTGCCCCGCAGCGGTGAGTGGGAACGACCGCCGTCACGAAGCACTGGGAGCAAGCCGGCTCCTGGGAAGCGACGGCCACTAGGACCGAGCACGATGACGCCCACGAGTCCGAAGACCTGCCAGTGCCCACCTCATGGTGGGGTCCGCGACCTCGAGGGAAGGTCAGGGGATCGAGCGAGCACCACGTGACCGGGTCCGCCCGGCGCGCTGCCGCCGTCCTCCCTGCCCCGGCACGGATGCACGAGACATCCAGCGGGCCGGGGGCCCGCGTGAGCAAGGGGCATGGGGCTTGATCGACACCGAGGGTCTACCGATCCGCACCGAGAAGTCGGCGTACGTCTTCGACTATCCGATGGCCGAGGACCTGGCGAAGAAGCAGCGGAGCATCTTCTGGACCGCCGAGGAGATCCCGGTCGAGAACGACAAGCAGGACTTCCTGGTCAACATGACCGACGCCGAGCAGGCCGCGGTCAAGACCACGCTGAAGCTGTTCACCATCTACGAGCTGATCCTCGGCGGCGAGGTGTGGGGCGACCGGATCTTCCACGCGTTCCCGCGTCCGGAGGTCCAGATGATGTCCAACGCCTTCTCGTTCGCCGAGCTGAACATGCACGCGCCGTTCTACGCGAAGCTCAACAAGGTCCTGATGATCGACACCGAGGAGTTCTACGACTCCTACAAGAACGACCCGGTGCTGGCCGAGCGGATCCAGTTCGTGTGGGACGCGATCGCCGACGAGGACCTGCTCTACGCGCTGAGCGTCTTCACGCTGATGGAGAACTGCGTCCTCTACTCCAACTTCGCCTTCCTCAAGCACTTCCAGTCCGGCGGGAAGAACCTGCTGCAGAACGTGATCAGCGGCATCAACTTCTCCGCCCGCGACGAGAACCTGCACGCCACCGGCGGCGCCTGGCTGTTCAACACCACCCTCGACGAGTACGCCGCCACCGTCCCTGCCGACAAGTTCGAGGCCGAGCGCGACGACCTCTTCGCGAGGGTCCGTGGCGTCGCCGAGCACCTCTACGCCCACGAGGCCCGGATCGTCGAGATGCTCTTCGACGACGGGCCGATCGCCGGCATCGACCAGGCCGACCTGGAGACCTTCGTGAGGTCCCGCATCGACATGACCCTGGAGAACATGCGGATGGAGCCGCTGTTCAACGTCGAGGCCAACCCGATCGCCGAATGGTTCTACAGCGGCATCAACGGCACCCAGTTCCACGACTTCTTCCAGGTCACCGGCAACGAATACAACCGCAACATCGGCGAGACGGAGTTCAGCTTCTAATGAGCAACAACAACTGGGAGGCGCTCTCGGCCGAGCGCAAGTCCCTGCAGGCCGAGGGCGTCGTGCCCGCCTTCATGACCACGGCGGGCTACGCCATGTTCAAGGCCAAGTACACCGTCGCCGACCAGAGCGTCCGGGAGCGCTACGAGACCATCGCCAGCACCGCCGGCGACCTCGCCGACGAGATGTACCCCCGCGAGGACGGCGTCTCCTGGACGGAGCGGTTCTTCGAGGCGATCTGGAACGGCTGGCTCTCGCCGTCGACGCCGGTGCTGTCCAACCTCGGCACCGACCGGGGTCTGCCCGTCTCGTGCGAGGGCTCGTACGTCGAGGACTCGGTGTGGGGCTTCTACGAGACCCTCAAGGAGGCGGCGATCCTCTCCCAGAACGGGTTCGGGACCTCGGCGTACCTCGGTGATGTCCGGCCCCGCGGCGCGAAGTTCAGCGACAACGGCAAGGCCAACGGCGTGGTCCCGGTCTTCTGCAACTTCGTCGAGATGACCAACCAGATCAGCCAGGGCGCCACCCGCCGCGGCTCCTGGGCGGGCTACCTGCCGGTGGACCACCCGGACTTCTTCGAGCTCGCCGACCTGATCTTCCGCGAGCCCGCCAACAAGAACATCGGCTGGATCTTCAGCCAGGCGTTCATCGACCGGATGCTCGCCGGGGATCGCGATGCTCTGGAGCGCTACCAGCGGGTGCTGAAGATCCGGGTGGTGCTGGGCAAGGGCTACATCTGGAAGGTCGACACCGTCAACGCCGCCCAGACCGAGTCCTACAAGGCCAACGGGCTGGCCAACAAGGCCTCCAACCTGTGCTCGGAGATCACACTCTTCTCCGACGAGGACCACTCCTATACCTGCGTCCTCTCCTCGCTGAACCTCTCGACCTACGACGAGTGGAAGGACCAGGACACGGCGTACGTCGCAACCGTCTTCCTCGACGCGGTCGCCGAGGCGTTCCTGCGCAAGGCCCGCACCATCCGCGGCCTGGAGCGGGCGGTGCGCTACACCGAGAAGGCCCGCAGCCTCGGGCTGGGCGTGATGGGCTACCACGACTACCTGCAGAAGCAGCGGGTGCCGTTCGAGTCGGACAAGGCTGCGGCGCTCAACAAGGACATCTTCGAGCGGATCTCGTCGCACGCCGACGCAGCGTCGCGGTGGATGGGCTCGGTCGCGGGCATCCCGGAGTGGTGCGTCGGGCGACGCAACTCCCACCTGATGGCGATCGCGCCGACGATGAGCACCGCGGTGATCGTCGGCGGCACCAGCCAGGGCATCGAGCCGTACGTCGCCAACGTCTGGAACCAGACCACCTCGGCCGGCGAGATGCCGCGGGCCAACCAGAACCTCGTCGAGGTGATGGAGGAGCGCGGGGTCTACGACCAGGCGCACATCGACGACATCGTCGACCACGGCGGTTCGGTCCAGCACGTCGACTGGCTCGACGAGCACGAGAAGGACGTCTTCAAGACGGGCTACGAGATCGACCAGGAGATCCTGCTCGCCCGCGCCTCGGACCGGCAGGTCTACATCGACCAGGCCCAGTCGCTCAACCTGTTCTTCCAGGCCGACGCGACCCCGCAGTACATCAGCAAGATCCACAAGCTGGCCCTGCTCGACCCGAACATCAAGAGCCTGTACTACCTGCGCTCGCGGGCCGGCATCCAGGCCAGCAAGCAGACCCGCACCAACTGACCACTTCGACCTTCGACCGAGAGGCATGACCATGAACGAGACCCCGACCACCACCGACGCCATCGACGACCTGACCTGGGACGACTGGAGCGATGCCGAGGTCTGCGCCATCGAGAACGGCCCTGACTGCGCGGCCTGCGAAGGCTGAGGAGTGAGTCCAAGTGCCGAGCTTGCTCGTGTACTTGCGGCGAGCGACGAAGACCCGCCGCCGAAGGCGGCCGGGATGAGCGAGCCGGCCGGGCGGCCGACGCTGACCGTCTGCCGCGGGTGCTGCTGCGGGTCGGAACGGAAGTCGCCCGGAGTGGACCATGCGGCCGTGCTCACGACGCTGAACGCAGTGGCCGGGGAGTCGGCGACCGTACGTGTCGCCGACTGCCTCGGCCCCTGCGAGCGAGCCGACGTCGTGGTGGTCGGCCCCTCACCCGAGGGGCGGCAGCGCGGAGCGCGGCCCGTCTGGGTCGCCCGGGTCGGCACAGCGAGGGTCGCCGACGCCCTGGCCCAGTGGACCCGCGCCGGCGGACCGGGCATCGCTGAGGCACCGCCCGCGGTCCTGGCACGGGCCTTCCGTCACGGGCGCTGAGTGATGACGGCGTACGCCGCCGCGACCAGGGCCGCGCCGATGCCGACCCTGCGGGCCAGCGCGGTGGCGCTGACGACGTCGGCGGGGGCGGCGTCGCGGCCATCCCCCATCACCGCGCGGTGCTCGACCCGGTTGCCGTAGTAGCGGTTCGTGCCGCCGAGGCGGATGTCGAGGGCGCCCGCGAAGGACGCCTCCACGACGCCGGCGTTCGGGCTCGGGTGCCGTGCGGCGTCGCGACGCCAGGCCTCCCACGCCTGCCTGGCCCGCGACGGCGCGGCGGCAAGCGTGAGCAGGCCGGAGAGGCGGGAGCCGGGCAGGTTGAGCACGTCATCGAGGCGGGCGCTGGCCCAGCCGAAGTGCTCGTAGCGGTCGTTGTGGTGCCCGACCATCGCGTCCAGGGTGTTGGCGGCGCGGTAGCCGAGCAGGCCGGGTACGCCCGCGACGGCTCCCCACACCAGCGGTGCGACCACGGCGTCGGAGGTGTTCTCGGCGACGCTCTCGACCACGGCCCGGGAGACCTCGGAGGCGTCGAGCTCGTCGGTGTCGCGGCCGACGAGGTGGGTCAGCCGCTGCCGCGCGGCCGGGAGGTCGTCGCGGTCGAGATGGGCGTGGACGGCCAGTGCCTCCCGCTCCAACGACCGGCCACCGAGGACCGCCCAGGTCGCGGCCGCGGTCACCAGCGTCTTCCCTGTTCGCCCTGGGGCGAGGCGCTCTGCGGCGGCGCCGAGGGCCACCGCTCCCCCGACCAGCGTCGCGGTGTGGAGGACGCCTCGGGCCCGGTCGTCCGCGTACCAGGTCTGTTCGGCCCGCATCGCGACCGCGCCGAACCCGGCTACCGGATGGAACCGGCGCGGGTCACCCAGCATCCGGTCGAGCGCGAACCCGGCGAGAAGTCCGACCGCACGCGGGTTCATCTCGATGCTCCTGCCCGACGATCGGCGGCATTTTCCCGCCATGGCGGGGAAATGCGGCACGTTGGGCAGCTGCAGACCCGCACTTTCCCGCCAT
>NZ_JBEXJF010000064.1:0-10448 GCF_040608935.1 Nocardioides sp. NPDC004968
GGGGCATAAATCTTGTGGTAGGCGGCGGTATTGGGCTGTGGGGCGGCCCATCACGTTTGTGGTGTGGAGGCTTTGGCTTTTGGGGGTCGCCCTAGTTGCACTCTCGTCTCCCACAACTGACGGTTCGATCTATATAACTGACGTCTCGACCAACGCCGGTGACGTCTCGGCCAACCTAGGTGACGCCTCGGCCGACGCGAGCGCCTTCTCGGCGATGCTCAGGCGTGCAGGGTGACCGGCTTGAAGGAGGGCCGGGTCGCCTCGTACGTGGCGATGTCGTCGTCGTGGGACAGCGTGATGCCGATGTCGTCGAGGCCCTCGAGGAGGCGCCAGCGGGTGTAGTCATCGATGTCGAAGGAGTCCTCGATGGCGTCGGGGCCCTCGCCTGCGCGGACGGTGCGCGACTCCAGGTCGACGGTGATCTGGGCGCCGGGGTTGTCGTCGAGGTAGTCCCACAGCTTCTGGACGACCTTCTCGTCGACCTTCGCCGCGAGCAGGCCGGCCTTGCCGGAGTTGCCGCGGAAGATGTCGCCGAAGCGGCTCGAGATGACGACGCGGAAGCCGTAGTCCATCAGCGCCCAGACGGCGTGCTCACGCGAGGAGCCGGTGCCGAAGTCGGGGCCGGCGACGAGGACCGAGGCCCCGGCATACGCCTCGTTGTTGAGCACGAAGGTCGGGTCGTTGCGCCAGGCGGCGAAGAGGCCGTCCTCGAAGCCGGTGCGGGTCACGCGCTTGAGGTAGACCGCGGGGATGATCTGGTCGGTGTCGACGTTGCTGCGGCGCAGCGGCACACCGGCGCCGGTGTGGGTGGTGAACTTGTCCATGTCAGGCCTCCACGAGAGTCAGGTCGGCGGGCGAGGAGAGGGTGCCGCGTACGGCGGTCGCGGCGGCCACCTCCGGCGAGACCAGGTGGGTGCGACCGCCCTTGCCCTGGCGACCCTCGAAGTTGCGGTTGGACGTGGAGGCCGAGCGCTCGCCGGGGGCGAGGGTGTCGGGGTTCATGCCGAGGCACATCGAGCAGCCCGCGCCGCGCCACTCGGCGCCGGCGTCGAGGAAGATCTTGTGCAGACCCTCCTCCTCGGCCTGGAGGCGCACCTTGGCAGAGCCGGGTACGACCAGGAAGCGGGTGCCGTCGGCGACCTTGTGGCCCTGGATGATGTCGGCGGCCGTACGCAGGTCCTCCATGCGCCCGTTGGTGCAGGAGCCGAGGAAGACGGTGTCGATGTGCACCTCGCGCATCGGAGTGCCGGCCTCGAGACCCATGTAGGTCAGGGCCTTCTCGGCCGCGATCTTCGCGTCCGCGTCCTCGAAGTCGTCGGGGCTCGGGACGGCGGCGCCCAGCGGGACGCCCTGGCCCGGGTTGGTGCCCCAGGTGACGAACGGGGTGACCTCGGCCGCGTCGAGGACGATCTCCTTGTCGAAGACGGCGTCCTCGTCGGTGACCAGCGACTTCCAGTGCGCGACGGCCTGGTCCCAGTCGGCACCCTTCGGAGCCTCGGGCTTGTCCTTGATGTAGGCGAAGGTCGTCTCGTCGGGGGCGATCATGCCGGCCTTGGCGCCCCACTCGATCGACATGTTGCAGATCGTCATCCGGGCCTCCATGGAGAGCTCACGGATGGCCTCGCCGCGATACTCCACGATGTAGCCCTGGCCACCGCCGGTGCCGGTCTTGGAGATCAGGGTGAGGATCAGGTCCTTGGCGCTGACGCCGTCGGGCAGGGCGCCGTTGACCGTGACAGCCATGGTCTTCGGCTTGTCCTGCATCAGCGTCTGGGTCGCCAGCACGTGCTCGACCTCGGAGGTGCCGATGCCGAAGGCGATGGCGCCGAACGCGCCGTGCGTCGAGGTGTGCGAGTCACCGCAGACGATGGTCATGCCCGGCTGGGTGAGCCCCAGCTGCGGCCCGACCACGTGCACGATCCCCTGCTCGGCGTCGCCGAGCGGGTGGAGACGTACGCCGAACTCCTCGGCGTTCTTGCGCAGCGTCTCGACCTGGGTGCGGCTGACCGGGTCGGCGATCGGCTTGTCCCAGTCGAGGGTCGGGACGTTGTGGTCCTCGGTGGCGATGGTGAGGTCGGGACGACGCACCTTACGGTTGGACAGACGCAGGCCCTCGAAGGCCTGCGGACTCGTCACCTCGTGGATGAGGTGAAGGTCGATGTAAAGGAGATCGGGCTCTCCCGCGGTCGACCGGACGACATGCTCGTCCCACACCTTCTCCGACAAGGTCCTGCCCATGACACGTTCTCCATCTGGCATCTTTGGTCTGTAGTGGCCGGTGGCGGTTCGAGCGTTGAATCGCAATGTCAGATCCGCCACTTCCAGTCTGCTTCTCCGAGCGTAACGTTGCATCTCAGGTTCTGAGAAGTTAGTCTTGCGATATGGACAGTTCCAGCGGTGTGGGCGTGCTCGACAAGGCCGCCCTTGTGCTCACAGCTCTCGAATCCGGCCCGGCGACCCTGGCCGGTCTGGTGGCCGGGACGGGTCTCGCCCGTCCGACCGCACACCGTCTGGCGGTCGCCCTCGAGCACCACCGTCTGGTCGCCCGCGACATGCAGGGCCGCTTCGTTCTCGGCCCGCGACTGGCCGAGCTGTCCGCCGCCGCCGGCGAGGACCGACTGCTGGCCACCGCCGGGCCCGTCCTGGCGCGCCTGCGCGACATCACCGGTGAGTCGGCGCAGCTGTGGCGACGCCAGGGCGACTTCCGCGTCTGCGTCGCCGCCGCCGAGCGCCCCTCCGGCCTTCGCGACACCATCCCCGTCGGCTCGCAGCTGACGATGCGTGCCGGGTCGGCCGCTCAAATACTGATCGCGTGGGAGGACCCCGAGCGCCTCCACCGCGGCCTGCAGAACGCCGCCTTCTCCGCCGCCGCCCTCTCCGGCATCCGCCGCCGCGGCTGGGCGCAGTCGATCGGCGAGCGCGAGGCCGGTGTCGCCTCGGTATCCGCTCCCGTCCGCTCCCCCGGCGGCAAGGTCATCGCCGCCGTCTCCGTCTCCGGCCCCCTCGAGCGGCTCACCCGCCAGCCCGGCAAGATGCACGCCCCCGCCGTCCTCGCCGCCGCCGACCGGCTCTCGGAGTCGCTGCGGCGCGCGGCCGCGGAGTAGCTGCTGTCACTCCAGCCCCAGGAATACCCGGTTGACCGGGTATCCCAGCGACCTCAGCCGCAGATCTCCCGCACCGCGTCGCGCACGGCCTTGAAGTCCTCCGTACGCGTCTGGTCCTCGGCCGACGCGACGATCACCGCCACGCTGTAGTCCTCGAAGAGCCGGGGCTCGGCGTCCTCGAGGTCACCCGCGACCAGCACGACCACACCGGCCGCGGTGCTCTCCGCGAACCGCACCGACCAGGTCGGCTGCTGGAGCCCGCCGACGCGTTCGATCGTGTCCTTCGCCTCGTCGCTCGACACGTCCTGGTCACATCTGACCCGGCCGTTGACCAGCAACGCGTTCTCGGTCTCGCTCCGGGTCTCACTGGTCGCGGGCTCCGCAGGTTCGGCAAGCTCCTCCGCGCCGCACGCGGCGAGAGTCGCGAGGAGCGCGGCAACCACCACCGACGTACGCCACAACTGCGGTCTCGGACGCCACAACTGCAGTCTCGGCATCAGAAGAGGACGCCGCTCTCCAGGCCCAGCAGCGTCGTCTTGCGGTCCAGTCCACCGGCGTAGCCGGTCAAGGAGCCGTCCGCGCCGACGACGCGGTGGCACGGGATGACGATGGGGATGGGGTTTCTGCCGTTGGCGAGCCCGACGGCGCGGGCGCCGTGGCCGGTCAGCGAGAGGCGGCTGGCGATCTGGCCGTAGGAGGCGGTCGTGCCGTACTCGATCTGCTGCAGCTGCTCCCAGACACGCGTCTGAAACGCGGTGCCCGAGGGCGCCAGCGGGAGGTCGAAGCTCGTCCGGTCACCCTTGAAGTACTCGGCGAGCTGCCGGGCACACTCCAGCAACAGCGGATCCGAGTCGGACCGCTCCCCGAGCACCCGGCCCTTGGCGTAGTCGGCCGGCATGAAGTCGATCGCGGTGATCGCACCGTCGTGCGCGACCAGCCGGAGCTCGCCGACGGGCGAGTCGATGAGAGTCCACATCACAGTTTCTCCAAGGCAGTCAGTGAGGTCCACAGGTAGAGCAGGGCGTACGAGCGCCACGGCCGCCACGCGGCGACATCCGCCGCGGGCGCACCGAGCACTTCCAGCGCTCGTTTGATGCCGACATCGGTCGGCAGGAAGACATCGGGATGGCCGAGAGCACGCAGCGCGACGTAGTCGGCGGTCCAGGGTCCGACCCCGGGCAGGCTGATCAGCTGCTCGTGCACGACGTCGCGGTCGGTGCCGCGGTCCAGCTGGAGCTCGCCGGAGGCGAGCGCCGCGGCCAGACCGGTGACCGCACGCCCACGCGAGCGCGGCATCGGCATGCCGGCCGGGTCGGCGGCGGCAAGGGCGTCCGCGGACGGGAACAGATGGGTGAGGCCGTCGATGTCGGTCGCGATCGGGCGGCCGTGCTCGGCGACGATCCCGGCCAGCACGGTGCGCGCACCGGCGACGGAGACCTGCTGCCCCACGATCGTACGCAGCGCCAGCTCGCCCCCGTCCACGGTGCCGGGCACCCGCAGTCCCGGCAGGGCCAGGGCCAGCGGGCCGATCACCTCGTCCCCGACGAAGACGTCGCCGACCGCACGCGGGTCGCAGTCGGCGTCGAGCAGCCGGCGGGCGCGTTCGACGGCGGCGGTGGTGTCGCGCAGGTCGGCGAGCTTGAAGGTCGCATGGACGAAGCCGGTCTCGCCCTCGGGGATGTCGGCGAGCTCGAGACGCAGTGTGCCGGGCCCGTTGGGCAGGTCGAGCGTCCGGGCGAACCACCGCCGCCCGCCGTCGACCCCGGCGACCTCGACGCCGGGCACCAGGTGATCGCGCAGGAACGCATGCAGCGCTCGGCCGGCGAACGGGGTGCGGACGGCGAGCCGCAGCGCGATCGTCCCATCGGCCCGGCGCCGCGACCCACGGCGCCCGCGCAGCTCGGTCGGCGAGGCCGCATAGACCTCGCGGACGGTGTCGTTGAACTGACGTACGCTCGAGAAGCCGGCCGCGAAGGCGATGTCCGCGAAGCCGAGCTCGGTGGTCTCGACCAGCGTCCGGGCGGTCTGCGCTCGGCGCGCCCTGGCCAGCGCCAACGGACCGGCGCCGAGCTCGGTGGTCAGCAGCCGGGTCAGGTGGCGCGGCGAGTAGCCGACCCGGCGAGCCAGCCCCTCGACGCCTTCCCGGTCGACGACGCCGTCGGCGATCAGCCGCATCGCACGCCCGGCCAGCGTCGCCGCCACATCCCACTCCGGGCTGCCCGGGGTGGCATCGGGGCGGCAGCGCTTGCAGGCCCGGTAGCCGGCCGCCTGGGCCGCCGCAGCGGTCCGGTGGAAGGAGACGTTCACCAGCGCCGGGGTCCGGGCCGGGCACGAGGGCCGGCAGTAGATCCCGGTCGAGGCGACCGCCGTGTAGAAGATGCCGTCGAAGCGCCGGTCGCGCGAACGAACAGCGCGGTAGCACGATTCGAAGTCGAGTCCGTTCACGCTCGTCGTCCCATCCATGTCCACCATGTTGCCGCGTTCGGAACGAAATTACGCGCGGTTTTCGGACAGTGCCTTCCTCATGGTTTCACAATGCCGTTACCTGAAGCAGCAACCTCTCGGCTCACTGGCGCGTACAACCTGTGTGGGCTGCACACGCAGACGGTCCGCTCAGGCGGACGGGCGAGGGAGGGTGATGAGGACCGAAACGAGGTCGGGGACACGTACGGTCGTGCTCACCGTGGTGGTCACGATGCTGTTCTTGGCGGTCGGCACCGGGATCGGCAGCTGGGCGTTCTACAGCCACCTCAACCGCAACCTCGGCTCCGGGGGCGACATCAACCACCTCCTCGACGAGCCGGAGACCGAGGACGAGGGCCCCAAGCAGCCGCTCAACATCTTGATCCTGGGCACCGACGGACGTGACTGCGACGGCTGCTCGATCGACGGCGAGGGTGGCTCCGGCGGCTCCGACAGCACGATCCTGCTGCACGTCTCCGCCGACCGGACCTCGGCCTACGGCGTCTCGATCCCCCGCGACGCGCTCGTCGACCGGCCGGAGTGCACCGCCGCGGACGGCACCACGATCCCCGAGGCGAGCGGCGTGATGTGGAACGAGGCCTACGCCGTGGGCGGCCCGATCTGCACCGCCCGCCAGACCGAGCTGCTCACCGGGATCCCGATCGACCACTACATCGCGCTCGACTTCGCCGGTTTCCGTGGGATGGTCGACGCCGTCGGCGGCGTCACGATCTGCATCCCGGAGGCGATCGACGACGAGGAGCACAACATCTTCCTGCCCGCCGGCACCCACAACCTGCGCGGCAAGCAGGCCCTCGACTACGTACGCAACCGCTCCTCGACCCCCAACGCCGACCTGGGCCGGATGCGACGTCAGCAGTACTTCCTCACCGCCCTCGCCACCAAGGTCCTCTCCGCCGGCACCCTGACCCGCCCGCGCCGCCTGGCCACGTTCGCGACCGAGCTCTCCAAGAGCATCACCACCGACATCGGCTCGGTCGCCGGGCTGGCTGACCTGGCCGGCGAGATGCGCGACCTGGATCCGTCGAGCATCGAGTTCGAGACCGTACCCAACCGGGCCTACCCCGCCGGCGACCCCAACTGGGGCCGTCTCGAGATCCTCCCGGCGGCCGACGAGCTGTGGGAGCGGATGCTCGATGACCGTCCGCTCCACGACACGACGGCCTCCGCGGCCCCTTCGCCCACGAGCTCTGCGACCCCGGGAAATCCCGAGGTCAGCGCCTCACCGGACGAGGTTCCGGCCGACTCGGTGAGCCCCGAGGACCAGGAGAAGGACGCCGCCGACAACGGCCTGTGCTCACCCGCCTAGGAGATTGCGCGGGCAGGGCCACCTGCTGCGCGCCGCGATACCGGCGCCCTGGCTGCGTTGTCACCTCTCGACGGTGCAACCAGACCGCCATCGAGGCTCCGCCTTGCCAGGACACCGGTCTCACGACGCTCGCGACGGCGCCCCTACCCGAACAATCTCCGAGTGTGATGTGATCCACTCTGGTCATGACCTACACCACGGTTCCCGTCGGGGTCGGTGCCCTCACCTTCGATCAGGTAGTCGCCGTCGCCCGTCACAACACCCCCATCACCCTGACCGACGAGTCGCTGACCGCGATGGCCACGAGCCGCGAGCTCATCGAGTCGCTGGCTCACGACACCCGGCCCCACTACGGCATCTCGACCGGTTTCGGCGCCCTGGCCAACACCTCGATCCCGCCCGAGCACCGCGCACAGCTGCAGGCCTCGCTGGTCCGTTCGCACGCGGCCTCCTCGGGCGCCGAGATCGAGAAGGAGGTCGTACGCGGCCTCATGCTGCTGCGTCTCTCGACGCTCGCCACGGGGCGGACCGGCGTACGCCCCGAGGTCGCCCAGACCTACGCCGC
This sequence comes from Nocardioides sp. NPDC004968, assembly GCF_040608935.1. NCBI lineage: Bacteria > Bacillati > Actinomycetota > Actinomycetes > Propionibacteriales > Nocardioidaceae > Nocardioides > Nocardioides sp. NPDC004968. Next base: position 7,463 of record NZ_JBEXJF010000064.1, read on the forward strand.
GCTCCTGAACGCCCAGATCACTCCGGTGATCGGTGAGTACGGCTCGCTCGGCTGCTCCGGCGACCTGGCCCCGCTGGCGCACTGCGCGCTCGCGGCGATGGGCGAAGGAGACGTACGCAACGCCGACGGCGACCTCGTCCCCGGCGCCGACGCGCTGGCGGCCGCCGGGATCACCCCGGTGCAGCTGCGCGAGAAGGAGGGGCTGGCGCTGATCAACGGCACCGACGGGATGCTGGCGATGCTCGTCCTGGCGCTCGCCGACCTCGACGACCTGGTCGCCACCGCCGACATCGCCGGAGCGCTCAGCATCGAGGGCCTCCAGGGCACCGACAGCGTCTTCGCCGAGGACCTCCAGGCCCTACGCCCGCACGCCGGCCAGGCGACCTCGGCGGCCAACATCCGTGCCGTCCTCGCGGGCAGCGGCATCGTCGCCGACCACCGCGGCACCGGGTTCACCCGGGTGCAGGACGCCTACTCGCTGCGCTGCGCGCCCCAGGTCCACGGCGCGGTGCGCGACACCATGACCCACGCCGCCCGGGTGGCCGAGACCGAGCTCGCCAGCGCGGTCGACAACCCGGTGGTCACGCTCGACGGCCGGGTCGAGTCCAACGGCAACTTCCATGGCGCACCGATCGGCTACGTACTCGACTTCCTGGCCATCGCCACCGCCGACCTCGCCTCGATCTCCGAGCGCCGCACCGACCGCTTCCTCGACAAGTCGCGCAACCACGGGCTGCCGCCGTTCCTCGCCCATGACCCCGGGGTCGACTCCGGGCACATGATCGCGCAGTACACGCAGGCCGGGATCGTCTCCGACCTCAAGCGCCTCGCCGTTCCGGCGTCGGTCGACTCCATCCCCACCTCCGCGATGCAGGAGGACCACGTCTCGATGGGCTGGAACGCCGCCCGCAAGCTCCGCCGCGCGATCTCCGGGGCGCAGCAGGTCGTCGCCATCGAGATCCTCACCGCCGCCCGGGCGATCGACATGCGCGCTCCCGAGCGTCCCGGCCCGGTGGGCGCCGCGCTGGTCGAGGAGATCCGCAAGCTGGTCCCTGCCCCCGGCCCGGACCGGTTCCTGTCCCCGGACATCAAGTCGGTCGTCGGCCTCGTCGCCGACGGCACCCTTCTTTCGCGTGCACGCTCGCTCGCTTCAGTGATGTGATGAGCGACATGAGCGAACCACGCACTGTCCGCGCACCGCACGGCCCCGAGATCACCGCCAAGAACTGGCAGACCGAGGCCGCCAAGCGCATGCTGATGAACAACCTCGACCCGGACGTGGCCGAGCGCCCCGACGACCTCGTCGTCTACGGCGGCACCGGCCGCGCCGCGCGCTCCTGGGAGGCGTACGACGCCATCGTCCGCACCCTCGACGAGCTCGAGGCCGACGAGACCCTGCTGGTGCAGTCCGGCAAGCCCGTCGGCGTCTTCCGCACCCACGAGTGGGCGCCCCGGGTCCTGATCGCCAACTCCAACCTCGTCGGCGACTGGGCCACTTGGCCGGAGTTCCGGCGGCTGGAGTCGCTCGGCCTGACCATGTATGGCCAGATGACCGCCGGCTCGTGGATCTACATCGGCACCCAGGGCATCCTGCAGGGCACCTACGAGTGCTTCGCCGCCATCGCCCGCAAACGGTTCGGCGGCACGCTGGCCGGCACCGTGACGCTGACCGGCGGCGCCGGTGGCATGGGTGGCGCGCAGCCGCTCGCGGTCACGCTCAACGGGGGCGTCGTGATCGTCGTCGACGTCGATGCGGCCCGTCTCCAGCGCCGTGTCGACCACGGCTACATGGACACCGTCGCGTCGTCGCTCGATGACGCCCTGGCCCAGGCCGAGGAGGCCAAGAAGTCCCGTACGCCGCGTTCCATCGGCCTCGTCGGCAACTGTGCCGCGGTCTTCCCGGAGATCCTGGCGCGCGAGGTCGAGATCGACATCGTCACCGACCAGACCTCGGCGCACGACCCGCTCTCCTACCTCCCGCTGGAATACACCGTCGAGGAGTGGGCCTCGCGGGCCGCGGAGGACCCGGACGACTTCACCGATAAGGCGCAGGCCTCGATGGCCAAGCACGTCGAGGCGATGGTCGGGTTCATGGCTCGTGATGCCGAGGTGTTCGACTACGGCAACTCGCTGCGCGAGGGCGCCCGTCTGGGCGGGTTCGCGAACGCGTTCGCCTTCCCCGGCTTCGTCCCCGCCTACATCCGACCGCTCTTCGAGGAGGGCCTCGGCCCGTTCCGCTGGGCAGCGCTCTCGGGTGACCCCGAGGACATCGCCAAGACCGACCGGGCGATCGTCGACCTCTTCCCCGAGAACGAGGGCCTCAAGCGCTGGATCACCCAGGCGGGCGAGAAGGTGCACTTCGAGGGCCTGCCGGCGCGGATCTGCTGGCTGGGCTACAAGGAGCGCCACCTCGCCGGGCTGAAGTTCAACGAGATGGTCGCCTCCGGAGAGCTCTCGGCGCCGGTCGTCATCGGTCGCGACCACCTCGACTCCGGCTCCGTGGCCTCGCCCTACCGCGAGACCGAGGCGATGAAGGACGGGTCCGACGCGATCGCCGACTGGCCGCTCCTCAACGCGCTGCTCAACACCGCCTCGGGTGCGAGCTGGGTCAGCATCCACCACGGCGGCGGCGTCGGCATCGGCCGCTCCATCCACGCCGGCCAGGTCTGTGTCGCCGACGGCACTCCGCTCGCCGCGGAGAAGATCGAGCGGGTCCTGACCAACGACCCCGGCACGGGCGTCATGCGCCACGTCGACGCCGGCTACGAGCACGCGCGCGATGTCGCTCGTGAGCGGGGACTCAACGTCCCGATGCTCGACGCCTGACCAATGTTCGCCTCGCCGAGTCGGCGCATCCTGACCACAACCCCCGCCGAGTCGGCTCGTCATGACGATCGCCTCCAGCCGCAACCCGTCCCGGATCGCTCCAGCCATCAAAGGCTCGTCCTCGACCACCAGCACCCGCATGCTCTGATCCTAGGTTGAT
>NZ_JBEXJF010000065.1:0-9965 GCF_040608935.1 Nocardioides sp. NPDC004968
ATCGGCGGCGCTCCGGCATGAATCCCGGGTCAAGCCCGGGATGACGGCGTGGTTTCGTGCAAAAACAGCACCCTCGGAGTTTCTCAGTTCGCGGGTGAGCCAGGCAGAAGTGAAGCCACCCCGACCGGTGGTGGAGATGCTCGACGTCTCCATCACGTTCGGAGCGGTCCGAGCGCTCGACAGCGTCTCGCTGCGACTCCTGCCGGGGGAGGTGCACGCGCTCATGGGGGAGAACGGGGCCGGGAAGTCCACGCTGATCAAGGCCCTGACCGGGGTCTACACGATCGACTCGGGTCGGGTGGAGATCGCCGGCGTCGAGACCCAGTTCGCCACCCCGGCCGCGGCTCAGCACGCCGGGATCAGCACGGTCTACCAGGAGGTCAACCTGGTGCCGAACCTCACCGTGGCCGAGAACATGCTCCTCGGCCGCGAGCCCCGCCGCTTCAACGGGATCGGCCCGATCGACCGCCGGGGGATGAACCGCCGCGCCGCCGCCTCGCTGCAGGGCCTCGGTATCGACATCGACCCCGGTTCGGAGCTCGGCAGCCACCCGATCGCCGTCCAGCAGCTCGTCGCGATCGCGCGTGCCGTCGACACCGACGCCCGGGTGCTGATCCTCGACGAGCCGACCTCCAGCCTCGACGCCGACGAGGTGGCCAGGCTCTTCGAGGTGATGCGGCGCCTGCGTGACCAGGGCACCGCGATCGTCTTCGTCTCCCACTTCCTCGACCAGGTCTTCGACATCTCCGACCGGATGACGATCCTGCGCAACGGCCGGGTGGTGGGCGAGCGGCTGGTCGAGGGGACCACCCAGCTGGAGCTGGTGCAGCTGATGATCGGCCGCGACCTCCAGGTCCTCGAGCGCCTCGACCATGCCGTGCACGAGGCATCCGAGGAGGCTGCGACCGAGCAGCGCCTCCCGGTGCTCAGTGCGGTCGGGCTGGGCCGGAAGGGGAGCCTGGAGGCCACCGACCTCACCCTGTACCCCGGCGAGGTCGTCGGCATCGCCGGCCTGCTCGGCTCGGGGCGTACGGAGCTTGCCCGGCTGCTGTTCGGCGCCGACGCCCCGGACACCGGAGAGCTCACGGTTCGCGGCTCGAGCCGGCGGAGGCTGCGCAGCCCCCGGCACGCGATCGACCGCAAGCTCGCCTTCTGCAGCGAGGATCGCAAGGCCGAGGGGGTCTTCGAGGAGCTCTCCGTGGCCGACAACATGCTGCTCGGTCTGCAGGCCACCCGTGGCTGGCTGCGGCCGATCCCGACGGCCACCCGCGAGAAGCTGGTCACGGAGTTCATGACCGCTCTCGACGTACGGCCGGCCGACCCGAGCCTGCCGATGCGGAGTCTGTCCGGTGGGAACCAGCAGAAGGTCCTGCTGGCGCGCTGGCTGATCACGGAGCCCGACGTACTCCTGCTCGACGAGCCGACCCGCGGCATCGACATCGGTGCCAAGACCCAGATCCAGCAGCTCGTCGCCGATCTCGCGGAGAAGGGGATGAGCGTGGTGTTCATCTCCGCCGAGCTCGAGGAGGTGCTCCGGCTGAGCCACCGGCTGGTGGTCCTCAAGGACCGCCGCAAGATCGCCGAGCGGCCCAACCGAGGCATCGATGTCAACGACGTACTCGAGATCATCACCGGCGAACCCGGCGGCCTGGCCGAGAAGGAGCGAGCAGATGCCTGAGAACATCAGACCGGGCCAGGGGCTCGGCGCCCGCGCGATGGCCCACCGCCTCTTCTGGCCGCTGGCCGCGCTCGGCGCGCTGCTGGTGGTCAACCTGATCGCGACGCCGACCTTCTTCAACGTACGCATCCAGGATGGTCACCTCTTCGGCAGCCTGGTCGACATCGTCCGCAACGGTGCCCCGGTGCTGCTGGTCGCGATCGGGATGACGCTGGTCATCGCGACCCGCGGGATCGACCTCTCGGTGGGGGCGGTGGCGGCGATCGCCGGCGCCGTCGCCTGCGTCTACATCGTCAAGAGCCCCGCCGACGGAGCCCTGGGCACGGCCGTCATCGCGATCACGATGGCCCTCGCGGTCTGCGTCGCGCTGGGGCTGTGGAACGGCTTCCTCGTCGCGGTGGTCGGCATCCAGCCGATCATCGCCACGCTGGTCCTGATGGTCGCCGGCCGCGGGATCGCGATGCTGGTGACCGGCGGCCAGATCACCACTGTCAACAACGACGCCTTCGCCGCGCTGGCCTCGGGCCACCTGCTCACCCTCCCGGTCGCCGCCCTGATCGCGCTCGGGGTCTTCGCGGCCACCCAGATCGTCGTACGCCGCACCGCGCTCGGCCTGCTCATCGAGTCGGTCGGGATCAACCCGGAGGCGAGCCGGCTGGCCGGCGTCCGCTCCCGCACGATCATCTGGACCGTCTACGTCTTCGCGGCGCTGTGCGCCGGCACCGCCGGCCTGATCATCGCCGCCAACACCCACTCGGTGAACGCCAACAGCCTTGGACTGTGGATCGAGCTGGACGCCATCCTGGCCGTCGTCATCGGAGGTACGTCGCTGGCCGGCGGTCGCTTCTCGCTGACCGGCACCCTGGTCGGGGCGATGCTGATCGCCACCCTCACCCGGACCATCCCCAACATCGGCATCCCGGCCGAAGCCAACTATCTGTTCAAGGCGCTGGTGGTCGTGGTCGTTTGCCTGCTGCAGTCGCCGAAGGCGCGAGCGGTGCTGCAACGGCGCACCGACCGTACGCCGACCAGCCGCGAGGAGGCTGTCGCATGAGTGTTCAGGTGCCCGCGATCGAGACCGGACTCATCGCCCGAGTCGCACGCTACAGCCCGCCGCGCCGCTACCTGCCCGTGCTCGGCACGTTCGCGCTGTTCATCGGCATGTTCGGCGTCGGTGGGATCCGGTATGAGGGGTTCGCCGACCCGCAGGTCTTCCTGACGTTGCTGCTCGACAACGCGTTCCTGATCGTGCTGGCGGTGGGGATGACGTTCGTGATCCTCACCGGCGGGATCGACCTCTCGGTCGGCTCCAACGTGGCCCTCTCGACCCTGATCGCGGCTCGGACGCTCGAGCTCGGCCTGCCGGTGGTCGCGGTGATCGTGATCGTGCTCCTGTCCGGCACCCTGCTCGGCACCGCGATGGGGCTGCTGATCCACTACTTCGACATCCAACCGTTCATCGCCACTCTGGCGGGCATGTTCCTCGCCCGCGGGCTCTGCTACCTGATCAGCGTCGACTCGATCCCGATCAAGGACGAGACCTTCTCAGCCATCGCGTTCGGCACGATCACCCTGCCCGGTGGCTACTACCTCGGGTGGACGGCGGTCTTCGCGCTGGTGATCGTCGCGGTCGCTGCGTACGTCCTCGCCTCGACCCGCTTCGGACGCACCGTCTACGCGCTCGGCGGCAGCGAGCCGTCGGCGCTGCTGATGGGGTTGCCGGTGGCGGCGACCAAGGTCGGGGTGTACGCGATCAGCGGGCTGTGTGCGGCGCTCGGCGGGCTGCTGTTCGCGCTCTACACGCTCTCGGGCTACTCGCTGCACGCGGTCGGGATGGAGCTCGACGCGATCGCTGCCGTGGTCATCGGCGGCACGCTGCTCACCGGTGGCCGCGGGTTTGTGATCGGCTCGCTGCTCGGCGTGCTCGTGCTCGGCACGATCCAGACCTTCATCTCGTTCGACGGCACGCTGTCCTCTTGGTGGACTCGGATCACTATCGGGGTGCTGGTGCTTGTGTTTGTCGTTGCGCAGCGGGTGTTGACTCGGCGGGGGTAGGTCGGTTTTCCTTCTCTGTTGGGGGCCGTGTTTTTGTGGTTGGGGTTTGGCGCTGAGGTTTGGGTTGGGCGGGGCTTGGGAGCTTGGGTGGTCGGGCTGGCCGGTGGAATGAATTTTCTTTCCGCCTAGAGCCCGTTCTCTTCGGGAGGGTTGGTGGGCGAACGAATTTTCGTTCGCCTCAGAGAGCGCCTGGCCCGGGGTGGGGTTGGTGGATGGAAGAAATTTTTCTTCCACGCAAAGACACCCTGGCTGGTGGAGGCGTGGATCGGTCACTTTCCGTGGGTGAGTGTGCCGTGGCCACACACGGGTCGGCGGCCCAGACCAACCCCGTGGAAACAGCAGCGCAGACGAAGCAGCACCCCGCGTACGACCAAAGTCTTCTGACCAACCCCGCAGAACTACAGCCGCCCGAGCGCCGCCCGAAGAGGATCGAGGCCGAGCGACCCGAGGTCGAGCGCCGCGCGGTGGAAGGCCTTCATGTCGAACGCGGCGCCGGCACGAGCGCGCGCGTCCTCGCGGGCCTGGAGCCAGATCCGCTCCCCGACCTTGTAGGACGGGGCCTGGCCCGGCCAGCCGAGGTAGCGGGCGACCTCGAAGTCGAGGAAGGCGTCCTCCATCAGGCAGTGCTGCCCGATGAACTCTCGGCCGAGCTCGGGCGTCCACACCTCGCCTGGGTGGAAGCCGAACGGGTTGTTCTCCGGGATCTTCAGCTCCAGGTGCATGCCGATGTCGATGATCACCCGCGCCGCCCGGAAGGACTGGCCGTCGAGCATGCCGAGACGGTCACCGGGGTCGTCCAGGTAGCCGAGATCGTCCATGAGGCGCTCGGCGTAGAGCGCCCAGCCCTCGCCGTGACCCGAGACCCAGCACATCAGCCGCTGCCAGCGGTTGAGCAGCTCGGCGCGGTAGGCGGTCTGGGCGACCTGGAGGTGATGGCCCGGTACACCCTCGTGGTAGACCGTGGTCAGCTCGCGCCAGGTGCCGAACGAGGTGACCGACTCGGGCACCGACCACCACATCCGGCCGGGCCGGGAGAAGTCCTCGGAGGGGCCGGTGTAGTAGATCCCACCGTCGGTGGTCGGCGCGATCATGCACTCGATCCGCCGGACCGGCTCGGGGATGTCGAAGTGCACGTCGGCCAGCTCCGCGATGGCGCGGTCGGCGGCGGTCTGCATCCACTCCTTGAGCGCTGCGGTCGAGGTCAGCTGCTGCACGGGGTCCTTGTCGAGATGGGCCGCCGCGTCGACAACGCTCGATCCCGGCAGGATCCGGTCGGCGGTGGCCTCCATGTCGTCGGAGAGTCGCTTGAGCTCCTCCCAACCCCAGGCGTACGTCTCCTCCAGGTCGATCTCGGCGCCGAGGTAGCGCCGGGAGGAGAGCTGGTAGTGGTCGCGCCCGACGGCCTCCTTCGGCAGCCCGTTGGGTACCAGGTCGGCGGCCATGAACCGCCCGAACTCGGCGAACGCCTCGTTGGCCTTGGCCGCCGAGGCCTCGAGCTCGGCGCGCAGGGACGCAGGAACGGCCTCGGGCGCACGTGAGACCAGACCGGTGAAGAAGTCACCGGCGCCCTTCTGCCCGGTCCAGCTCAGGATCTGGTCGGCGACCTTCTCGTACTGAGCCGTCGCCGAGACCCGTCCGGCCGCGGCCTCCTCCCGAAGGGTCGCGGTGTAGCCCGCGACCGCGTCCGGCATCCCGGCCAGCCGGGCGCCGATCGCGGCCCAGTCCTCCTCGGTGCCGGTCGGCATCAGGTCGAAGACCTCGCGCAGGTTGTGGATGCCGCTGGTGATGACGGAGACGAACTTCCGGTCCAGCTGCGCGTCGGCGAACTCGATGTCGAGCCCGACCCGCTCCAGGAACGCGTCCTTGGCGACCTGCTCACGCTCGTCGACCGGCTTGATCGCGGCCACGTCGGCGTAGGCCGAACGGTTGAGCTCCTCCACCGCCTGCATCCCGTCGGGGGAGAGGTCGGGGAGCTCCGCGTCGTGGCCGGCGACACCGACGTACGTCGCGGTCAGCGGGTCGAGGGCGCAGAGCTCCTCGACATAGCGGTCGGTGCGGGCGTCTACTTCACGGGTCACCCGGCCAACCTTAGGACCGGGACGTCTTCGGGCAACTCAATTCCCCGCTACACGCAACGAACGCGCCAGACTTCGCGTAGGAGGTGTGTGAACGTGCCAGAGGAGGTGTCCGTGGATGCCGAAGAGCAGGAGAGGGATCCGGACTTCGGGGCCTGGGTGGCCTCGAGGGGGCCCGCGCTACAGCGGTTCGCCTATCTGGTGACCGGCAACAACTCCGACGCTCCTGACCTGGTGCAGGACGCCCTCGCCCGTGCGCTGCCGCGGTGGGAGTCGCTGGCGGCGTCCGGGACGGCGGAGGCGTACGTGAAGAGGAGCATCGTCAACGGGTCGATCAGCGGCTGGCGCAAGCGGCGCCGGCTGGTGCTGGTCGAGGACGTCGAGCCGATGGCGACCAGGCATGAGCCCGGCCCCGAGGAGCGAGACGCGGACGAGGCGTGGGAGCTGGTGCAGACGCTCCCGTCCAACCAGCGAGCGGCGGTGGTCCTCCGGTTCTACGAGGACCTGTCGTTCGCGCAGATAGCGACGGTGCTCGACTGCGCCGAGGCGACCGCCCGCTCACATGTGCACCGGGCGCTGGCCAAGCTGAGGCAGCGGTTGAACGAGCAAGGCTCTGTTGATCGGAGAGGGAACGAGGGGGTTGACAATGAGTGACTTCGAGCGCGAGGAGCGGGCCTTCCGGGCCGCCCTGGCCCGTGCGGCCGATGGTTTCGAGCCGCGGGAGCTCGCGATCCCCGGGGCCTCAGATGGGTCTGGACCGGCTGACCTGGCCGACGAGACCGAGAAGGCCGAGGAGAAAGCACCCGTACGCCGGAAGGCGCCCTGGATCCTGGCCGCTGCCGCCGCGGTGCTGGCAGTCGTCGGTCTGGGTGGCGTGGTGGCCAACCTGCAGCCCACCGGCGGCGGTGGCGAGAGCACGGCCGCGAGCGACGCCTCCGGCGCCGAGGACCGCTCCGGCGACGCGCCCAAGGCGCTCTCCGAGCCGGAGGCGGCGGCCCCCGAAGGCACCTACGACAACGGCGGCCGCACCGACCTGCCCGCACCCGCGGACGGGAACCGCTGGGCGGTCCGCTACGACATCGCCTTCCAGGTGCCCGAGGAGTGGGCCGACGCCACGGCGCCGGCGCTGCCGGAGTGCATCGCGAAGCCCGGCGACCAGTGGGACACCGTGCCGCGGACTCCCTACGTCGCGAACATCACCAACCAGCCGGTGCCGAGTATCGCCTGCAACGAGACCGAGGACCGTGACTTCCCGCCGCAGTTCGGCAAGGTGCCCTTCGCACTGTGGCAGCCCTACGTCCTGATCGAGAAGCCGGGCAAGGGCGCCAGCCTCCAGACCGGCTCCTGGGAGCACGAGGGCTGGCTGCTGACCCGGGTCCAGGTCGGGGATGACGCGTACGCCACGATCCTCACCGGGCCGGGCGACGAGCGGGTCAACCAGGAGATCAAGGGGTCCCTGAGGACCGTGGCGAAGGATCCCTACGGCTGCGAGACCGCCTCGCCGCTGGCCGAGGGCGACCCGGTGCGGCCGAAGTCCGACCCCGCGACCTCGCCGCTGGAAGGTGATGCTCCGGAGTCGATCGCGATCTGCCGGTACGAGCCGTCCTCGGCATCGTTGACCGGGTCGCGAGAGATCACCGGCTCCGACGCCGCCGGCCTCATCGAGGCGATCCGCAGCGCGCCGGCCCGCTCCGGTCCCAACACGCCGCAGAACTGTGCCGCGGGGCAGCCGGTCACGGCGTACGTCATCCTGCGGATCTTCCGCGACGGAGGCGAGCCCGGGGAGGTCTTCGTGAACTACGAGAACTGCGACGATCACGGGTTCTACGACGGCGTGACCGTGCACGAGCTCACCGCGGCGGCCTGCCGGCCGGTGTTCGCCGAGGAGCCGGTCACGATCTACTCGGCTCAGGGCGACGTCGCCAAGGTCTGCCTCTCCTGATCTTCGGTTGCTGGCCGCCCCCGCTCGGGGAGGGCGGCCAGCAACCGAGTAGTGCGCCACGCGGCGTACAGGAAGAGAAGCACCAGAAGGCCGTTGCGCCAGGCCAGCACCTCGGTGATCCACGGTGAGCCGATGTCGTTGAAGGTGAGCATGTAGCCGTACATCCGCGGGAAGATCTCGTGAGTCAGCAGCGTCGCCACGACCAGCACGACCGACCAGATCCCGAGCTGCCGGCGAGCGCGGCCGCGGAGCAGGACCAGCCCGGCGGAGGCGGCGGGGAGCAGCCAGAGCATGTACTGCGGACTGAGCACCTTGTTGGTCACCAGGAACGCGGCCACCGTCGCGAGCGCCAGCCACACGATCGTCTCCTCGGTCCGTGCGCCGCGGGGGAGGCGACGCCAGGCGAGCACCCACCAGACGATGACGAGCGCCCCGGCGACCACGGAGGCGACCGTCGCCGCGAGGAGCAGCGCCTCGACCAGCGGCCCGCTGATGTCGTACGCCTTCCACTCGGTGTAGTCGATCGCGTAGCCGCTCTCCGGACCGCCGTGGCCCCACTCGTACATCGCCGGGGTCGCGAAGACCGACTCGATCTGCAGGCCCCGCTCGCCCTGGTAGTTCAGCGGTGTCCAGAGCCGGTCCCAGCCACCGAGGACAAGACTCAGCCCGGCCAGGGCGATGCCGGTGCCGGCGACGGTCAGGAGGACCCCGCGGCGGGTGGCGCGGTTCGCGGCGAGGGCCGGGATGACCAGGATCGGCCAGTACTTCGCGCCGGTCGCGAAGGCCGCGAACGCCGCGGCCACCTTCGGTCTCCTGACCGCGTAGAGCACCGCCAGGCCGACCATGATCCCGGGGAAGAGATCGAAGCGGGCGTACGCCGTCGCCCCCAGCGCCGGGACGGCGACCAGCCACAACGCCTCCGCGGCGGAGATCCCGAACCTCGGGTGCGTGCCGCGGCGGTTGCGGACGAGCAGCACCATGAAGAGCAGGTCGGTCAGCGCCGCCATCGCGAGCACGGCAATGATGTAGGCCTCGCCGCCCAGGTTGAGCAGGCCGATCGCGGCGTACGGGATCCAGAGCAGCAGCAGCGCCGGCACCGGATACTCGACCAGCGCCCCCGCGACCCCATCTGTAGCCAATGCGTCGAGGCTGTCGCGGTAGTAGTTCACGTCGCCCACCACGCCCCACTCCGCACCCCACCAGGAGAACGAGCCCTCCGCCGCGGCCGGGAAGCCGTAGAGGAGCACCACCCATCCCCGGGTCACCAGCCAAGCCAGGGTGACCAGGAGATATCGCCGAGAGAACGTGATCACGGAGCGATCATGACATTGCGGTCCTCGTCAGTGAGGCAGGCCGCTTGCGCGCCAGGCGTTGGGGCCGGGGTGGAGCGGGGTACGCAGCTGCGGAGCAGCCCACAGGGAGCGTGGCTTCTTCTTGGGTGCCTCGCCGGTCGATCCCAGGGCTGCGAAGACGGCCACGATCGCGGCGATCTCTTCGGGGGTGGCGTGCTGGTCGATGACCTTGAGCAAGGGCTTCTGCTCAGCCTTGGGCTCGGCTGTCGGCTCGTTCGTCGGGTTCTCGGGCGTGGTCACAGCGGGATGTTCCCGTGCTTCTTGGCGGGCAGGGTCTCGCGTTTGGTGCGCAGCAGCCGCAGCGCGCGGGTGACCTCGGCGCGGGTCTCGTGGGGTGGGATGACCGCGTCGATGTAGCCGCGTTCGGCGGCGATGTAGGGGTTGGCCAGGGTGGTCTCGTACTCGTCGATGAGCTGGGCGCGTTTGGCTTCGACCTCGTCGGCGCTGCCGCCGGCATCGACGATGGCTTGCAGGGTGCGGCGGTGGACGATGTTGGCGGCGCCTTGGGCGCCCATGACCGCGATCTGGGCGGTGGGCCAGGCCAGGTTGATGTCGGCGCCGAGGTGTTTGGAGCCCATCACGTCATAGGCGCCGCCGTAGGCCTTGCGGGTGATGATGGTGACCAGCGGGACGGTGGCCTCGGCGTAGGCATAGATCAGTTTCGCGCCGCGGCGGATGATGCCGTTGTGTTCTTGGTCGGTGCCGGGCAAGAACCCGGGTACGTCGACGAAGGTGATCACCGGCACGTTGAAGGCGTCGCAGGTCCGGACGAAGCGGGCGGCCTTCTCGGAGGCGTCGATGTCGAGGCAGCCGGCGAACTGCATCGGCTGGTTGGCCACGATCCCGACCGGGCGGCCCTCGAT
>NZ_JBEXJF010000066.1:0-9519 GCF_040608935.1 Nocardioides sp. NPDC004968
TGGACTGGCGTTGCACGGCGAAACGGGCGAGGTAGCGCCGGCCCGGCTCGATTGTGCTCAGGACTCCCACGTCATTTCACGCGACGCGGCTTGGTGGAACGTCAGGCCCTTGTCTGTTGTGGTCAGTTGTCGAGCGTCAGGACGGCGGTCGCGTGCGGCCTCAGATGCAGCGTTCCTCCGGCGAACCTTTCGTTCGCGCTGCCAGCGGTGGTGGTGTGGATCTGTTCCAGTACTCCGGCGCCGACGCTGGTGAGATCGAGGTGCACTGGCTCGTCCCATTTGCTGATCATGAGTAGCTTGCGGCTGCCGTCGTGAGTGCGCATGGCCTGCACGTGCACGCGCGCGTCGGGGAAGCCGGGGTAGCCGGCGGAAGTCTCCAGTAGGCGGTCGCCTGGACCGAAGTGGTCGAGCAGCAGCTTGGTGACGTCGTAGCGCGCGTTGGGCTCGCCGCTCTCCCAGTCGATGAGGGAGGTGCCTGGGATCATTCCTGGGTAGTCCATGAACTCCGCGACGCCAAGCAGGTCGATCCCGAGGGGCAGGACCCGCGCCCAGAGATAGGCGTGCACGGAGCCACTGAGCGCCCAGTAGTGTGCTGGGATCTTCGGGGCGGCGTTCATGACGTCGGCGGGGTAGGTGCCGATCTCGTTGAGGAAGGTCTTGGCATCGGGTGCCAGACGGTTCGCGATCGAGCGGATGTACGCGACGTGCTCGACGAAGGCATCCGCCTGCGCGAAGAAGGTGCTGCGCCACGTGCTGTGGTCCGCGTTGCCCTCGGCGCCGAACGGATTGACGATCTCGGGCGAGGCGTAGAAGTGGTACGAGAACGCGTCGACGCTGATGTCGGGTGCGTGGTTCGCGGGGTTCAGGAAGTGCCAGAAGTACTCCGGGTCGTGGTGCACGTGACTGAGGGACAGACCGACGAACCTCATGTCGGGGTCGAGCGTGCGCAAGCGTTGCACGACGGCGTCATACAGGCGGGTGTAGACCTCGGGGGGCATGCGGCGGTTGAGGTCGGGTTCGCACAGAACCTCCCAGTACGCGAACCGGTAGTGATGCCCAGATTCGTGCCGTACGCCGAGTTCGTCGGTGAAGCCGCCGGCCATGTACCAACTGGCGATGCGGAAGAAGTAGTCGGCGACTTCGGCGAGCGTGTCGTCGCGGAAGTCCGTGCCCTGCTCATAGTCCCAGTGGATCGTGTCAACGTCGCGTGAGACCTCGACGTGGTCGGCGTTCGTGAACATCCAGTGCGGGATGGTCGCGAAGTTGGCCACGACCGGCCGGCCTTCGGCAGCAGCCATGAAGTCCTCGACAAAGGGGTCGAGCTGCGCGAAGTCCCATGATGTCGTCGCCTTGGTCGGCGCCTCGAGAGCAGGCACCGACAGCACGGGGTGTGAGAACCAGGGCAGGAAGCGGGCGTAGTCGGCCTTGAGGTCACGCAGTGCCGCGAAGGCCCGGTCGTGGATAGGTGACTCGCGGCGTAGCGGTGGCGCGGCCCACAAGTGGGTGGTCAGCACGGTGTTCGACGTCGCGATGATCTCGTCCCAGGCGATGTCCACCGGGACGGCTGGGGCGTGTGTCGGGGGAGCGAGTAGGGACTGGTCCTGGGCCATGAGTGGCTCCTTCGATCGGCGTTCCTCGATATGTACGTTTGTATAATACATACGTACAAGACGTGCGTACATATCGACTGTTAGGCTTGGGGGTGTGGGACAGCGCGAAGACCTCCTGGCTGGTGCGAAGCAGTGTCTGGCCGAGCGCGGATACGCGCACACCACCGCCCGCGACATCGTCGCGGTGACCGGAGCGAATCTCGCGTCGATCGGCTACCACTTCGGGTCGAAGGATGCCCTGCTCAATGCGGCGATCCTCGAGACCTTCGAGGAATGGGGTGACACGATCGCCGGCGCGGTGTCGGCTGAGCCCGCAGAGACACCTGGCCGACGCCTCGAGCTGTTCCTCGACCGACTCCTTGCCGCGGCACCGCGGCATCGTGCAGTGCTCGTCGCCAGTGTTCAGGCCTACGCACAGGCGGAGTTCGCGCCCGACATACGCGACCAGCTGCTGCGCATCTACGCCCAGAGCCGCCGCGACCTCGCCGCGCTGGTGCTCGACACGGCGCCGGATGCGGTGTCGGCGCGCGAAGCCGCCTCGGTGGGCTCCCTCGCGCTCGCCCTCATCAACGGCGTGATGCTGCAGTGGATGCTGGAGCCGACGACGGCCCCGACGGCCGCGGAGCTAGCAGAAGCCCTCGACAGACTCCGCTAGCCCCACGGCCGAATCCTGAGGTCACGGGTGGCCCTTCGACAGGCTCAGGACTCCCACGTCACCTCAGGCGACGCGGCCGACCCGTGCGATCGCCTCCTGGCTTCGCTTGTAGGGCTTTCGTCCGGGAGTTCTGGGCTCGGTGCGGGGCTTTCCGCTCTCCAGGAGCACGCCGCCCCAGACTCCCCACTCCCGCCGGGCGGTCCCGAGCTCGAGGCAGGTCTGCCGCATCGGGCAGTCGGCGCAGACCTGCTGCGCCTCGGCGAGCTGGGTGAGGTCCTCGGGGTGAAAGAGCTCCGGGTCCTCGCCCACGCAGGCCCACTCGTCGGTCCGGGGAGTCGGGTGCTTCAGCGTCAGCTCGTACGTCTTGGTGCTGAAGCCCTCTCCGAAAAGGGTGATGATCTCCATCTCGTTCACCTCCTGGTGATGCTGCTGGACATGAGAAAGGGCCGCTTCCGATTCGATCGGAGCGGCCCTGGTGGATGCGGTGAGCACCTACGTCGGTTGCGGCTCCGAGCGCGCAAACTCCACGTCCTGGACCGGTCGGCCCAGGTGGTTGCAGATCGTGGTCTCGCGCATGACATCAATGGTATTCACCCCGCCCCAGCCGGGACCACTGGTTTGTCGCGGGAAACGTGCCGGTGACGACGGCTTAACCGGCGGCGTACGCGGCCTCGTTAGCGTCCGGGATCCACCGTCCCCGACGCTTAGGAGACCCGATGAAGGTCTTGAAGTCCCCAGCCGTCCTGATCCTGGTCGGCGCGGTCGCCGGCATCGTCTTCGGCCTGGTGGTGGGGGAGTGGGCGGCGAACCTCAAGTTCGTCGGTGACATCTTCATCCGGCTGATCCAGATGTCGATCGTCCCGCTGGTCGCCTCGTCGGTGATCGTGGCGACGGGCGCGATGACCGGGGCGGGAGCCGGGAGGCTGGCCGGGGCGACCTTCGGCTGGATGCTGGGGTTCGCGGTGGTCGCGGCCTTCGTCGGCTGGGGGCTCGCCGAGCTGTTCCAGCCGGGCTCGGGGATGCGCTACGACGGCGAGCTGGACGCGACTCTGACCGACTCGGCCGCGGCGACCGCGGTCGGCTGGCAGCAGACCGTGACCGGCTTCGTCTCCACCAACGTGGTCGAGGCGATGGCCACCGGCGCGATGGTGCCGATCATCTTCTTCGCCCTGATCTTCGGGCTCGCGCTCAACCGCTACACCGCGATGAACGGCCCGACCGTCGTGCTCACCTTCTTCGAGCAGATCCAGGCGATCGTCCTGCTGATGATCAGGTACGTCATGTTCCTGGCGCCCATCGGCGTCTTCTGCCTCCTCGCCGACCTCGCCGGCCGCGTCGGCTTCGGGGTGGTCACCACCGCGCTCGCCTACCTGGGCACGACCCTGGCCGGCGTGGTGATCATCTCGGCCCTCTACGTCGTCGTGGTCGTCGCCGTCACCCGGCTCAACCCGCTGCGCCTGCCCGCGAAGCTCGCCGAGCAGACCGTCGTGGCCGTCACCACGACGTCGTCGGCGGTCACCTTCCCGACGGTGCTGAAGAACGCGGTCGAGAAGTTCGGGATCTCGAAGCGGGTCGCTGACTTCACGCTCTGCCTGGGGATGACGATGGGGTCGTGCGGCGCGGTGCTCAACTACACGATCGTGGTGCTCTTCCTCGCCCAGGCCTCCGGCGTCTCGCTCTCCCCGGGTGACATCGCGCTCGGGATGGCGCTCGCGGTGCTGCTCAACATCGGCACGATCACGGTGCCTGGCGGGTTCCCGGTCGTCGCGATCTTCCTGGCCACGTCCCTGGACCTGCCCATCGAGGCCGCCGGGCTGCTCATCGCGGTGGACTGGTTCACCGG
The DNA here is from genome assembly GCF_040608935.1 of Nocardioides sp. NPDC004968. NCBI lineage: Bacteria > Bacillati > Actinomycetota > Actinomycetes > Propionibacteriales > Nocardioidaceae > Nocardioides > Nocardioides sp. NPDC004968. The sequence goes on from NZ_JBEXJF010000066.1 coordinate 4,109, forward strand.
GATCCTGCGTACGTTCCTCAATGTGAACGGAGACACCATGGTCGCTCTGCTGGTGGCGCACGGCGCGGATGAGATCGACCGGGACGTGTACGCCGGGACGAAGCCGGTGGTGGAGCCTGTCGCGGAGGCGGCGGCCTGACACGATGGGGCCATGGACGTAGCCGCCCGCACCGCAGCCAACCGCCGCCTGATCGCCGACTTCTTCGACGGCCTCGACGAGTCCCAGCTGGAGACGCAGAGCCTCTGCTCGGCCTGGACGGTGAGGGAGGTGCTGGGGCACAGCGCGATGCCGTTCTCGGTCGGGATCGGGCGGCTGCTGTGGCGTACGTTGTTGGCCCGAGGCTCCATCGACCGGGCCTCGGCCGCGATCGCCGAGGAGCAGGCGCGACGGCCGGTCGCCGAGCTGACCGGGTTGCTGAGGACGTACGCCACCAAGCGGGTGCCGGCGCCGGGCGTCGGTCCGATGGGGCAGTTCACCGACCACTGCATCCACCTGCGGGACTGCGCCCGGCCGCTCGGTCTCGACACCGACGTACCGCTCGAGGACTGGCGCGCGGTGCTCGACTGGCTGCCGACCAAGCAGGCCTCGCTCGGGGTGGTCCCGGCCGGGCGGCTCGACGGGCTGGCGTTGTGCGCGACCGACCAGGACTGGTCCTGGGGCGCGGCCGACGGCACGGGCGAAGAGGTCGCCGGTCCCAGCGAGGCCCTGGGCATGGCGCTCTCGGGCCGGGCGGTCGCGCTGGCGGACCTCGACGGACCAGGGGTGGCGACGTTGCGGGAGCGGATCGGCCCAGCCCGGTAGACCCAGCCCGGTAGACCCAGCCCGGTAGACCCAGCCGGGTAGGCTCCGCGGACGTGGAGGCTCCTGGTCGGATCTGGTTCGGGTACATCGCCGCGGTGGGACTCGCGGTGATCGGCCTGTTCACCCTGGATCCCCTGGCGTTCGGATTGGCCGTCGCCGTGCTGGTCGCGACGGTGCTGGGGGAGTGGTACCGCGGTCGCCAGGCCGCCCTCGCCGCTGCCGCGGGGGCCGGCGACCTTGCGGACCTGGTCTCCCGGTGGGCCCGCGGCTGGGCCTACGCGCGGGGCTTCCCGCGTCCCGCGGCGATGCCAGGAGGCGTACGCGTGGAGGTGGGGCAGCCCGGGCGCCGGGTCGAGTGGGTGGCGACCGACGACGCGGACACGCTCGCCGGGCTCGTCGACACTGCCCGGGCCACGCCGGAGGCGTGGTTGTCGGTGGTGACCGAGTCGCCCGCGGGCGTACATCCCTGGTTCGTCGAGGCCGGGCTGGTCGCCGACGATGGCGAGGAGGCGCTGATGACGATCGACCTCGCCGACCACGCGTCCCGGGCTGTCCCGGAGGGTTACCGCGCCGAGGTGGGGCGTGACGGCGGCGTCTTCACCGTGACAATCAGCGCGGGCGAGGCTGTCGCGGCGGGCGGGACTATCGCCGTCATCGGCGTCGACGCCGTCGCCGACCGGATCCAGACCGAGCCCGACCACCGACGCCGCGGTCTCGGCGGCGCGGTGATGAGCCTGCTCGTCGCGGCCGCCCGGGAGGCCGGTGCCGTCCATGGCCTTCTGGTCGCCAGCGAGATGGGCGAGCCCCTCTACTCCGGCCTCGGCTGGCGTGCCCAGGCACGCCTGGTGACCGCGCGATCAGCCACGCCGCGTACCTCCGTCGAGTCCCGGCACGGCTAGCGCCAACTGTGGTTGAGTGTCGCCTATGAGCGACGACGCCACGATCCCTGAGCCTGAGGCCCCCGTGTCCGACTCCCAGCAGGAGGCTGACATCGCCGCGTTCTGGGACGACGTGAAGCACCACGCCCACCTCAGCGCCGCGCCCGGCTACTTCGGGGCATCGCCGCTGGAGGCGCTGCAGCCGCCGGCCTGGGCCTTCGGTGGTACGCCGGAGGAGGCCGACGGTCTGCTCGAGCTCGTTCTCGAAGGGGTGAAGACCGCGACGGCCACTGCGCAGTGGGACTTCGAGAACGGAGACGAGCCGCTCCCAACCGTGGGTGGCATGAGCATCATCCTCGACGGGTCCGGTCACCCGCGGGCCCTGATCGCCACCACCCAGGTCGACATCGCCCCGTTCCGGGACGTCCCTGAGGAGTTCGCGCGGCTGGAGGGCGAGGGCGACCTGTCGCTCGAGTACTGGCGCGAGGTTCACGAGCGCTTCTTCACCGAGTTCGCCGGTCCCGACCACGAGTTCAGCGAGGACATGCCGGTCGTGATGGAGCAGTTCGAGCTCGTCTGGCCGAAGCCCGACTGAGCCTGCGTGGGCGAGCAGCGGGCCCGGCTCGAGGCGGGCGAGTGGTACCTCGACGATGCCGAGCTCCAAAGTCTCCGTCGCGACTGCTGGCGGCGGCTGGACCGCTTCAACGCCGCCGGGGCGGACGATGACGACGTACGCCACAAGGTGCTGCACGAGCTGCTCGGCGAGGTCGGCTCGGGCGTCGAGGTCGTGCCTCGCTTCCAGTGCTCCTACGGCTACAACATCAGCTTGGGCGATCGGGCGTTCGTCAACGCCAACGCCTTCTTCACGGACGACGCGCCGATCCGGGTCGGGGCCGATGTCAGGATCGGGCCCGGCGCGCAGCTGGTGACCGCACTGCACCCCATCGACGACCCCGACCAGCGGCGTGAGGGTTGGGAGCAGGCGCTGCCGATCGAGATCGGCTCGAACGCCTGGCTAGGCACGGGCGTCACCGTCGGTGCGGGCGTGAGGATCGGTGCCGACTCCGTGATCGGTGCCGGAAGTGTCGTACTGAGTGATGTGCCCGATCGGGTCGTCGCGGCGGGAACACCGGCGAGAGTGATCCGAGAAGTCGGATGATGGGCACATGACACCGACCGAGCTGACCGAGCGTGTCCGGGAGATCTGCCTCGGGTTCCCGGAGAGCACCGAGCGGGTCAGTCATGGCGCGCCCGGGTTCTTCGTGAAGAAGCAGTTCGTGATGCTGTGGCCGCAGGGACATCACGGGCGCGACGAGCCGCATCTGTGGGCGGCCGCTGCGGCGGGGGTGCAGGGCGAGGTCGTCGGTGACGATCCCGAGCGGTTCTTCGTACCTCCGTACGTCGGTGGCCGCGGCTGGCTCGGCATGCGGCTCGACGGCGACGTCGACTGGGACGAGGTCGCCGAGATCTGCGAGGACGCCTATCGCCACATCGCGCCGCCTCGACTGCAGCGTGGCCTGGACCGGTAGCGTACGGACATGCCCAACGTCGCCGTCCCGGTCGCTCGGATCCAGCGCTGGCTCGACAACTTCGCAGGGCGCCACGGCGACACCCGGCTCGCGGTCGACTCCGGTGCGCTGACCGGTGCCGCGGCCGACGGGTCCTCGTTCATCGCGGCGCTGCCGTTCGAGAAGACGTACGCCGGGCCGGCCGATGTCGAGGCGTTCATCGCCGCCTCGGCGGCCCCGCAGGACTGGGGCCTGCTGCTGGTGCGCAAGGGCGGCTTCGCGATCGCCCGGATGAGCGGCGGCGAGATCGCTGACCACAAGATCGGGCGGCGGCACGTCCAGGGGAAGACCAAGGCGGGCGGCTGGAGCCAGCAGCGCTTCGCCCGGCGCCGGGCCAACCAGGCGAGCGCTGCGTACGAGGCGGCGGCCGAGCACGCGGCCCGGATCCTGAACGGGCTCCGGGGCCCGCTGGTCACCGGCGGCGACCACGGCGGCGTCGACGACGTGCTCGGGGACCGGCGGCTGGCGTCGCTCGAGGTCACCGGACCTTGGCTGGCCGTGCAGGACCCCAACCGGGCGGTGCTCGATCAGGCGATCGAGGAGGCCCAGAAGGTGCGGATCGAGGTCCTCAACGCCGACAGCTGACGCGTCAGGGGAGCTGCCAGACTCCGGGCGAACCCTTGACCATCAGGCCGTCGGTCAGCAGCGTCTGACGGGCGCGTCGCGCCGCGTAGCGCCAGCGGAGCTCGCCTTCCGGGGTGGTCTCGAAGTCGCCCGGGAGGAGGCTGTCGCCCAGCTGGCTCTCGAGCTCGTCGAGGACTTCGTCGGCAGACATCGAGCCGCCGGCGGTCTCGAGGATCTCGAGGATGAGCGGCGCGAAGGCGGCCGGCGGGGTCCACTTGCGGGGAGCGGACTTGGTGACGACCTTCGGCGCGGCGGCCGTCGAGCTCGTCGTGGTCTTGCGCACCCGGGTTGTCGGCTTCTTCACTGGAGCCGGAGCGGGCGGGGCCGGGGGCCGCCCATGGATGCACTGTGACTTCGGCAGGTCGCACAGCTCGCAGTAGTCAGTCTCGGACATCGGCTCAACCATATCGGCCCCGGGATCAAACTCAGCATCCCGTCGTTGCCTCCCGGCGGTGAGTGCCGTTGCGACCTGCGAGGATGCGCTACTTTGGCAAGCATGTGGCAGCCCGACCCAGGGTGGCTCGTCCTTCCCGGCGGCACCGGACCCTCCACGCTGGGGGTCTGGCGCACAGCTGTGGGCGAGGAGCAGGAGCCGGTCGTGGTCAAGCGGCTCGGGCAGCCGGGGGCGTACGATCCGGCCGAGCTGAGCCGCCGGCGCCACTTCGCCTACTGGCGGCGGGCCGCGGACGTCGCCACCTCGGGGCTCGTCGACGACACCCCGGGCATGGTCGGCGCGCGTGCGAGCGTCGCCGAGGACGACGAGGGCATCACCCTGACCAGCGACTGGGTCGAGGACGCCGCCAACTCCGGACTCTTCGCCGCGCTCTCGATGGGCCGCTTCGCCGGCGCGGACCTGGGCGAGGCGCGCTGGCTGGCGCGCGACCAGTTCCGCGACCGGATCGCGCGGGTGGAGTACAACGGCGGCTGGCCGACGATGATGCGTACGACCGCCGCGGACATCGCCCACACGCTCTGGGAACGACGCGGGCGCTTCACCAACCTCCTCGACGACCTGCCCCAGGTCGCCCAGCACGGCGACCCGGCACCGCAGAACCTCCTCGGCCGAACCGACGACGGCGAGCGGCTGATCGCGATCGACTGGTCGAGCCTGGGCCGCGGCCCCGTCGGTGGTGACCTCGGGCTCTATCTGCTGCACGCCCGGGAGTCGTTCGATCCGCTGCTGGAGGCGTACCTCCTGGGGCTGCCCTCCGGCGTCGCGACCCGTGAGGAGGTGACGCTCGGCGCGCAGATCAGCGCCGTCTACACCGCGCTGAGCCGCGCCGAGTGGGCGCTGAGCCGGATCAAGCCGGGGGAGGGGCCGCTGCTCGCGAAGTTCCGCCATCCCGCCGTCGCGCCTCATCTGCGGACGCTGCAGAAGCAGGCGCCGTTGGTGGAGGCGCTGCTCGAGATGTGAGCAGCGCCGGTCCCAGACGTCACATCTGCAACACGGCTCAGGCAATGCCTGCACTTCTCAGGTGTTGCAATGCCCGAGAAGTGCACCAGGACGACGAACCCCACGCCGACCTGCGGATCGACTCG
>NZ_JBEXJF010000067.1:0-7786 GCF_040608935.1 Nocardioides sp. NPDC004968
CGATCGTTACCCGCATGTCCAGGTCGAGATCGTTCTGGCCGACCGCAATCTCGACTCGACGACCACCACGACTCCGACCTGATCAACGCCGGACTGGCGGCCGATGCCGGCTATCTCGGCACGTTCCTTCACGAGGCCGAGTCGTCCCTGGACGAGCTGCGGACCACGTTCCACCGCAAGGCCCACACGGCGGCGCTCGAGCGCTGCCTGACCCGGCTGTTGAGGGGGCGGCCGGACCTGGCCGAGGACGCCGTGGGCGAGGTCCGTCTCGAGGACCTGCCCGACGACGAGTTCACCGCCTCGCTCCGGCGGCGCCGGGCGGTCCTCGGGCTGCCCGACCTGCCGGAGGCGTACGTCCTGGTCGACCACGACAACGAGCGACCCGGCGACATCCCGCTGGCGTTGCGGCGGGCGCGTTCGACCCGGATCTCGATCGACGGTAACGCGCACTTCTGCCGTGGCCTGCTGTCGACGCGCTACGGCGAGGAGGTCACCACGCCCGCCTTCGTACCTCTGACCGACCTGCACCGAGAAGGAGCATCATCATGAGCACCATGCGAGCCGTCCAGGTGGTCGGCTACCACCAGCCGCTGGCGATGGCCGAGGTCCCGGCCCCCGAGCCGACCGGGCCGTTCGACGTCGTCGTCAGGATCGGCGGCGCCGGCGTGTGCCGCACCGACCTGCACATCCTCGAGGGGCAGTGGGAGGAGAAGTCCGGCGTCACGCTGCCCTACACGATCGGCCACGAGAACGCCGGGTGGGTGCACGCGGTCGGTGACGCCGTCACCAACGTCGCCGAGGGCGACAACGTGATCCTGCACCCGCTGATCACCTGCGGGCTGTGCCGCGCCTGCCGCTCGGGCGACGACGTGCACTGCGAGCTCAACCAGTTCCCCGGCATCGACACCAACGGCGGCTACGCGGAGTATCTGAAGACCTCCGCGCGCTCGGTGGTGAAGATCGACGACTCGCTGGAGCCGGCCGATGTGGCCGCTCTGGCCGACGCCGGCCTGACCGCGTACCACGCGGCCGCGAAGGCCGCCCGGCGGCTGACCCCGCGCGACATGTGCGTGGTCATCGGCGCCGGCGGGCTCGGCCACATCGGCATCCAGGTCCTCAAGGCACTCAGCCCGGCCGAGCTGATCGTCGTCGACCGCAACCCGGACGCCGTGAAGCTCGCTCTCGACATCGGGGCCGACCACGGCGTCGTCGCCGAGGGCACCCAGGTCGACCAGGTGCTCGAGCTCACCGGCGGCCACGGCGCCGAGGTCCTGGTCGACTTCGTCGGCGAGGGCGGTGCGACCGCGGAAGGTGTCCGGATGCTCCGCCAGGCGGGCGACTACCACGTCGTCGGCTACGGCGAGAACATCGATGTGCCGACCATCGACATCATCTCCGCCGAGATCAACTTCATCGGCAACCTGGTCGGGTCCTACAACGACCTGTGCGACCTGATGGCGCTCGCCGCTCGCGGGGCCGTCACGCTGCACACGCAGAAGTACGACCTCGACGACTTCCAGTCCGCCATCTCCGATCTCGACGCCGGCCGGGTCCGCGGTCGCGCGATCCTGGTCCCCTGAGGAGGTGACGACATGAAGAAGCTCCTCGGAATCGGCATCTCGGTCGGCGTGCTCGCGGGCATCTGGACCCAGGTGAGCATCGAGCTCACGCTGATCACCTGGGTCGGGTTCGTCGCCTGGGCCTGCTATTTCGCCGCCGGAGGTGGACGTGAAGGCTTCCAGAAAGGTCTCGCGGCCAACCTCGCCGGCGCGCTGTGGGGGTACGGAGCGAGCCTGGTCCTGACGTACGCCACCTTCACCGGCGCGGTGGCCCTGGTGGTCACGGTCGTCGCGTTCATCCTGTGCCTGCAGGCGGCCGTGGATCTGCTGTCCTTCATCCCCGGTGCCTTCGCCGGGACGGCAGTCCTCTTCGGCACCTCCTTCGACCTCGGCGGCACGCTCATCGCGCTGGTGGTCGGCGCCTGCCTCGGCTGGCTCTCGGACATCGCCGGGCACCGGATCCAGACCGCGGTCGAACGACCCGGGCAACCGGTCCGCGCCGCCCAGCCCTGATCGTCACCCGAACGCACTGATCCCGCTTGACCAGATTCCAGGTCAAGCGGGATCCGTACGTCATCCGCGTGCCGCGGTGCGCCTTCCCAGGTAGGCGAGGCAGGCGACGGCGAGCGCGACGCCCCACAGCGGCCACAGCATCTCCGGCGCCCATGCGCCCCAGTCAGAAGTGGCTCCGGGGACCGTCCAGAGGTCGTCCGCGATCGCCATCCGCCAGAAGGAGATCCCGGCGGACATCACCGTGCCGGCGACCAGGATCCCCGGCACCAGGGCCATCGCGACCGGGACCGGACGGCCGCCGATACGGGGCACCCAGCTCCAGAACACCTCGCCCCAGCGCGCCACCAGCCCCCAGGTCAGGACCGCCCCGACCACGGCGAAGGCCGCGAGCCCGAAGCCGGACCACCTCGCCTCCCCGAGGTCGTCCAGCATCTCGCGACTGATCCCGAGCGGGATGTCCAGCGCCCAGGCGATCCGGGTAACGGCGTAGAGAAGAGGTACGACGACAGCGACCGCCACCGCAGGACGCCCCCAGCGTGCCCAGCGGCCCCAGTCCAGACGCCTTCCAGGCTCGGCCTTCCCGAGCAGGGTGACACCGGCGACGACCATGGCCAGCCCGCCAGCAGCATGCGCCAGAGCGACACCCGAGTCGACGAAAAGACCCCACTCGAGCTGTCCGGCGCCCGGTCCGAGCCCGACCATCGCAAGCAGGACCTGAGGCAGATAGCCGAGGAACATCAGCGCGCGGACGTCCGAGACGACCACGGCAATGACGAGCCCGAGAACGATCAGGAGCCACCCTGTCGCTCTCGTCGTACCCGGGGTCCGCACGTTCGCGACCGCGCCCCCGGCAACCAGGGCGAGGAGCGCGAGCACCGCGATCACCCAGGACATCTGGGTGCCACTCAGAGCGCCGAGCGGCGAAGCCGCATCGGGGACCCACGGGTCCGGCGCCCTGCCCAGCAGGGCGAGCCCGACCAGGGCGCCGAAGACGAGGGCCCAGGCGCCGGCCACCCAGGGCGCCGCGCGCAGCACGACGGAGCGGTGCTGCGTACGTTCCATCGTGATGCTCATCGGTCCACCCCCTGAGCGGTCTCCCAGCGTCGGCCGACCGTGCGCAGCAGCGCCGGATAGACGATGGCGTAGCGGAACGGCTTGATGAGTGCCATGTAGGCCTCTCCGAACCGCCCATTTGGCCGCACCAGCACGCTCATCTGCGCGCTGTAGCCGTCGGGCGAGCTCTCGTCCTCGACCCAACCGAGGTGCAGGACACCGTGCATCGTGCGGTTGGCGATCTCGGCGGCGTACTCCAGATCGGTCAGATAGAGCGACTGGAACGGGCTGTCGTCGCGCTCGGACGCGGGGCGGTCCCGGAGATCGTCCGGCAGCCGGTCGCGCAGCGAGGCGACGCGGTGGCCGAGGCCGTGCTCGTCCGCGTCGGCGCCGAGCATCCGGCCCAGCGCCCAGCGGACCGCGAAGAGGAGGCGGTACGCCGCCGGGAAGTCGCGATCGTCGCTGCTCATCATCGCCTCGACGAAGGCCCGGAAGTCGTCGGGTCCGCCTTGGACAGGGAGGGCCCAGACGTCCTCGAGCTCGAAGTCGTGGGTGATCTCGTGGATGCGCCAGGACTGGCAGGAGTAGGCGCCCGACGGTATCGGGCCCGTCCGGATCGGGCTGAGTCTGATGGGTGCGTGTGTGGTCATGTCTCCACACTGGTCCGCGCACGCCGGGGGTTCGTCGCCCTCAGGTCGCGGGCCTCTCAGCCTCTGGGATGAGACTCAGCTCCGGGGACCGACCAGCCCCGTCTCGTACGCCAGGACGACCGCCTGCACCCGGTCGCGCAGGCCGAGCTTGGCGAGCACATGGCCGACGTGGGTCTTCACCGTCGCCTCGGAGAGGTGGACGCGGCGGGCGATCTCGGCGTTGCTGTCGCCGGTGGCGAGCTCGAGGAGCATGTCGAGCTCACGAGGCGTGAGGGTTGCCCGGATGTCGGCGACCCGGCCGCTGTCGGGGGCCGGCACGGTCGCGACATGCTCCAGCAGACGGCGCGTCGTCGACGGCGCAACCACCGCGTGACCTGCGTGGACGGTGCGGATCGCGGCCACGATCTCCTCGGCCCGGGCGTCCTTGAGCAGGAAGCCGCTGGCCCCGGCCCGGATCGCCGGGAACGCGTAGTCGTCGAGGTCGAACGTCGTCAGCGCGACCACGCGCGTGTCCGGCTGCTCCCCGGTGATCGCGGCCGTCGCCTGGATCCCGTCGAGGCGGGGCATCCGCAGGTCCATCAGGACGACGTCGACCCGCTTCGTACGCACCAGGGCGAGCGCCTCGTGACCGTCGGCCGCCTCCCCGGCGAGCTCGAGGTCCGGCTGGCTCTCGACCATCATCCGGAGCGCCGAGCGCATCAGCTCCTGGTCGTCGACGATCGCGACACGGATCGGGGTCTCTTCCTCGTTCACACCGGCATCATGGCGCGCACGCGCCAGCCCTCGCTGCTCGGCCCGGCCTCGAGGCTTCCGCCCACCGCCGCCACCCGTTCGCGCATCCCGCGCAGGCCGCGGCCGGGCGGACGCTGGATCCCCACGCCGTCGTCGCTGACCTCGATCGTGAGCTGGCGTGCGGTGCGGGTCACCGACACCTTCGCGACGGCTCCCGAACCTGCGTGGCGGGTGACGTTGGTGAGCGCCTCCTGCACGACGCGGTAGGCGGTCAGCCCCACGGCAGGCGCGACCTGACCGGGCTCCTCCGCCTCGAGCCGGACCGTCAGCCCTGCCTCACGCATCCGCTCGACGAGGTCGCCGACGTCGGCCAGCCCCGGTTGCGGCTCGGTCGAGGACTCGCCACCGAGCACGCCCAGCAGCCCACGCATCTCCATGAGGGCCTCCCGCCCCGTGGTCGCGATGGTGTCGAGGATGCCCGAGGCCCGTTCCGGCTGCTGCCCGACGACCATCCGGCCGGCCTCGGCATGGCTGACCACGACTGCGAGCGAGTGCGCGACCACGTCGTGCATCTCGCGCGCGATGCGCTGGCGCTCCTCGGCGGCGGCGCGGTCGGCGAGCTGGTCGATCCACGCGGCCCGGGTCGCCCGGAACCGGCCGAGCGCCCAGGCCGCCACCGTGGCCGCCACCGTCGCGGTGGCCACCATCAGCCACCACGTCCACCCCTGCAGGCCGGTGCCGTCGAACCCCGACAGACGTACGACGGTCAGCAGGCATCCCACCAGCCCGATGCCGAGCACGATCCCCGGCCACGGTCGCCGGTCCTGCGCACTCACCGCGTAGAGCAGCACGAAGAAGCACAGGCTGCTGGGCAGCAGCACCGGCCCGAACGCGCTTCCTGCCGCCTCGGCCGTCGGCCCGCTCAGATCCGGCGCGGCCACGAGCACCAGCTCGGCCAGAGCCCCGACGGCGTACGACGGCAGCGGCCAGCGCCGGGCGGTGGCCACGGCGGCGTGCAGCGCCACCAGCGCGACCAGGAGCGCGATCTGCCACGCCGTGCTGACCTCGCCATCGACCACCGACGTCCACCCGACCGGCAGCAGCACCAGCGCCAGCGCCCCGGCCAACGCGACCTGGCCCGCGTCCCCGAGCCAGCGGGGTCCGGGAGCAGCTGCCACGGTCATGGGCTCACCCTAGGGCCTGTTTGAGAACGACCGCAGGCCCTCTCCGATCGGAGAGGGCCTGCGGGCTGTCCCGGCTCAGCGGGACTGTCGACGAAGCGTCACATGCTGCGCGGACCGGTGGCGTCGTCGCGCTCCTTCTCGGTCATGCTGCGCGACTTCAGGAGGCTCAGGATGGTCGTGATGGCCAGGATGCCGATGATCACGCTGAGGGAGACCTCGATGGAGACCTCCGGGGCCCACTCGACGTGCTGGCCACCGTTGATGAACGGCAGCTCGTTCTCGTGGAGCGCGTGGAAGACGAGCTTGAGACCGATGAACCCGAGCAGGATCGCCAGGCCGTAGGACAGGTAGACCAGCCGCTCCAGCAGACCACCGATGAGGAAGTAGAGCTGGCGCAGACCCATCAGCGCGAAGATGTTGGCGGTCAGGACCAGGTAGGCCTCGTTGGTCAGACCGTAGATCGCCGGGATCGAGTCGAGCGCGAACAGCAGGTCGGTGGTGCCGAGGGCGCAGATGACCACGAACATCGGGGTCGCGATCCGCTTGCCGTTCTCACGGACGAACATCTTGGCGCTGTCCCAGCTCGAGGTGAGCGGGATGTGGCGCTCGAGGAACTTCACCACGGCGGGCTCCTCGTACTCGTCCTCGTCCTCGCCGCCCTCCATGGCCAGCTTGACCGCGGTGTAGATCAGGAACGCGCCGAACAGGTAGAAGACCCAGCTGAAGTTCTCGATGGCCGCCGCACCCACGGCGATGAAGATGCCTCGGAAGACCAGCGCCAAGATGATGCCGATCAGCAGCGCCTTCTGCTGGAACTGCCTCGGCACCGCGAACTTCGACATGATGATGATGAAGATGAACAGGTTGTCGACCGACAGCGAGTACTCCGTCAGCCAGCCCGCGAAGAACTCCGTGCCGTACTTCGGGCCGGAGAACACGAAGACACCGATGCCGAACAGGATCGCCAGGCCGATGTAGACGCTCAGCGCGACGATCAGCTCCCGACGCGAAGGCTCGTGCGGTCGCCGGCCGATGACGAGCACATCGAAAAGCAGCACAGCGCTGGCGATGCCGATGGTCAACCACCAGATGAGAGGGGAGACGTCCACGAAGGGACTCCTTAGATCGTGAGGCAGAGCGGTTCTTTGGGAAGGTTAGGCGACCGAGGTCAAACCTTCGAAGTCGTAGCGGGCGCGGCGTCCATCGACGGCATCGGCGACGGAAGCGGAATCGGCGTACGTCGGCACACCAACCCGAGTTGTATGACAAGCGAGCAGCTAGTCTAACAAGTTGCACTCCCGCTGATCCCCATGATCCCAGCCATGGACAAGCAGATGAGTCGACGATCACAGCGTGGATGACTGGACCTCAACCGGACTTGATGTTTTAGCGTCACTGCCAACAGAGAGAGGAGGGGGTGTGAGCGACACACTCACCGACCAGTTCAAGGCCGGCTTCCGTCGATATCCCACCGGCGTGGCCATCGTCGCCGCCTCGACCGAGACGGGACCCGTCGGGGCGACGGTGTCGAGCGTGGCCTCGGTCAGCGCCAACCCGCCGATGCTGTCGTTCTCGGTCTCCCGGTCCGGGCGGTCCGGGCCGGCACTCGCCGGAAGCGACCGTCTCACGGTGCACGTCCTGACCGAGTCCCAGGCCCAGGTGGCCGCAGCCTTCGCCGACCGGACCGCGCCGCGATTCACGGTCGCACAGGGCTGGACGCTCCCGCACGGGGAGCCGCCGGTCCTGGACGACGCCGCGGCCAGCTTCGCCGGGCGCGTGGCCCGCGTCATCCCCGCCGGCGAGGCGTGGCTGGTGCTGCTCGAGGTCGACGCGGTCAGTCTCGGCGAGTCCGCCGACCCGCTCCTGCACCACGACCGGCGCTACTGGTCGCTCGGCCCCTCGGTCAGCACCCTCGACCGCATCCTGCCTGAGAAGGCTTCCTGACCGTCGACCTCGACGGTCTCCCCACCACACCACCGAAGGAACCAAACATGCGTCTGTTCGCTCCCACCATCGAGGTCTCGGCCCACTGCGACCTGCCCTGCGGCGTCTACGACCCCGCCCAGGCCCGCATCGAGGCCGAGTCCGTCAAGGC
>NZ_JBEXJF010000068.1:0-7354 GCF_040608935.1 Nocardioides sp. NPDC004968
GCGGATTCATGCCGAGCTGCGACGGAACCGACGGCAGGGGATTGGTGGGCGTGGCCGGCTGAGCCTGGGCGGCGGGAGGCGATTGGACGGCGGGACGAAAGTAGTACTTTCGTCGCCCACAACTACGGTCTCGTCCGGAAAACCTGAGGTTTCGTCGTTGTCGTTGTCGTAGGTTGGGGTTTACCCGACCAACGATCCAGCAACGCCGATGCAGGGAGAGCTATGACCAACGACGATCTCAAAGCCAAGATGCGCGAGGCGCTGGAGAAGAAGAACAACCAGGACCACGCACACGCAGAGAGTGCCGGGGCCAAGGAGAAGGCGCACGGGTCCGAGGTAGTCGGTGGCGCACCGAAGATGCACCGCCGGAAGGCGGGTGGCGGCGGCTCCTGACGCTACGATGCCCCTTCGGGGGTGTCGGGTCGGTCTGGTCGAGAGGTAACGAGAAGTTGGCGCGCCGCGTAGTGCTCCATGTCGGGGCGATGAAGTCGGGGACGACATATCTGCAGGGTGCCCTGTACAAGAACAAGGCTCTCCTCGCGGAGCGTGGGTTCCTGGTCCCCGGTGCGCGCTGGCGCAACCAGATCGAGGCCGTTCTCGACGTGAAGGGCCGCCGGAAGCACCCGCAGGGGAACTCGGTCGCCGGAGCCTGGGACCGCCTGGTCGCCGAGGTCGACGAGTGGGACGGCACTGCGCTGATCTCCGTCGAGCTGTTGGCGCCGGTCGGCCCGGAGACGGTCGAGCGGGTGGCGACGAGCTTCAAGGGCGTGACGCCCGAGATCGTGCTCTCGCTGCGTGACATCAACCGGCAGATCCCGTCGATGTGGCAGGAGCTCGTCCAGAACGGCGTGGACTGGACCTGGGCGGACTTTCTCACCGCGGTCAACAAGAGCCGTCCGGGCTCTCCTGAGCGCCGTCGCTCCGGGCCCGGCAAGCGGTTCTGGGGCGAGCAGGACATGGTCTCCATCGCCCGGCGGTGGGGCCAGGCCGGGCCTCTGCACCTGGTCACCGTGCCGCCTCCGGGCAGCCCGGCGACCCTGCTGCTGGAGCGTTTCGGTGTGGCGATGGGCTTCGATCCCGAGGGGATGAAGAGCCCGCCGCCGAAGAACACCTCCCTCGGCTCGGCGACCGTCGAGGTGCTGCGCGGCCTCAACGCCGAGCTGGACCGGCGTGGCCTGGCCTACCCGGCGGCGATGGGGCTGCGCAAGCACGTCCTCGGCAAGCGCCTGATGCCGGAGCTGACGGTCGACGACCCGCGTATCGGGCTCCAGGCACCGCGCTGGACGGCATCGTTCACCCGCGACCAGGCAGCGGAGCTCCGCGGTCTGGACGCGACCATCCACGGGGATCTCGATGACCTGGCTCCTGTGGACGTACGCGGGATCGACCCGCGCAAGGTCACCGACAAGCAGGTTCGAGACGCCGCGGTGGCTTCCTATGCGGCACTGCGTACGGACCTCAACAAGAAGCTCGCCGACCCGACCATCCCTGGTGAGGCCATCGACCCGGGGGAGGGCCGCAAGGCCCCGGCGCGCGCCGTCTCCGCCCTGGCCGACCTCGTGGAGTGGTCCGTTCGGCGAGAGGAGCTGGTCCGCACGTAGGGCCTCAACACACACATATTCGGGGGAACTCTTTGTCAAGCAGCTGGAGCCTGCGCCGTCGTCGCAGACTCGCCGAGGAGGCGGGCGGCACGTCGGCCGCGCCGCCACGGATCGCGGTGCTCACCATCGCCCGCGACGAGGGCGAGATGCTCGCCCGCTGGGTCGACCACTACGGCCGGGCGGCGGGTCACGAGAACCTGATCGTCTTCGACGACGGTTCGACCGACGGTTCCACCGACGACCTGTCGTGCACGGTCCAGCGCCTGCCGGGCTTCCGGAAGGGCAACTTCGAGGCCGGCCGGATGGGCCTGGCCAGCGGGGTCGCCCACGGTCTCCTGGGGATCTACGACGTGGTCATCTTCACCGACGTGGACGAGTTCCTCGTCCCGGACCCCGCGAAGTACGCCAACCTGTCCGACTACCTGACCCGGCGGCCCGAGCGGGTGATCGCCCCGTTCGCCCTCAACGTCGTCCACCACACCGCGGTCGAGGGACCGCTGGTCAGCGGCAAGCCGATCGTCGGCCAGCGGGCTTACGCCCAGTTCGCGCCGTTGATGTGCAAGCCGTCGGTCAAGCGGGTGCCGGCCGCGTGGACGCTCGCCTCCCACGGGGTCAAGGCGCCGTACGTGCCCGATCCCGGGCTGTTCATGCTCCACATGAAGTTCGCCGACCTGGATCTGCTGCGCCGACAGGCCGACCGCCGCAACGAGCTCGCCAAGGCGGTGGGTCGCGGCAAGGGCAGCTCGTGGGGACGCTCCGGTGACGATCTGGCTGGCCTGCTGACCACCGCGACCGCCTCGGTGAGCGCCGACGTCGAGGAGTTCGACCCGGCCTCGGTCCTGCCGGCCAGGCTCGTCCGGGAGGAGGACGGAGTGCACCGCGCCGTCGGCCCGGGCCACATCGACAACCTCCGCAACCAGCCGCTGTTACGCATCCCGGAACGCCTCCACGGGATCGTCTGAACTAGGTTACCGTCCGGTAATCCACGCACTCACCGACGAGAGGCCGCAGATGAGCAAGACGAACCCCGGCAACTTCTTCGAGGACTTCCAGGTCGGCCAGGTCATCGAGCACGCCACGCCGCGCACGGTGACCGAGGGCGACCGGGCTGCGTACGGGTCGCTCTATCCGACCCGCTTCGCGGTGCCCTCGAGCGCTGCCTTCGCGGCCTCCGTCGGGCTCGAGCGGCACCCTGTCGAGGAGCTGATCGGCTTCCACATCGCCTTCGGCAAGACCGTGCCGGACGTGTCGCTGAACGCGGTCGCCAACCTCGGCTACGCCGAGTGCCGCTTCCACCAGCCGGTGGTGCCGGGCGACACGCTCTCGACGAAGTCCGAGGTCATCGGCCTCAAGCAGAACTCCAACGGCAAGTCCGGCGTCGTCTACGTACGCTCGACCGCCACCAACCAGCGCGGCGAGGTCGCCATCGACTGGGCGCGCTGGGTGATGGTGCACAAGCGGGACCAGGAGGCCGCCGCCCCCGAGACCGTGATCCCGGAGCTGGCCGCGGCCGTCGACGCGAAGAACCTGATCGTGCCCAAGGGCCTGGACTTCTCCTCATACGACTTCACCGCCGCCGGGGAGCCGCACCGGCTGGCCGACTACGAGGTCGGCGAGAAGATCGACCACGTCGACGGGGTCACCCTCACCGAGTCCGAGCACCAGCAGGCCACCCGGCTGTGGCAGAACACCGCGAAGGTGCACTTCAACGTCGAGGCCCGGCCCGACGGCCGCAACCTCGTCTACGGCGGCCACATCATCTCGCTGGCCCGTGCGCTGTCGTTCAACGGCCTCGCCAACGCCCAGCTCGTCGCCGCGATCAACGCCGGCGCCCACACCTCTCCGGCCTTCGCCGGCGACACCGTCTACGCCTGGTCCGAGGTGCTCGACCGAGTCGAGACCGATGCTCCCGGTGTCGGTGCCCTCAGGCTGCGCCTGGTCGCCACCAAGGGCCGCGACGAGTCGATGACCCTGCGCGGCGAGGACGGCAAGTACGCCCCCGGGGTGCTGCTCGACCTCGACTACTGGGCGCTCATTCCTGCGTAAGGACACGTCATGGCAGTGAAGAAGGCACTCTTCGTCTCCGGCTCGGCCCAGGGGATCGGCAAGGCGATCGTCGAGAAGTTCGCGGCGCAGGGCTGGTTCGTCGGGATCTACGACATCGACGCCGACCTGGCCCGCGACGTCGCGGCTCTTCTCGGCTCCGACTCGGCCATCGGCGGCACGCTCGACGTCACCGACCCGGCGTCCTGGAACGCGGCGCTGGAGGAGTTCGCCACCGCCGCCGGCGGTCGCCTCGACCTGTTGGTCAACAACGCCGGCATCCTGCGTGCCGGCCGCCTGGCCGAGGTCGACCTGGCCCAGCACCACCAGACCATCGAGATCAACGTCAACGGCGTGATCAACGGCTGCCACACCGCCTACCCGTATCTCCGGGCCACGCCCGGATCCGGCGTCATCAACGTCTGCAGCGCGAGCGCGATCTACGGGCAGCCGGAGATCGCCTCCTACAGCGCGTCGAAGTACGCCGTGCGCGGACTCACCGAGGCGCTGGAGCTGGAGTGGCGCAAGGAGGGCATCCGGGTGCAGGCGGTCTGGCCGCTGTGGGTGAAGACCGCCCTGCTCGACGGCAACGCCGCCTCCTCCCACGAGACCCTGGGCATCCGGCTGACCGTCGAGGACGTCGCCGACCAGGTCTGGGAGATGGCGCAGCCGCGCAAGGGGCTGCGCGGGCGAGTGCCGAAGGTGCACACGACCGTAGGGTTCCCGGCCAGAGCGCTCTCGACTGCTGCCGACCTGGCGCCCAACGTACTCGTCCGCGAGGTCAATCGGTTCATCACTCGGGCGTGAGACAGCGGCAGGGCCGACGGCTGGTTGGATGGGGGCATGGCCCTCTACCTCGTCAGGCACGGCACCACCGAGTGGTCCCTCAACGGCCGGCACACCTCCCACACCGACCTTCCCCTCCTACCCGAGGGGGAGGAGGCCGCCAAGGTGCTCGCCTCACGCCTTCAGGACCGGGAGTACGCCGCGGTGCTGACCTCCCCGCGGCAGCGGGCGCTGCGTACGGCTGAGCTCGCGGGCTTCCCCGACGCAGTCGTCACCGACGACCTGGTCGAGTGGGACTACGGCGACTACGAGGGCATCACCACCGACGAGATCCACCGCACCGACCCCGGCTGGAGCCTGTGGACCGGAAAGACCCCCGGCGGAGAGGCCGCGGCCGCCGTCCAGGAGAGGCTGGGCCGGGTCGTCTCGGCCGCGCGCGAGCGCGACGGTGACACCCTGGTCTTCTCCCACGGACACGCGCTGTGCGCCCTGGCCGCGGTGTGGCTGGGGCTCCCGGTCACCGAGGGCCGGCTCTTCCGGCTCGACACCGCGACCGTCTCGATGCTGGACGCCCACCACGGGCAGCCGGTCGTCAAGTACTGGAACACATAGTCACCTCCGACGCTTGACCAGACGGATGCCACGGGTCACCGTTGTGGGGTGGCTCTTGCGGTTGGCTGTCCACGCTGCGCGACGCCGGTGGCGAGCATCGGTGCCGGCGGCAGCAAGTCGTGTCCCGAGCATGGTGTCGTGACGCCGGTGTGGCGATCCGATGCGGCCTCCTACGAGGACCTCGTGCAGGTCCTCTCGCTGGCCGGTGAGGTGCCCACCTACGTTCCCTGGCCGGTCGAGTCGGGCTGGTCGATCGCCGACCTCGCCGTGGTCGGCGACGAGAACAAGGGCGCGGCGACGCTGCTCACGCTGACGGGTGTGACCCCTGACGACGGACCGGTCGAGATGACCGTCGTCACCGAGGAGGCCGGTGTCGGGCTGGGCGCGCGGTGCGCGCGTACGGACGGACCGGACCCGGGCATCGACGCCTGTGCCGGCCCGCCCACGACGAGGGTCCGGGTCGCAGGGCAGCGGCAGCTGGTGCCGCTGTGGCCGATCACCCAGTGGACCAACGGCGCCGAGGAGTGGGAACGGTCGGTGGTCGTCGGCGAGGCCGCCGGCCGCTGGCTGTGGCTGGTCTTCCGTCCGGCCACGGCGATGCTGATGCTCCAGGACGGCTGGCACCTGCGTCAGGTCGGCGACCTGGGCGTACAGATGGTCGAGCTGCCCTTCGGAGGCCCGGGTGGATCCTGGTGGAAGTCGCCCTAGGATGTGCAGGTGCGCATCGACCTCCATACTCACTCGCGGGTGAGCGACGGGACCGATTCGCCCACCGAGCTTGTCCAGGCGGCGAAGGCCGCGGACCTCGATGTCGTCGCGATCACGGATCACGACACCGCCGACAGCTGGGACGAGGCGGCTGCCGCTGCGACCGAGGCAGGGATCGAGCTGGTGCGCGGCATGGAGATCAGCACCGACTACGTCGGCCACAGCGTGCACCTGCTGGCCTACCTGCCCGACCGGACCCATCCGCCGCTGGTTGCCGAGCTCGCCCGAATCCTGGCTGGCCGGGACGGACGGCTGCCGCTGATGCTGGCCCGGCTGGCGCGCCTCGGCATCGAGGTGTCGCTCGAGGACGTCGCCGCCGTCTCCGGTGATGCCGCCGCCTCCGGGCGCCCGCACCTGGCCGACGCGCTCGTCGCGAAGGGGTACGTGCGCAGCCGCGACGAGGCGTTCAACCGCTACCTCGGGGCCGGCAAACCGGCGAACGTCAGCCGCTACGCGGCCCCGCTCGAGCCGATGATCCGCACCGTCGCCGCTGCCGGAGGAGTCACCGTGATCGCCCATCCCTGGGGCCGGTCCGGACGCGAGCAGCCCGACGAGGCAGCCCTCTCCGCACTGGTCGACGCGGGCCTGTCCGGGCTCGAGGTCGACCACCAGGATCACAGCCCGGAAGTGCGCGAGAAGCTGCGGGTGATCGCCCGCAACCTCGACCTCGTGGTGACCGGATCCAGCGATTACCACGGCACCGGGAAGGTGGGTCACCATCTGGGAGTGAACACCACTGCACCCGCTGAGTACGAGCGGCTCCTGGAGCGCGCCGCCGCAGCCGCGGCCGCCTCCGGACGAGCCACCCCCGAGGTCGTACGTTGACCGAGATCTTCGTCTCCACGTTCGTGACACTCTTCGTGATCATGGACCCGGTCGGCACGATCCCGATCTTCCTCTCGCTGACCGCGGGACAGTCCCCGGGCAAGCAGCGCCGGGCGGCGCTCCTCGCGGTCGCGGTCTCGTTCCTGGTGATCACGATCTTCGCGCTCTTCGGGCAGGCGATCCTGCACTTCCTGCACATCTCGCTCGAGGCGCTGCAGTGCGCCGGCGGCCTGCTCCTGCTGCTGGTCGCCCTCGAGCTGCTCACCGACAACTTCGATGACCCCGTCGCCGCCGCCGGAGCCAACGTTGCCATGGTGCCGCTCGGCACCCCGCTCCTGGCCGGCCCCGGCGCGATCGTCGCCACGATGGTCTTCACCCAGGAGGTCGACTCCGTCGCGGACGGCTTCGGGCTGGGCCTTGGGCTAGTCGTAGTCCACCTCGCCCTCCTGGTCGCGATGATCTTCTCCATCCCGATCCTCAAGGTCCTCAAGGAGTCCGGCGTCCTGCTCATCACCAGGATCGCCGGTCTGCTCCTCTCAGCGATCGCCGTTCAGATGGTCGCCGACGCGGTCACGACCTTCATCGCGAACGCCTGAGGCTGGTAGTCCGAGACGTTCGGGCCCGGGTACCCGGCGGTCAACGGCCGCAAACGCGAGGTCAACACCGTGCCCCTTTGCTTTATGTTGGTGGACTTGGGGCCGACCCTCCACCACAATAGG
>NZ_JBEXJF010000069.1:0-2585 GCF_040608935.1 Nocardioides sp. NPDC004968
CGATCCATACACAGCCGCAGCGCCGTCATGTCGCCGGCGAGCCCGAGTTCGATCGCCTTGCGTGTGAGGGCGCCGGCCTCGCCTTCCAGCAAAGCTTCAATCGCGAGCGTAACCTTGTGGCGCGCGCCCCTGGGCTTGCCGGCCGGGTTGCCCGACTGGCCCCGCTTGAAGGGCGCACCTCGCTGTTTTCCCGCTGTATTTTCAACGCCAACCATCAGACAAAACCTCTAGCGACGATCCATGCGAGGAAGCCGAAGGTGCCCAGGGTCATCGGGAGAGCACCTCTGCTCGCGTCCGACCTCCCAAATCAATTGGCAAATTTGCAATCAATCAGATCATTTGGCTCGCCAGATTATGCAACATCGCCATTGGAAATAACACCCGGGAACGGGCGCCGCCGGTTTAGGGAGGGAATGCCCAGCGGAGCGCTCCCAGCTCGGTCGGACTACTGATGCGCGCGCGTTGATGGCTCGTGACGCTCACAACGTCAGCTTCCGGACGGAGATCGAAGGGGCGAAATCGACCCAACTGAAGATCGGCGTCTGCTGACCGGAGTTGGCCCCATTGCCGACATCTGCAGGGTCCGCTTGCAGGTAAAATGACTGAAGGCAACGTAAGGGCGGCCGGGTTTGGCAGACTCGCGAAGTCCCGCCCCGGCTCGGAACCCATCGTATGAACTGCCTTTGAAGTGTCGGCAGGCGCCGCGCCTACCAGGTGACGCGCAGGCCGAGATTGCCCTTGATGCCGCGGCGATCGTCGCCGCCGAGATTGCTGGTGTAGCTCGCCGCCGCGAAGACGCCGACGTTCGGCGTCACCTGGGCCGCAACGCCGCCGCCGAGTTCCAGCGAGGTGGAGCCGAAGCCGGTTGTAATCGGCGTGACATTGAAGGTCGTCGTGTCGCTGCCGGAAAACGTGCGCCAGACATTGGCGAGGAGATAAGGTTTCAGCGTCATCCCGCCCATCACCCAATCGCCGGTGAGCCGTGCGCCGATCCGGCCGGTCAGCGCATCGTCGGGCGAAAAGCGGACCGCGGAGAAGCGATCGCGCTCCGTTCCAAACGAGACCGATTGCCAGATAAGCTGCGCCTGCGGCTCAAGCGACAGCCCGGCACCGATCTGGATCGGATAGCCGGCCTCGAGCGAACCGGTAAGCCCGGTTCCGTCGGCGCTCATCCCGATCCCGCGGGTCGAGCGCGGATCGCCATCGAACCAAGAGGTCAGCAGCACCGCATCGACATACCAGCCTGACGGACCAATATGGGTCCAGTAGGCGCCGAGGCTGGTTGCATCCATCTTCAGCTTGCCGACCAGCGCCCGCTGCTGGGCGATCGCGAAACCGCGAGCATCGACATCCGCACTGGCGAAGCCGATGAACAGCCCAAGGCGGTCGCGATGGCCGTTATTGTCCCAGCCAAAAAGATCCTGACCGGCCTGGAAGCCGCCGATATTGCCCTTCATCTCGGGCGAGAGCGGGCCTGAGCGACTCTCCTCGGCATGGCGGCCGAAGACACGGCCCCAGGCGCCCGGAAGCGCGCCCGAGCCGAGCAACATGGCTTGATCGCCCTGGCGCTCGTGAAAGGTCCCGAGCGTCGCCAGGCCAAGCTGGCGCGCCACCCCCGGCAACAGCGTGTAGAGCGCCGCCTCGGGGCGGAAGAGCGGGACGGGAGTGCCAGGAGCCGTTACGCCCGGCGGTATCACTCCGGGCGGTGTCACGCCGGGAGGCGTGGGTCCGGGGGTGGTCGGGGGTATCGGGCCGGGCGTGCCGGGCAAGGGCGGCTCTGGGTCAACCGGTCCGGCGACATTGCGCAGGAAAAAGTCATTCTCGTTGCCGGGCGTGACGCCGCCACGAAACAGGAGATAATCGTAAGGCCCCGACGCTACCGGCCCGCTCAGGCCGAATGCCCCGGGAACTGTCGTGCCGCCATTCGTCGTAACGACCACCGGAATGCCGTTGCCTAGTGTGAGATCACCCGGACCGCCAACGTTCGTGACCTGCAGCCCGGAGGTTCCGCTCGCTGTGCCGCCGCCGTTGATGACGAGCCTGTCGGACGGCGAGTTGTCTCCGCCAAGAACGGTGTTGATCGCGATCGTGCCGCCATTTCCCAAGTAGTTCGGCGTCGTCAGAACCGTGCCGGGCGCCGTGCCCGTGCCCATACTCACCAAGCCGGCATTGACCACGCCGGGAATGGTGTGGCTGAAGCCATTGAGGTCGAGTGTTCCGCCGAGCGCGACCGTCACGGCCGAATTTGGGCTGAACGTGTTCGGCCCGCCGGCCCGCAAAGTCCCCGCGCTGATGGTGGTCCCGCCGGTGTAGGTGTTGGCGGCTGTAAAGATGGTCGTGCCGGTGCCGTTCTGCTGGAACGCGCCAGAGCCGGAGATCACCCCGCCAAAGCTGAAGGCGTTCGAGCGATTGATGGCGAAGATGCCGTTGTTCGTGACGTCGCCAACGATCGAGCCCGTCTCGCCGCCATTGCCAAGCTGGAGAGTGCCGGCGCTGATGGTGGTCCCGCCGGTGTAGGTGTTGGCGGCTGTAAAGATGGTCGTGCCGGTGCCGTTCTGCTGGAACGCGCCAGAGCCGGAGATCAC
>NZ_JBEXJF010000069.1:2685-5988 GCF_040608935.1 Nocardioides sp. NPDC004968
GTTCGTGACGTCGCCAACGATCGAGCCCGTCTCGCCGCCATTGCCAAGCTGGAGAGTGCCGGCGCTGATGGTGGTCCCGCCGGTGTAGGTGTTGGTGCCGGTCAAAGTGAGCGTGCCCGTACCGTATTTGGCCAGCGGACCGCCGGCGGTCAGGTTCTGCGCGACGGTGAAACTGTTTGCCGCATCGGCGATATCGAAGCCGCCGCCATTCGCGCCCCAGGTGATGGTCCGCGCGGTCGAATTGAACGCGGTGCCGGTGACTTGAAGAATGCCGCCGTTGAAAGTCAGGCCTCCGCTCGCCGCGCCGAGATTGTTGTCCGCCGCGACACTGAGCGTGCCGCCATTGATGGTGGTCCCGCCTGTATAGGTGTTGTCGGCTGTTAAGAGGGTCGTGCCGGCGAGCACGTTGACGGTGCCGGGGCCGCTGATTGCAGGCGCAAACCCGTAATTGGGGGACGTGTGATTGAAGTTGATCGTGCCGGTGCCGTCGCCAAATACGACGCCTGCCGCTTCCAGTGTGCCGGGTGCAGCCGCCGCCGTGCTGACGAGCGGGTCCGCGCCGATGTTGAGTGTTCCAGTCGAGCCGGCGGCTAACGCGATCGAAACGGGTTGCCCGCTGGCGACAATGCCGCTATCCGCAATCGTGAGCGTGCCCGTGCCAAGGCCGCCGATAAGGAACCCACCCGGACCCACGTTCCAGGTGGAGGACAGGCCGGTCACGGTCACCGTACCTATCGCGTCGGGAACGAATCCGAGGACGGCGCCAAAGTTACTGTTTACCGTCCCGCCGTCTCGGACGGTCATTGTGCCTGTGCCCCCGGCGCCGGCGCCGACCACCGCGAGGAAGTTAGCGAACGTGCCGGAGACGATCACCGTACCTTGTGAGCCCGGCGCATTGCCCAGCTCCGCAACACCCAACACGTTCAACGTCCCGCCGCTTCGGATGTCGAGCTGTCCTATCCCGTTGACGAACTGTCCTATCCTGAGCGTTCTGGCTACTGCGCCGGGCGTCGGAATCACCGTCGGATTCGGTGCTATAGTATCAATGATTGGCTCTGTGACGGCCCCGGTCAAGCCGGGAGGACCGGCTGTCCAGTTGCTGAACGTAAACCAACTAGCGAAGCCGTCCGTGGTGGTTATTCCCTTCCACTCGGTGACCTGAGCGCGCGCCGAACCCGTAGACGCTGAGAGAAGTGCGATTGTCACTAGCGCCGTGGACGAGCCAAACCTGCAACCTCGTGCCAACAACCGAGGGGCGCGCGTCGTCGCCGCGATAAGCCGCCCATTTCGGTGTTTCGCGCGGGCGCCCGGCAGCATACGTCCCAAATCCATTACCGCGCCCTTTGCGTGCATCCCGCAACGTGATCGGTAGGTGATCGCGTTGCGGCCAGTCGAATCAGAACCAGCGGCAGAATCACATTAGGCTACGCGTGACGATGGTGAGAGGAAGCACCGACGATTATCTACAAAGTGTTACGAGGGCATGTTTGGTGTCAATGTGGACCCACATATTTTGAGGCCCCGTTGCACGAGCGCCACGATTCCAGCTCAAATTTTTGGTCGGCGCAATTACTGGACCGAGTGACGCAGCATTGCGCCCGTCGGGAATGGGTTCTGACCTGCTTGCTGACCTTCAAGCAGGTAGCGTCCGCTTCCGGGCAGCCCGCCAAAGTTTGGTGGCGGCGCGTTTATGCCATCGGTTGCTGCGTGGCTATCCACCCTTAGCCGCGCCATACAACGTCAGCTCTTGGGCACATTATCGAATGATAAAGCTCCAGTTCCGATGAGCCTGATCAGCGTCGCGGGCCGGTGGTCGTCCCGGTCACGCGCCCGCTGGAATCGCGGAACGTCGTCGTCCCCTGGCTGTCGGTCGAGGCGCGCCCCGTCGTCCTGCCATCTGGGCCGGAGAAGGTCTGGTTGCCTTGGCTGTCGGTCGTTGAGCGGCCTGTAACGCGCCCGGAGCTATCGCGATAGGTCTGCTGCGACTGCTGCGCCCCTGCATCGCCCGCCAGAGCTGCGAGCGTCAGGCCGGCGATGATGGCGGTCGTCCTACTCATGGTCGCCTCCCAGTTCAGTCTGGTTACGGACGCCCGTGATCCGCTCTCGGCGCTACGGCGGGCCGGGCTTTCCATTCCGGCCGGGGAACCTTGGCTTCGCGTCGCGGTTGGCCAAAGGTCTCCTTTCGGTTTGAGCGAACTACCCCGCTTGCGTGCGCAGGCGGGGATTTTCTTATGTCAAAATATATTGCCTCCAGTCGAGAGGCATAGATTCTCGCCCGTATCCATGGCGGAGGGAGGAGCCATGCCATTCTCATCGTTGAGAGACCCCGTCGACCTGGCCCGCGCGCAAGCCGCGCTTGATGCTGCCTGGTCCGAGATCCGATCGACTACTCCCGATGCATTTGACCAGCGAGATCGAACGAAGCTGGCTTACATTTGGCAAGCTTGGTCGCAGTTGCGGAGGATGAGGACGATCTGACGCTACGGGCGATCGAGCGATTTCGACGCTCCCTCGTGGCATGAGCATTTTGCCGCGGCGGAACTCCGCTGCGGCTACCTCGTTTTGGCAGTGCTATTGTCGCGACGTGACCCGCGATGGTGGTGGTGGCCACCTGCCCAGATGGCTACCGAAGGGAGCCGGTACAGCCCCCCAGCCATCGGCTCCCTTCTCCCGCCGATCGGGAAGCTGTAACCGCGAGCGTGGTGCGTTTGCGTTGTTCCGCCCGCGTTTCTCACAATTGTGACTTGCCGTCCTGGTTCGCGGCGACGAACCTCTTTGCTTCGCTGACGAACAATAGCCACGTCGGAACATCGCTGCTCGGCAGGCTATCGTTGAATGGCCTAGCGCCAGTGACAGCGGGTATCGCCCCGTCGAGCGGGCGGTCGGGATCCAATCGCTTCGCTCGACACATGGCCCGCGCGATCCGAATGATCCGTGCATGCTCATGCGCATCGTCCATAATGATCCTTCCAGATTCGCCAATCCGCGGCGTCGTCCGAGAAGTCAGGACATCAGAGTGCGATGAACTTTCACACGACCTGCGCCTTCCCCGCCCACGCTCTCGCCTTCAGACGGATCGAACCGTCCTCCTGGCGGGGCAATGGCGGTGGAGCGACAGAGAACCAGTTAAACAATGCATTGATCAACTGCTTAGTGTCTGCCCATTGCAATCTTCGCCGGCGGTCGTAAGCGCAGGCTCACGGACGCAGCGATCTTGGCCGCTATGTTTGTCTCGAGATCGAAGCCGCTGCCAGCATTTTGGTCCGCTTCATAGATGCCCGACCAGATGATCGCGGTCGTTTG
>NZ_JBEXJF010000070.1:0-5861 GCF_040608935.1 Nocardioides sp. NPDC004968
CGCTGCGCCGAAGAGCGAGGAGGTTGCGACCACGGAGATCAGAAGCGCGCCGGTTGCCCAGACGAGCAGGCCATGGGTGGCATCGCGCACCTTACACTCCTCGCCATTGGCATCGAAGCTGGGATGGCGCATGCGGCCTGCGAGATACCCGCCGGCCATCGTGGCTGAGGCCATGACCAAAAGCGCCCACAAGCCGCCCGCAATCGCCAGTGCGGTGGCGCTGGAACTCCTCTCGAAATCGGCGGAGACCATCGACAGCCCGATCGCCGAGCCGAAGACCGTCATGATGGTCGAGATGGCGGTGGCGATGACCGCGCCACCGAGGATCGGCCCCCACTGCACATAGGAGCGGTTCTCCTTGTTGACGCTTACAGGGGCAACGACAACGTCAGTTCCAGATATGGACATGGCGATTCCTATCGAAGACCGAGGAACGACAGGACAACGAGTACTACAACAATAAGACCGACAATATAAATCACGCCGTTCATTAGTGCCTCCTATGAAGTTATTCCGAAAGACTGATTTGAATTCCGGAAATCATTATACCTGGAAACCTGACAACACCCCGCCGCTGCTGAGGTGCAGGCAAAATGCGGTCCCAGCGATGGCGGGGATAGACTGAAGCCGGGTTTGAAACCCGGCTCCGGAAGATCTCGATCACTCGACGATATGAACGATGCGCCGGCTCGACGGCTCGACCAGCACGACATGGTTGTCGGTGTAAACGTAGCGATATTTGCTGACGTCCGGTCCCCAATCGGTAGGGGCCGCACGAAGCTCGACATCGGCCGGAAGGGTCGCGCCGACCGTGACCTTCTCCTTGACCATGACGGGCTTCACATTCTCCTTGACCACGTACTCTTTGATCCGGGTCTGCTCGGGTTGACCGATCGTGATCTGAGTGCTGGTCTGGGCAAAGGCGGCCGAGCTGGCGATAAGCGCAGAGGCCGCGACCATTCCAAGAATCGTGTGTTTCATGATGGTTCCTCCGATTTACGCACCTTGGTGCGACGGGCCATCAACGTGGGCGCCTCATCTCAGTTCCTAACTTAAAAAAAGCAAAATCTGGCCATGACCGGCGATGCATCTTTGCTAGCGGCGGAAGCAAGAGGCCCGGCCCCTTTGGAGCTCCGAGCCGATGTCCGTCGTCGTGCGCAGGCGAACGGCCGCTACTGATTTCCCTGTCCTACGCGCCGATCGGACATTGCCGGCTCGCCTGGTGCATAGTTCCACTTCTCTTCCGGGTTCATACGGCCGATTGCCTGTACAGAACGAGGACTTTTCGCCTCAAGTCTTCCTCGTCTTCCGCGACGGCCACAAGCGCAGCCACGATATAGGCTAACCGCGTCCGTTGCCGCTGCTCAAACGCATCAGGAGTGCTCGACCTGACTTCGTCCCATACGGCCTTCAAAACTGCCTGCGCCCGAGCAAGGTCGACGGGGTCGTTCAGCGACGAGAATGGCATGGCTCCTTCCTCCGCTGTGGGGTGCGCCCGAAAATATAGGCAGTTGCATCACCCGCGCATTGATCTGAGACAAAAAAAAGCCCGCGGCCAGAAGGAAGCGGGCAGTTCACGTTAACAGTCGTGCGCCTGACCCTTGGATTGAAACCCTGGGCCCAATTGACGTGGGCCGCGCCGCTAAATGTGCCCCCGTTCGAATGCCGAGCCCCGTCAGGCTTCCGATGCCGAAGTTGAAAGGTGGGGTCTGCTGCTCGTCGGAGCTACCCACTTTGCGCGGTTGTGTCTTGCGGACGGCAGTCTCCTACAGTCTGCCATGGACGAACGGAATCCCGCAGGGGCTTTGCCGAACAGCCAAGACCAAGAGGGTCGCGGCCCGACCTTCTCATCTGCAGAAAGGTCGTCTTACCGAGGCAGCGCAGCGCTTGTAATTCTCGCGGCAAGTCTGCCCATCATGGCCTCGGGCGGAACTTTTTACGTCGATGCGCCGAGCCACCTCTTCCGAATGGCCCTCGGCGAGGCGATGCTGACGGGGAAGTGGATTCTGAGTTTTATCTGGCGAGCAGTGCTCCGCAAGCCGCGCGGAAATTGATCTTTCCCCATTGCATCGGCCACATCACCTTTCGCGTAGCGATAGATGATAGCCTGCTCTTAGCGCATTCACGCCGATGAAAGCTGCCCTGGCTCGCGCCGGTCAAGTCGGTTGATGAAGGCCGCGCACACGCCGGTTCAGGGTTCTCTCCGTGGTCAATCTATAGATCGCTTGCGTCAGATGGGTCGTCCGAAGTGGCCCCCGCAGTTGCCGTCGAAGGCACTGCATTTTCGGGGACGGCCTGATCCGCGCCATACGTCCCGGGGGGGACGCATCCGTAAAGTCAGTCGACCGGTCATGCGGCTGCGGAACTCCAACACCCTCGAGAGCTTCAACCCCACGCTGTCGACGTCTAAAAGAGCAAGTTTTGCGTCAGTAGGTGTCGTCGCCCCCTCATAGAGGTGATTCCTCGTCATCCTGTTTCCCTTGTTCCCCGGCCGGCAACGGTCTTCTCGGGAACGGTCTGCGGCCGTGAAAGGGCGATTTCGCCCTCCTCTGGCACACCGAGAGGCGCCGGAGCAGGGGCGCCCCTTCTATTCGACTGGCGCCCAGCTACTGTCGGGGTCGTAGCGGAGGAGGCGGTCCGCCAAGGCGCTGGTCTTCGAGCCGAGATTCTTCTGCAGGATGACGCCATTATGCCCGCAGATGAAGGTCATGACGCCGGTCTTGCCCCACGCGGCCGGCCAGGCCGCGAGGCCGAAGCCAGAGATCATGTTGCCGTTGATGACGTAGGAATGCGCGCCGCCGGGCGCCCAGGGTCCTTGTGCCTTCAGGATGCGAAAAAGGTAACCGCCATACGCCCGGTTCTCCTGATTAAGCAGCGCCTCGCTCAAGGCACCCTCGAGCGGGCTGACATCAGCCTGCCCGGTTCTTGGCCAGTACAACCCGTCCTGCGTGCCAGGTGTCGAGATGAGGTTCTGGGCATATTCGTGCACCTGATCGCCATCATGGTCCATGCGGAAATACTCGCGCTGGGCGCCGATATAGGCTTGGCACGCCTCGATGGCGCGCAGTTCATTCGCGCCAATCGTGCGGTTGAGGATTTCGTCCCGCCCGGCTGCGATATCGAACATCCAGGCCTCGCCGCGCCGGACGATCGGAATCGGGAACTCGAACTTGCGTTTGCCGATCGTCAGGATCCGCGTCGCGTCGCCGCGCGGCGTCAGCGTGACGGCTTCCGCCGCAGCTTCGTTGAAGCGCTCGAGTCTCTCGCGGTCCAGAGTGGCGTCGCCGGTGCTCAGCACGTCGCGGGCCCCCAACCCGAAAATGCGATCAAGGACGCCGGGCGCGGGCTCGCGCGCCCGCGCCGCCTCGATCAGTGCACTGGACGCCGCATCGGGTGACGGGAAGCTCTGCTGGGCTGCGGCAGGGCCCGCCATCATCAGGACAGTGAGCGAGACCCGAACTGAAATCCAAGCGTGATGTGCCATGATCATGTCCCCCAATCAGCGCCGTCCGCCGCGACCGCCGCCGCCCCCGCGGCCGCCACCACCGCCGATATGACCGCCGCCGCCGCGACCCCCGCCGCCGATCTGCCCGCCGCCACCGCCGCGGCCTGCCGGCATGCTGATCTGGCCGCGGCTGGACGCTCCGCGATTGCCATAGGCCGCCGCGCCACGCCCTGCATCAATGCCGTCAAAAGCGCTCGGGGCTGTTGGGCGGGGCCTTGCACCCCCCTGCGGCGCCGCTGGTCGCGCCTGTGCCGTCGGCGGCCGTGCCGAGGGCCGTTCTGGTCCCGACGGTCGCGTCGCGGGCCTGCCTGTGTCGGCCTGTGGTCGGCCCTGCCCGGTCCCGCCCTGGGGGCGATCTTGTCCGGGTCGCGCATCGGGGCGTGCGGGTTGCTGGGACGGTCGCTGGCCGATCATGCCAGCCGCCGCACCGCCGATCGCGCCTGCTGCCGCACCGCCCAGCACTCCACCGACGCCGCCAGCCGGTCCGGGGCCGCCGACACCACCTGGACCGCCTGCTCCGCCGACGCTGCCGATACCGCCTGGACCTCCCGGACCACCGACGCCGCCAACCCCGCCCGGGCCGCCTGGCCCGCCGACGCCACCAATGCCGCCGGGCCCTCCCGGACCACCGACGCCGCCAGCCGGCCCGGGGCCGCCTATGCCGCCTGGGCCGCCCGGACCACCGACACCGCCTGGGCCACCTGGCCGGCCTGGGCCGCCAGGGCGGGCGAGGCCGGGCTTGGAGCCCTGCCCAGGCCGATATCGGTCAGGGTCGGGCCGCCACGGCTTGGTGTTGCCGATGCTGTTGCCGTTGCCGATGTTGTTCCCGCTTCCGATAATATTGCCGCCGCCAATATTGATCTCGTTGCCAATATTGATGTTTCCGCGCCCGGGTGCGCCGGGATAGCCGGGCCGGTAGCCTGGATAGCCAGGCCAGCGCGGAGGATAGACCGCCCCGGTGCCCCAGTTCCACGGGTTGTTGTACATCACGGCGCCCACGGCGATGGCGGTCCCGAAGGTCAGGAGCGCGCCCGGGACGGCGGAAGCGACCGGCTGGTAGACGACCCCGGGATCATAACTTGGAACATAGATCACCTCCGGTTCCGCCGGCTCGATATAGATGACCGTGCTGGAGCCCTCGGTCTTCTGGACCACGGTCTGCTGTGGCGTGGATTTCAGGGCACCGCCCTTTGCCGCCATGGCCCGCAGATCCTGAATGACGGCCGCTACATCCGTCGGCTGGTAGACAAAGGCGTCGCCGAGATCGCTCGTCCAATCAAGGTTCTCGTTCATCTGCTTGACCAGGTCGGGAAAGCGGATCAGCGCCTTCACGCTGGCATCCCAGGTCATGGCGTCGGCTGCTGTGAAATCGGCCTTCTCGACAGCCGCCTTGTTTCGATCCAACCAGCGCGCCGCCTGCACGATGTCGAGCGGATAGGCCGAGGCCGGCAGCAACTGCGCCAGCAGCGGGTCGGGGTAGAGTGCGATCGGCTTCACCAGCGGCTCGATCTCGGCACGGGTGAAGACCGTGTCCGCGGCCTGGGCTGGCGCGGCCTGTGCAGCCTGCGGCGCTGGAGCAGCCTGCTGGGCGAATGCGGCGCCGAGGCCGGGGAGAACGGCGCTGGCTGGAGCCAGCGCCAGCGCCATTGCGGATAGGGCAATCATTCCGTGTCGCATGCCGTCCTCACGCTCAAGTCCATCCAATCAAGCCGATCCATCACGATTTGGCCAGCCTATCTGAACCGACCCACATTCACGATCTGGGCGCGCCGGTTGGCCGCTGGGTCCGGGTTCTCCCGGTTCTGCAACTGCCCTTCGCCGAGGCCGACTGAGACAATCCCGGCGGGGGCGATGCCGAGTGTGGTGACCACAGTGTCGCAAACCGCATCGGCCCGCTCCTGGCTCAGCGTCAGATTGGACTTGCGGTCGCCGACCGCGTCGGTGCGATTTCAGAGAAAGCCGGCGAGCTTGCCATGGGCAAACGCCCTGGGATGATGACTTGATTGATTAGCGTGAGCACAAACGTCTGAACTGCTGTCGGCAGCTTTCGAGTTTAATCCTGTCACGACCTGTGGCCCAGCGCCTGGCGTCGAAGTTCGGCCTTCAATTCGGGAGGCGAATGAAGAGAAAACAGCCCGGCGCATCGGCCGGGCTGTTTGCTGCAACGTGCCGCTCAGAACTTGTAGTTCACGCCGACGCGCACGAGCCCGGCACCGCCGCCGCCATTGCTGACCGCGGTATAGGTTCCGGCCGGGAGCACGCCGCCCGCCGCATTGTCGAAGGATCGGGCGCGCCGGCCCTCGCCGGTATCGACGTAGAGGCCTTCGATCTTGGCCGTCCAGTTGTTGGTGAAGGC
>NZ_JBEXJF010000071.1:0-5719 GCF_040608935.1 Nocardioides sp. NPDC004968
ATCTCTTCGGGCTTGTGGCGCTTCTTCGGCATATCGGTCCTCCTGTCTGCCAAAAGACATACTTCAGGGTGGACCAATTCAACGGGGGTGGATCAATTGCCGGCTACGCCGCTCCGCGATCCTGCCCCCCATATCTTCTCCCCTTGGTCACTTCGCGCTCGCGTCGGCAACTCGTATCATCGCAAACGGCTCGGCGCCGATCGCCCGCGCAATAGCGATATATTCCGCCACATCGAGGCGCCGCTCGCCCAGTTCATACTTCGATACGAATGTCTGTCGCTGCCCGATCCGTGCCGCCAGCTCGACCTGCGTGATACCGGCATCCTTGCTTGCCTGGATCAGCGCCGCGAGCAGGGCCTTGTAGAGTTCGGAGCGGGTTGAAGCCAAAGCCGGCGCCCAATACGAGTGGACCGGCGCTCCAAAGAAACCCGAAATTCGGATACCCCAAAACAGGGTATTCGGTCATTCTGCCTCCCGATTGACGATCGGGGAGGCGCGGCGTGAAGGAGCAATATGTCGGGGACGTCAACGACTATCGGAAATATGCGCTCCTGCGGCTGCTGAGCCGGTCAGGCTTGAAGCTCGGCGTGTGCTGGATGCTCACGCCGAACGACGGGCGCAGCGATGGCAACAAGCTCGGCTATCTCGATCAGGCGAAGCAGGAGCGTCATGATCCCGAACTGTTCACGCTGCTGCGGCGGGTGAGAAACGAGCCTGACGCCCGCCGGCTGCTCCTGATCGAAGCCAACGAGACCCTGCCGGGCGCCGGCCGGCTATGGCGAAACCTCGCCGCGTCACGCCGAGTGCATGCGCACCCTTGCTGCCTGTCGCCCAACAGATCGATACGCAGCGGCGCATGAACGAAGTCGGCGACGGTCTTGCCCTGATCGCCGCGGGAACGCAGCGCCGCTGACAGGCGCTCAAATGACTCAACACGAACGCGTACTCTCGCATTACCCCGGCGAGCTAAGACGTCAGGTAGGGGGTGGACTGCGGATGTTTTGCGGTTGGACGTGGGGTCGGAATGACCAATCGTGCTGATGTCTCCACATCGGCACTACGTTACCACTAGAACGGGTACCGAACTGCTGGAAAGCACCTCGGAGGTCTGGCTGCCCAGCAGAAGGCGACGGAGCCCGCGTCTGCCGTGGGATGCTATGACAATGAGGCTGCAGTGACGGCTATTGGCAACTTCGACGATTGCCTCGGCCGGGTGAGCCTGGGGAATATGAACGGTCTCGGCGTCGACGCCGAGACGATCTGCAGCAGCTCTGGCATCAGCCAGTGTCTTCTCAGCCGCTTGCGTCTGGCTCGCCTCATACTCCGCCGCCGTCTCCATCAGTGGCGGCGCCCACCCGGCGCTGGCCGCGGCACCATAGATTGCAAATGGCTCTGTCACGGTGACTATAATGACCTTCGCGCCCACGCTCCTAGCGAGGTTCAGGCCATGATTTACGCCCTTCTGGGCAAATTCCGATCCGTCTGTCGGTATGAGAATGAGCTTGTACATTATCCGACTGCTCCTTGCTTACCCGCAGTCATATGTAGATCTGGCCAGGTTTTGGTTCTCCCGAACAGCGGGTGGGTTGATTTGACGCAAACACGGGCTCTCTTAACTGGAGCATAATTTACCAGATGCTCCATCCTCCGGAGGTCGCCATGAAGACGACAATCAAACACGGGCCGGAATCCTGTAGGTCGGACGCGCCCACCATCACGATCGAGACAAATGAAGACTACGCCCTCGCGATCCAACGCATCAAGGCGCTCTCGGTACAAGATGGAAGTAGTCACCGAGAATTGCTGGCACTCCAGGACGCGATCCGCGTCTGGGAGACAATCCATGGTGGGATCGGACGAGAACCATAGGCGGACAACGCTCGCGCCGTTCCAAGCAGCTGGAGCGGCTGCAACACTAACGCCGTCCCCCGCAAGTTGCGCTCGTCGGCTCGGGCGGAGCGTCCCGATAAGGTTGATAGCGGACCTCACCCGAGCCACGGCCGGCGATCGGCGGCGGTGCCATGGTACGGCACGGGAGTGCTTTGCGGTTGTCTCCCGGGTCCTTCCCTAGCAACGCCAACCCCACGGGGATGGGGGAGTTGCGAAGCAACGTGCCCCCGAGGCGGCGGGTCGTGGCTCAACGTGTGCCGGCATGGCCCCGCGCCGGGCTCCGGGTACATACCCGGCGGCAGCGGGTACCTGGGCGGGGGTGTCCGTGCGGCGCGCGTGCCCGCACCCGCCGGTCAGCCCTCCGCTTCGGCCAGCCGGAGAAGCTCGTACGCCTCCAGAACAGGGTTATCGTCCATCTGATAGTTGACCGTGTGGCCAAAGCTAAACATCAGGACACCCCAGAGTTGGACGAATTCAGGCGAAAGCTCCCGCTTCTTAATCAGTTCCCAAACTCGGTCTAAAAGCCCCCGGCCAAGGTCGTAATAATGTTCCCGCTGATCATTTTCGACGGGTGCTGCGCTATATCGTATTCATAATTGAGAATTCTGGTCAGTCTTCTTTGCAAGCCGAGCTTCCTCACGGCTCTGCAGGCGCAGCGTATCCATCGCGAAACTAAAGTTCTGCTCCATTAGTTCCCAGAAATGTTCCTCGTCACGAGGCGGCATTGTGAACTCGTCTTGAAACATGGCCGCAAACCTATCTTAGAGAGATCAGGATCTACCAACATCCCCTCCCCATATACGCTGCGCCGTCGAAGCCGCCAGGGCCCGTCACACCCGTCACACCGTCACATCCTCGCAAAAATGTTACGCAGTGGCGGCCGTGCCGGGCTGTAGGGGCTCAGCTCGGCCCCGCCGTAGGGATGGGGATCCCCCCGCGCGCACGCGCCCGCGCGCGCGTAGCTGCCCACTGGTGGAGTACGGCCGCGACGGAGCTAGTGGGTGGCAGCTGGATATGACGCACAGTACGATCCGGCGCTGCGTTTGCCGAGCAGGGCGCAGGCCGAGATTTCCCGTGATGCCGCGGCGATGGTCGCGGCCGCGGTTGACCGACCAGCGCGTGCTGGCGCTGCGGTTCCTGGCAGGGGCGATTGATGGGCGGGAAAGGCGCAGCGGAGGATGAGGCTCATAGCGCCCGAATCTGCTTCTCGACCTCCCCGGGGATTGC
The DNA here is from genome assembly GCF_040608935.1 of Nocardioides sp. NPDC004968. NCBI lineage: Bacteria > Bacillati > Actinomycetota > Actinomycetes > Propionibacteriales > Nocardioidaceae > Nocardioides > Nocardioides sp. NPDC004968. The sequence goes on from NZ_JBEXJF010000071.1 coordinate 3,118, forward strand.
ATCGTGTCGCGCCAGCATCTCGATCTGTCGGCGGCGCTCGTCGTCAGGCAGCACGGCCCAGGCGCTGGCGCGGGCGGCGTGGAGGCTGAATGCCTGGCGCGCGGTGGCGTTGTCTGGCGCGTGCTTGAGGCAGAGCGGCCAGAGTATGTCGATGTCGCTCTGGCGCTGGCGCTCATGCCAGCAGCCAAGGGCGAAGCGGGGCAGGCTCATACGGTCATCCTTCCTCGGCACCCCAGCCGGTGCGGGCTGGCGGGGCATATCCCGTCACCCTTTGGTCAACAACTCGATAAACACGATGAGCGCGACCAGGTTCGCTCTGTGGAGGATCGTCTCGCCCCTGGCCGTTCGGATACGAAACCTGCACGACGTCGAGTGCGATCAAAGTTCTTCACGGACGACTAAAATCAGTTATGCTGCGTTGCACACTCCAAAGCGGGAGGTTGCAATGAGTTTCTAGTGGGGGGCTATTTGCCGTGCTCGCATCGGCAATGCCGGCGCCCAATTTGGGTAAGGACGTCGAGACGTTTGCGCGGCACTCGCCACGGTTCACGTCGTGATGTCTAAAAGGGCGTTTGCTCGTCGATTGGTGCTCCAGTCCCATCTCCTTAGCCCGCGCCTCTATGGCGCAGTGTCGGGTAGCCGACGATGCTCACGAGCACGAGCACTGAAACCCTAGCAGAGACAAGGATCGGATAGGCGATTTTAGAGCCGCAGCCATGACCATTTTTGTTCGCAGCGCTTGCAGTGCAACCACGAGATCAATTCGCGGAGGCAACGATGGCTAAAGCCTATTGGATCGCGGCCTACCGCGAAATCAAGGACCCTGAAGCCCTTGCGGCATATGTTGAGCTAGCCGGTCCCGCGATTTGGGCGGCCGGCGGGCGCAATCTAGTACGAGGCGTTCCTGCCGTAACGCTGGAGGAAGGACTGAACCTGCGCACGGTCATTATAGAGTTCGACAGCGTCACAAGCGCCATCGCGGCGTATGAGAGCCCGGACTATCAGGCCGCGCGTAAGCTCTTGGGCGACGCTGTCGTCCGAGATATTCGCATCGTCGAGGCCACAGACTGGTCGCGCAAGCAGTCAATGGAGGCCTGGCTTCGAACATCTCAATCAGCGGCACCGGGTTAGTTTTTCGTAGCGTGGGGCCACACGCTATGTCTGGTCATGCTGATCTGGATGCAAGGATGGCGCTCAGCCTCCTCTCGCGACATGCCAGCTCCTATTCAACGATGGCGGCGCAAGGCGCAACCGCGGCACATGCTCGGCAGGCGCGGTTACCCACGCGAAGCTCGCGGTCCGCCGAAGCACCGAATGTTGCAGGGGAGGGTGCGAGCCGGTGCGGTGGGGGTTCTCGCGAGATCCGCCCCGGCTCTGGCCACACGAGCGCTGGGAAGAACTTGTCGTGGTTGCCGTCTTATAGATAGCGGAAACCTCTGAGTCAGCCACGAAGCTGAGCCGCGCACCCATCTGCGAAGTCGCAGCGGAAAGGCGACGGCCGCCAGCTAACGCTTTCTGGCGTGACTTCTTTCCTCGATCTCGCGATCTGCCCAGATCTGGGCTTCCAACTCTAGGGAGGCCATTAGGTCTCGGTAATCTGCAATCATCTCGTCGCGTAACGGTGCGTCTGACCTGGTCCAGTAATCCAGCCCAACATGCGCCAATTCGTACGCCTCGCAAAGGTCGAGAAAGGTTTCGCTTGCGGCCAGATCAAAACGGGCCCGCCAATCAGGAAAACGCAGTTTGAGACGGGCGCGCCCGCGCTCCTCGATCCGGGTCATAATGCCGACCTCGATATGTGAGGGCGGGTCGATGCACTCCTTGCCCTTCACCGATTTTGGGCTTGGCGCAGCGATCGCTCAATTGACCTTAGGGACAGCAGGGGCGAGTGTTTGGCTGACTGGTTAGCGCTCTGCGTGTCACCGCGCTGTTGCACTGATCGCTCCATCTGTTCGATGGTGCTAAGCGTATTCGAAGGGCCTTGATGATGCCGACGCGTTCCAGCAGTGGCTCAGTTTCCTGCGTTGTTCCTGGGATCTCTGAAGATGATATTCGTGCCCAACTGGGTCGCATTTTAGCAAGTGACGACTTTAAGGTGCCAGAGCGGGTGCGCCGGTTTCTGTCCTACGTGGTTGAAGAAGCACTCACTGGCCGGGCAGACCGCATCAAGGCTTATGCGATCGCAGTCGAAGTCTTCGGCCGGAGGGCAGATTTCGACGTTTCGAACGATCCCGTCGTTCGCATTGAGGCGGGGCGGCTCAGGCGCGGATTGGAGCGGTACTATCTGCTTGAAGGCAGTACCGACCCGCTTGTGATCGAGATTGCCAAGGGGGGCTATGTGCCCAGCTTCCGCTGGCAATTGAACGATCAGATCGACCCTGCGCCGCTTTCACCATCCGATCCCTCGCCCGACAAACCATCCCGCCCGCAAATGGGCGATTGGCTGAGGCTACCTTGGCTTGTCGGCGCCACTTCAGCGCTCGCGATCAGCTCCTTGGTGGCCTTCCTGGCGATGGCGAACCGACCGGTCCCGGCTGCGCCAGTGAGCCCGGCACGGCTGTCACTCGTCGTGAAGCCCTTCGTCAACCTCACTGAGAAAGCC
>NZ_JBEXJF010000072.1:0-5662 GCF_040608935.1 Nocardioides sp. NPDC004968
TTGTTGTTTTTGTTGAGGGTTTATGAAAGATAAGCCCTCGGCCTATTAGTACCGGTCGGCTGGGCATCACTGCTGTACACCTCCGGCCTATCAACCCCATAGTCTGTAGGGGGCCTTAACCCATAAAGGGTGGGAAACCTCATCTTGAAACGTGCTTCCCGCTTAGATGCGTTCAGCGGTTATCACTTCCGAACGTAGCCAACCAGCCATGCACCTGGCGGTACAACTGGCACACCAGAGGTTCGTCCATCCCGGTCCTCTCGTACTAGGGACAGCCTTTCTCAAGTTTCCTACGCGCGCGGCGGATAGGGACCGAACTGTCTCACGACGTTCTAAACCCAGCTCGCGTGCCGCTTTAATGGGCGAACAGCCCAACCCTTGGGACCTACTCCAGCCCCAGGATGCGACGAGCCGACATCGAGGTGCCAAACCATCCCGTCGATATGGACTCTTGGGGAAGATCAGCCTGTTATCCCCGGGGTACCTTTTATCCGTTGAGTGACCACGCTTCCACATGCCGTGGCCAGATCACTAGTTCCGACTTTCGTCCCTGCTCGACATGTCTGTCTCACAGTCAAGCTCCCTTGTGCACTTACACTCGCCACCTGATTGCCAACCAGGCTGAGGGAACCTTTGAGCGCCTCCGTTACACTTTAGGAGGCAACCGCCCCAGTTAAACTACCCATCAGGCACTGTCCCTGAACCAGATCATGGTCCGAAGTTAGACATCTAGTACGACCAGAGTGGTATTTCAACGTTGACTCCACACACACTGGCGTGTGCGCTTCACAGTCTCCCACCTATCCTACACAAGCCGAACCAAACACCAATACCAAACTATAGTAAAGGTCCCGGGGTCTTTCCGTCCTGCCGCGCGTAACGAGCATCTTTACTCGTAGTGCAATTTCGCCGAGTCCACGGTTGAGACAGCGCCCAAGTCGTTACTCCATTCGTGCAGGTCGGAACTTACCCGACAAGGAATTTCGCTACCTTAGGATGGTTATAGTTACCACCGCCGTTTACTGGGGCTTAAATTCTGAGCTTCGCCGTGAGGCTAACCCGTCCTCTTAACCTTCCAGCACCGGGCAGGAGTCAGTCCGTATACATCGTCTTACAACTTCGCACGGACCTGTGTTTTTAGTAAACAGTCGCTTGGGCCTGGTCTCTGCGGCCCTTCACGCTTCCCCCAGCTAGTGGGTTCACGATCCGGGCCCCCCTTCTCCCGAAGTTACGGGGGCATTTTGCCGAGTTCCTTAACCATGGTTCGCTCGATCGCCTCGGTATTCTCTACCTGATCACCTGAGTCGGTTTGGGGTACGGGCGGCTCATGACTCGCTAGAGGTTTTTCTCGACAGCATAGGATCATCGACTTCCCCAAACGGGTCCGTATCACGTCTCAGGCATACAGTGCGCGGATTTGCCTACACACAGCCCTACACGCTTACCCGTAGACAACCATCGCTACGGTTCGACTACCTTCCTGCGTCACCCCATCACTTGACTACTACACACTTGGGTCCCATGTTCCACACACACGCCTCACCCCGAAGGGATCGGTCACGCATGCTTCAGATGGTTAGCATCATGCGCCTCATCATGGGCGTCACTTCGCCGGTACGGGAATATCAACCCGTTGTCCATCGACTACGCCTGTCGGCCTCGCCTTAGGTCCCGACTTACCCAGGGCAGATTAGCTTGACCCTGGAACCCTTGATCAATCGGCGGATGTGTTTCTCACACATCATTCGCTACTCATGCCTGCATTCTCACTCGCGTAACCTCCACCGCTGGATCACTCCGCTGCTTCACTGGTTACACGACGCTCCCCTACCCACCCCGGAAAACCGGAGTGCCATAGCTTCGGCGGATAACTTGAGCCCCGCTACATTGTCGGCGCGGAATCACTTGACCAGTGAGCTATTACGCACTCTTTCAAGGGTGGCTGCTTCCAAGCCAACCTCCTGGTTGTCACTGCGACTCCACATCCTTTTCCACTTAGTTATCGCTTAGGGGCCTTAGCTGATGGTCTGGGCTGTTTCCCTCTCGACAATGGAGCTTATCCCCCACTGTCTCACTGCTGCGCTCTCACTTACCGGCATTCGGAGTTTGGCTAACGTCAGTAACCTGGTCGGGCCCATCGGCTATCCAGTGCTCTACCTCCGGCAAGAAACACGCAACGCTGCACCTAAATGCATTTCGGGGAGAACCAGCTATCACGAAGTTTGATTGGCCTTTCACCCCTAACCACAGGTCATCCCCTCCATTTTCAACTGAAGTGGGTTCGGTCCTCCACGCCGTCTTACCGGCGCTTCAACCTGCCCATGGCTAGATCACTTCGCTTCGGGTCTAGAGCGCGCGACTCAATCGCCCTATTAGGACTCGCTTTCGCTACGGCTTCCCCACACGGGTTAACCTTGCCACACACCGCTAACTCGCAGGCTCATTCTTCAAAAGGCACGCCATCACCCCCACTGCCAAAAGGCCGGCCGGGCTCTGACGGATTGTAGGCACACGGTTTCAGGTACTATTTCACTCCCCGCCAGGGGTACTTTTCACCTTTCCCTCACGGTACTGGTCCGCTATCGGTCATCAAGAAGTATTTAGGCTTAGCGGGTGGTCCCGCCAGATTCACACGACATTCCACGAGTGCCGTCCTACTTGGGAAGTACATCAACCCAGCCAAACACATACGATTACGGGGCTATCACCCGCTACGGCCCAGCTTCCCAACTGGTTCACCTTCATGCTTGGTTTCTTACTGAGCTCACCGCCGGCAGACGATGAAAGACATATCCCACAACCCCGACTACCCAACAACTGCCGTCTATCACAGGTAACCGGTTTGGCCTCATCCGATTTCGCTCGCCACTACTCTCGGAATCACTATTGTTTTCTCTTCCTACGGGTACTGAGATGTTTCACTTCCCCGCGTTCCCTCCACACGCCCTATAGATTCAGGCGCGGGTAACACGACATGACTCGTGCTGGGTTTCCCCATTCGGACACCCCCGGATCAACGCTCGGTTGCCAACTCCCCAGGGCTTATCGCAGGCTCCAACGTCCTTCTTCGGCTCTTGATGCCAAGGCATCCACCATGTGCCCTTCATAGCTTATCTCTCACAAACACTCAACAAAAACAACAAACAACGACAACTCACGTCGCCGAGCTTGTCTGCGCTACGAAGACCACGCACACACCAACACCCCAACCACCAGGCCTAAACCCACGGCTGAAGCGCCTACAAGGTGTGTGCATTCTTATTAAACAAGATGCTCGCGTCCACTATCCAACTATCAACTCCAGCGCATATCTCAGCGCCGGCCAGCCCGCACAACCCCATCCAGCGCTCATACCGAGCAACCTTCAGGCGAAAGGGGCAGAGAGACAACCACTCAACTTACGTTGTGTGATTCCTCAGGGCCCAACAGTGTGTCAAGACCAGACCAGGTCCAGGAGACTTCAGGTTCCACGCCTGTTCCCGAAGGACCAGACAGTACTGAGAAGCACACCCGGCAACCAGCCGGTGTTTCATCGACGATTCCACTAGCGAGTAGCACCATCACCACACAACCGAATGTTGTGTGAATTCATGGCCACTTACTCCTTAGAAAGGAGGTGATCCAGCCGCACCTTCCGGTACGGCTACCTTGTTACGACTTCGTCCCAATCGCCAGCCCCACCTTCGACAGCTCCCTCTCTTACGAGTTGGGCCACTGGCTTCGGGTGTTGCCGACTTTCGTGACGTGACGGGCGGTGTGTACAAGGCCCGGGAACGTATTCACCGCAGCGTTGCTGATCTGCGATTACTAGCGACTCCGACTTCATGGGGTCGAGTTGCAGACCCCAATCCGAACTGAGACCGGCTTTTTGGGATTCGCTCACCCTCACGGGATCGCAGCCCTTTGTACCGGCCATTGTAGCATGCGTGAAGCCCTGGACATAAGGGGCATGATGACTTGACGTCATCCCCACCTTCCTCCGAGTTGACCCCGGCAGTCTCCTATGAGTCCCCAACCGAATTGCTGGCAACATAGGACGAGGGTTGCGCTCGTTGCGGGACTTAACCCAACATCTCACGACACGAGCTGACGACAGCCATGCACCACCTGTACACCGACTAAAAGGGGCCGTATCTCTACGGCTTTCCGGTGTATGTCAAACCCAGGTAAGGTTCTTCGCGTTGCATCGAATTAATCCGCATGCTCCGCCGCTTGTGCGGGCCCCCGTCAATTCCTTTGAGTTTTAGCCTTGCGGCCGTACTCCCCAGGCGGGGCGCTTAATGCGTTAGCTGCGGCACGGAACACGTGGAATGTGTCCCACACCTAGCGCCCAACGTTTACGGTGTGGACTACCAGGGTATCTAATCCTGTTCGCTCCCCACACTTTCGCTCCTCAGCGTCAGGATACTCCCAGAGAACCGCCTTCGCCACCGGTGTTCCTCCTGATATCTGCGCATTTCACCGCTACACCAGGAATTCCATTCTCCCCTGAGTACCTCTAGTCTGCCCGTATCGAAAGCAGGCCAGGTGTTAAGCACCTGGTTTTCACTCCCGACGCGACAGACCGCCTACGAGCCCTTTACGCCCAATAATTCCGGACAACGCTCGGACCCTACGTATTACCGCGGCTGCTGGCACGTAGTTGGCCGGTCCTTCTTCTGCACATACCGTCACTTGCGCTTCGTCTGTGCTGAAAGAGGTTTACAACCCGAAGGCCGTCATCCCTCACGCGGCGTTGCTGGATCAGGCTTCCGCCCATTGTCCAATATTCCCCACTGCTGCCTCCCGTAGGAGTCTGGGCCGTGTCTCAGTCCCAGTGTGGCCGGTCACCCTCTCAGGCCGGCTACCCGTCGAAGCCTTGGTGAGCCATTACCTCACCAACAAGCTGATAGGCCGCGAGCACATCCCAGGCCGAAAAACTTTCCACAACCAGATCATGCAATCGGTTGTCGTATCCGGTATTAATCACCGTTTCCGGTGGCTATCCCAGAGCCTGGGGCAGATTACTCACGTGTTACTCACCCGTTCGCCGCTCGAGTACCCCGAAGGGCCTTTCCGCTCGACTTGCATGTGTTAAGCACGCCGCCAGCGTTCGTCCTGAGCCAGGATCAAACTCTCCGTTGAAAAACAACACCACAACCACCAAGGCAATACCAAAGGCAGTCATGGAAAAAGAGATGCCCTGACAGGAGACACTGACATGTTCCAATCCCTAAAGACTGGATGTTTGCCAGAATCAATTGTCAAAGAAACCATCAACCAAACACCCCACTAAGGGATGGTGGTCGACGGGGCATAACAAACTAATTCGTCGACTATGACACACTGTTGAGTTCTCAAGAATCACACGCGCACCGGTAGATTTCAGACATCCGTCTCAGCCAGTCCGGCGGCAATATTCGTTTTATACTTGCTTTTGTACTGCTTGTTTCTGCTTCGTGCTGAACCTTATCAGGCTTTCTTTCGCTTTCGCAATTCGGCGTGTTTCGCGCTTTCCTTGCCAGCTCCAGAACCTTTATCGGCTCCTTGCCTTTCAGACTTTAGCAGACTCACTTTCGCTTTCCCAATTCGGCGCGTTCCGCGCTTTCCCTGGTTTAGCAGTTGTGTTTCCGCCTCGTCCTGGAGGACTTTATCGGATCTCGCTTTGTTGTCCAATTCGGCG
>NZ_JBEXJF010000073.1:0-5068 GCF_040608935.1 Nocardioides sp. NPDC004968
ATGCCCGCATCGGAAGCCGCTTGCGCGCTTATTACTCCGCGAACCTCAGCTCAGGAAATAATAAGCCCGCCGCTTGGGAAGCGACGGGCCTCTGACTTCTGTCAGGACTTGGCGGTTCCGGCCATCGCCGGGAAACTGGCTTTGCCCTCCTGTCGGTGCGGCCGGTACATCCGCGGCAACGCATCCAACCGGAGAGCAGGCAGGCATCGTCTCCGACGCCGCGTCCTCAACAGGTAGGTGGTCCGAAAGTTCCTTCAAGGGGCATAGCCCCGTGGAAGCGTTTAGAAGGCGGCCGGTGGGCGCAAAAAATTTTCTGCCCTTCGGATAGCCAAAATCGCGCGAAATGCCAAACCTGGGCCTCCTGTGGCCCGGCGCGGCGTCTGTTCAAACCCCGAACGAACGCTGAATCAACCGGAGTGCAATGCGTCTCTAGCCTAGGCACAGCGTCCCGCCTGATAAGGGATGATGGGCCACCGCAGGGTGCGGACTGGACGAGTGCAGCGTAAGCGGATTCAACCTGTTCCGGAAGAAGAGGGGAGTATCGAGATGGGCGACGTAACGATTTGGCAGTGGCTGGTCACACTGACCGTGATTGGCTGCACCATGTGGTTTGTGGTGTCGACTGCGAAGCTCCTGTCAGCGGCTGGCTTATCGGCGGCCTGGGTGGTGCTCGTCATCCTCCTTCCTTTCTTCGGGACAGCTATCGTCCAGAGCATGATCGCCAAGCGGCTATCTTAAGCCCATCGCCAAGCCTCTTTGCCTCTCGGACATGCCGGCGTCGGAAGCTGCCTGGCGCTGGGAAATACCGTGGGTGTCCATGGTATTTTCTGGCGGTCGGCCCCTTCCATCGAGTTGGTGGAGCAGTTCCCCGGCGCGCCTGACCGCGCGGGCTCTGATGCGGGTCGCCATCCGCATCAATTCCTCGTCGTCGGCCTGCTTGGCGTGGGAGGCGAGCGCGATAGATAGATGACGAGCTAGCAGGACGGCTAGACTGCAAGACATCAATCTATCAGGGCAGCATGCGTGCCGGTGCGCTGGACGTGCTTCTCGTCGCCATTCCAGCGGAACAGGTATTCGCTGTCGCCGCGATATTTGGGGTTGTCGAGAATGTAGCGAACCGTGGCCGGCCACCACCGGCCGCCGCGCGACGTTGCGATGCCGTCCCCGTTCAAGGCGCTGGCGATGGCCTGCAGCGTGGCGCCTTCCTTCCGCATGGCGAAGATCCGGCGCACAGTCACCGCGCTCTCGGCATCAGGCGCAAGCCCGCCCTCCCGGTCGGTGACATAGCCCAGCGGCACCGCCCCGCAGGCATACCCTCCCCGCGTCGCCTTTTCCTGCCGGCCAAGGAACGTCCTCTCCGTGATGACCTGGCGCTCCTGCTCGGCCATGCCGGCCAGGATGGCGAAGACGGTCCGGCCCATCGCGGTCGCCGTGTCGATCGGCTCCGTGACGCTGCGAAGCTGGACGCCGTGCTGCTCCTGCAGGTCATTAGCGGCCGTCACCGCATAGACAATCTGGCGGGCCAGCCGATCGAACTTCCAGACCAGCAGGACCGAGAACGCGCCGTCCTCCGCCAGCTCGATCACGCGGCGGAATCCGTCGCGCTCGGCCGGCCGCGACGCACCCGACACCGCGGCGTCTGTCACGACCTCGATGAGCTCATAACCCTGGCTGGTGGCGAAGGCGCGGATCGCCGCTTCCTGCGTCGCCAAGCCAAAGCCGTGTTCCGCCTGCTCGGTCGAGGAGACGCGGATGTAGCCCACGGCCTTGTTGACCACGACCGCGCGCTCGCTTGCGACGATGCCGGCCTTCCGCTTGAGGCGCTGGACGCGGTTCGATCCGACCATCGGGGAGCTCTCTAAGAGGTAACAGGAGATAGGAGATAGAGGGCATTTATGAATTTATTCGAATATCTATAAATGCCGACTCGCAGTCAAGCTATCTCGGCGGCTTGTTATAAAGCCCACCTGACCGCTTTGCCTGCTTCTCGCCCGCTTGGCGCGTTCCGCCAAATGTTTGGCCGAGGCTAGCATGGTCACCGACCCTCTACTGCGCGACAGAACCGGCTGGGCTGATGGAGGTTCTGATGAAGGTATATTTGGTTCTGTTGAGCGCGGTTCTCGCGGGCTGTGTTTCGGCCCAGTCGAGAATGGCAAAGGACATTGAGGTAGAGAAAGCAGCCTGCCGGTCTCAGAATTTCTCGAAGAAGGTTCCCCTCGCACGCTGCATCAATGCGGCCGAGGCGAAAGCCGCCTCCGTCTATCCCGCGGATCTCCTCCAACTTAGGCTCGCCAGTCGCATGGTGATTGCCGAGAAGCAGGACAAAGGGCAGCTGACCGACGCCGAAGCCGAACTTGAGTACGCCAAGGTCGGTGCGCAGATTGGATCTCAGGAAGCCACCCGGAACAGCAATGACGCGATGGCCGCGGCAGCCTATCAGATGACCCGCCCGCGAACCTGCGTGCGCATTGGCAACGGGATCAACTGCTTCTAACGACCGGGGGGCCTGCATCTTGGCGATGCGGACGGTCTGAAGCTGCTGGCGCTCCGACATGCCGGCGTCGGCAGCGGCTTGGCGCTGTGTCAGAGCAAAAGTGGGGACGAACCCACTTTTACTCCAATGAGCCCCGCGCCCATCGAGTTGCTGGAGCAATTCCCCGGCGCGACCGAAGGGTGTGGCCATGATGGCCATACCTTCGGACAGGAGGGGGAGGCGGGCGAAGTCGCTATTCGCGTCGCCGAGACGGATCTCCGCGCAGTTTGGCAACCCGGTTGGCGACAAGGTCCAGTGCTTCGAAGGCGCAGCGCTTCCAAAGCCGTTCGGCCGCCGAAAAGCCGGTCAGGTAACCGGCCAGGAACGCAATGACGAGTAGGCCAGCCACCATGACGCGAGCCCTCACCCTGTGCCACCGGGGGAATACAAGGCCGGCTGTAGGCAACGGATCGCTTTTGAAGCGATGCGCGATGAGGCCCCGGACTGCGTAAAGCCAAGCTTTCGCAGATCTCAGAAAGTCCGGCCTATCTGTGCAAATTCCGGCTCCGATGACGTACCGTCCACAGAACGTGGATTCTCCTCGCCGATCGAAGTAGCCTTGGTTCGCCGATCAGATGCGGCAGGAACGCCACCGCTTGCAAAGCCCCCCAGCCCAGCCCCGCGGTGGCGTTCTGCTGTCGGGTCGTTAGACCATCTCCGCCGTCTCTCGCATGCTCCGCACGAGTGCCGAAACCATGCGTCGCCGCTCGATCGCCTTGGCCGTGAACCGACCGTGCTTCAGGCTGTGCCTGTTACCCTTCGGCGCGCCGGGGCTCTTGCCCCCATGCAGGCGACATCTCCCGTTCGGCATGGCCGGGGATTGGCAGGACGTTGCCGATCGGGTCCGAGCGCAGCAGCGGGGGCTGAGGCGCAGTTGCGTTGGTTCCATGTGGTTGATCCTCTGATTTGATCGCAACCCCACCCCCACCCCCTGGGGTGGCGAAGGCGCCGATTGCGGCCTGTCCGCCCTCGTGGACGTGGACATGCTCGACCGTGACCTTCTGCTGGCCGCCCTTGCCGCGATGCCGGTTCAGGGCCTCGATTAGAGTGGCGTAGGTGCGCGAGAGCTTGTTCGCCTGGGAGAAGTTCTCGGACCGGCCAGCGAATGTCTGGTCGACAATCATCGCCCGGCGATAGCACTCCATCGCGGCGTTGTGGGCAGCGAACAGCTGGGTTCCCATCATCGCCTCGAGCTCGTCCTTCGCCTTGAAGGCGGCCAAGTAGGCGGCGGTGGACTTGAACTGCTTGCCCACCTGGGCCTCATCGGAGCCGGGGAGCCATATGGAACCGAACGCCTGATTGGCGAGGATGTTGTTCCAGTCGTCCGATGACGATCCGCCAATGCGCCTGAGCCGGCCCGGAGTCTTTGGCTCGGCACCCTTGCTCTTAGTTTGGCTCGGGGGCGGTTCGGGCTCGGGCTGCTGCTTTGTGGCCTTCGTCACATCACACCTCTCATCGTCACCCAGAGGATCGTCCCGAAACTCGCGAAGGTCATCAAGATGGTGCACCGGCCTCGCTTCTTGATCCGCCGGCCCCGATTTGGATTGCAGGCATGCAATCAATCAAATCATAAGGCGCGATCGATTATGCAATGTTGCCATCGAGAATAACATCCTCGACTGCGCAGCGCCAGATTAGGGGGACTGCCCAGAGCTCCGGGGATGGCCGGATAGACGCCCGGCTGCGCTGCGTCGGTGGGTCGGTGTTGCCTCGCGAACCGGGCCATTTCCTTGAGCCGCATCTTGAACAACCTGCCGCGAAGCAACTGCTCGCGGATTTACTCCTGCTGAGCGCGCAGCTCGGTCTTCTCCAGCGCCCGCGTTAATGGCTCGTGACGCTCAGAACGTCACCTACCGGACCGAGATTGAAGGGACAAAATCGACCCATCCCGGCCTTGGCAACGTTCGGTTCCGGGCTGCTCGCCTGGCGGTTGAGAGCGCGCCGTCCGTTCGAATCGCAGAGGCGAGGTTGCAGGCAGCGCAGCGAAAGCGTTCGTCGGGCGGCAGGCCGCTAGATCGCCAGGCCGCGGCGCAGCCGGCATGTGCTTTCCGCGTTAAAATTCCAGAGGCCGATCCGCCTCAGCGCGGTGCGCTTGACAGGGACTGCGCTACGTCATCGAGTTACGCTCGCTGCGACGATGCCGTGATCCAACGAAGGCTTGCGTCTCCCATGCCGTACCGCAAGACGACTGCCCCTTCGCGTCTCGCGCTGCTGCTCGGCGTCAGCGCTGCGGCTTTCGCCGCCGGATCTCCGGCCCTCGCCCAGGACGCGACCTGGCTGGGTGTGACGGGCGCCTTCGGCACCGGTTCGAACTGGCTCGGCGGCGTCGTTCCGAGCGGCACGGCAACCTTTGGGGCGACTGGCGCGACAGCCGTCACCACGGTCAACCAGACCCTCGGCGGCTTCACATTCGCGGCTGGCGCCTCCGCCTATACTTTCGGTATGGGGGGAAGTCTGGGCTTCATTGGTGCCGGTATTGTCAATAATTCCGGCCAAATTCCGACGCTGAACAATTCAGGAACTCTGGCTTTCCTC
>NZ_JBEXJF010000074.1:0-4799 GCF_040608935.1 Nocardioides sp. NPDC004968
ATCTCGGCGACGTGCCCTGGGAAGAGGATGAGGCGGCTCGCGCATGGTATGCGAGGATCAAGTCGAGACCGAGCTTCCGGCGGACGACGCAACTGCCTTCTCGGCCGACGCAACTGCCTTCTCGGCCGACGTACCTGACGTTTCGGCCGACGTACCTGCCTTCTCGGCGCTAGGGGAGGCGGATCTGGCGGCCGTCGGCACCACGTTGGGAGCCGGTGATGCGGTCGCAGGAGCCGGTGTCGACCCAGCAGCGGAGGTACCAGGACTCGGCAGCGGTCGCGGTGTAGAGGACGACGCTGCGGTCGGACTCGAAGCCGGCGACGCGTACCTTCTCGACGGAGTCGGGTACGCGCAGGTCGATGTGCTCGGAGGTGCTCATGTTGACCGCGATGCCGCGCTCGGCGCCGTAGCTGATCATCCCGGGGTCGCTGGGGTTGCGGGCGATGGCGACGATCGAGCCGTCGGGGGAGTCGGCGACCGAGCCCGGCAGCGGTGCGTGGACGCCGGGCTGGGTGAGGCTGCCGTCGGCCTCGATGGCGGCGAAGCGGGCCTCCCACTCGCTGGGGTTGTGGAGGAGTACGCCGCGGCGCAGCGGGATCAGCTGCTGGTAGCCGAGCGGCAGCGAGATCCGCTGGGTGGCCTCACCCGGATCCCAGGCGGTCACCGGCGGCCGGGAGACGGTGAGCTCGCCGTAGTTTCCGGGCACTGCCGGCGGGGCGGGCACGATTCCGGTGCGGAAGTAGGCCCGGGTGCGGTCGGTGCCGAGGACCGCGGTGGCCGCAGGCGTGCCCTCGAGCACGAGCCGGTCGGTCTCCTCGCCCGTCGTGGTGTCCACCGCGACGAGGGCGGAGGCGGCGTCGTCGGTCTGCTGGAGCGCGAAGAGCTGGTTGCCGTCCTTGCTCAGGACCGGCTGGGTCCACAGGCCGGGGACCTGGATGGTCGACCCGCGCCGCGCGATCCACACCGGACCGGGCTTGTCGGCGCGCTCGTACATCAGCACCGTCCAGCCGGCCACGCTCATCTGGGAGCCGAAGACCTTCTGCGGCTTCGCGCCGAGCTGGAGCCGGCCGGCCTGGTCGACGAAGGGCAGGGTCGTCGCGGGGCCGACGGGCAGATCGGCGTACGTCGCGGGGATGGCCGGCTCGCTGTTGCGGACCGTCGGAGCGGGCGGCGCCGGCGTCGGTACGTTGGCGCCCGTGCGGCCCTCGGCGAGCCGGGTCGTGTGGACGGCCAGCCAGGCCACGGAGGCGATCAGGGCGAGGATGATGCAGGCCGAGAACAGGATCCCGGCGCGGCTGGGCCTCACCGTGGTCTGCGGCTCCTCGAGCACCACGGCGGGCGGCTCCTCGTCGATGTGCACGTCGGTGATGGTCGTACCTTCCTCGTCCTGTCTCCCGAAGGCTGCGATGTCGAAGCGATGCTGCGGACGTGCCCCGAGTCTCTCCACGGTAACCACGTGAAGGCGTCGGAATCAGGAGCGATCAGGTGAACAATCCGTTTTCACATGCCGTCGGTATGTCCGGAAGTCCCGGAGATGGCCTAAGGTCGATCGGGTGGTGAGAAAACGAGTAGTTGATGCAGGCAAACAGGCCGGAAGAGTAGTCGGCGCGGTGCGGGAGACGGCCGGGAAGCTGGTCGCCGACGTGGTGTCCGGCAAGGTCAAGGTGCCGCGGCCAGGGCGGCGTAAGGCGCCGGCCAAGGCCGCTGAGCCGGTCGTGGAGCCGCCCGCTGAGCCGGTCGCCGAGCCGGTGAAGAAGACCGCCGCCAAGAAGACCACTGCCAAGAAGAGCCCCGCGAAGAAGACGACGACCGCGGCGAAGAAGACGACGGCCACGAAGGCTCCGGCGGCGAAGAAGACCGCCGCCAAGAAGACGACCGCGAAGAAGGCCCCCGCGGCCCAGAAGACCCCAGCGGCCAAGAAGACCACCTCCGCTGCGACCACCCCGGCGAAGAAGACCTCTGCCGCGGCAACGCCCGCAGACACGACGCCTGCGGAGACGACGGCCGCGAAGAAGACTGCTGCCAAGAAGACGGCGGCGAAGAAGACGACCGCAGCCAAGAAGACGACGGCCAAGAAGGCTCCCGCGAAGAAGACAGCGGCGAAGAAGACGACCGCGGCGAAGAAGGCTCCCGCGAGCGGGGCATCGACAAGCCCGGCGACCGAGACCGAGACGCCGTCCGGCGACTCCTAGCCCGGACTCCCGACGCGCACGGAGGCGAGAGTCGTACGCGGCCCGAGGCCCAGGCTGCGTACGGTCTCGAGGTCCTCGAGAGTGTCGACGTCGTGGCGCAGCGAGCGGAGGTCGCCCTCCAGCGGATGGGCGCCGCCGTCGCGATGGGCGGTGGCGGACCCGGGCCCGAACGCGGGCCGGAACCGGTCGTGGGTCGCGGTGTAGAGGGTGGTGCCCCCACCCGCCGCGTCCTCGACGTACGCAGCCCCGAACCCGTCCGCCGCGCTCAGTGCCGCGTCCAGGTCGGCGGAGCGGAGTGCGGGCAGGTCGCCGCACAGGGCAACGGGGCGAAGCCCCGGCCAGCGGCGCCGGGCCTCGAGCGCTCCCTGCACGAGGGTCTCGTTGAGGTCTCCGCTGACTCCGTCGGGGATGACGGCGGCGCCGAGACGGGCGACGTCGGCGGCGAAGTAGGAGTCGTCGGTGATCACCAGCACGGCGCCGACGCCGGAGGCGGCCAGGCACGACTCGGCGGTGTCGAGGGCGAACGAGCGGGCGAGATCCGCCCGTTCGTGCGACTCGATTCCGACCAGCCGGGACTTGCCGCGCGCCGGAGGCTTGACGGGTAGCAGTACGACGTAACCGGGTGCAGGTACAGGCATCGAGGTAGATCCTGACAGGTATCTCACAACCACGCGGAGATGGCCCGGTAGCCTGCCCTGCGTGGGAAAGTACCGGAAGTTCCAGGAGGGCAAGCTCGGCTGGCCGTGGACCGTGGCTGTTGGCATCGTGAAGCCCGTCCTTCTCGCCACCACCAAGCACCAGTGGGTGGGCGGCGAGAAGATCCCGGAGAGCGGGGGAGCGGTGTTCGCGCTCAACCACGTCTCCGAGATCGACCCGTTCACCGCCGCGCACATCGTGTGGGACTACGGACGTAGGCCGAGCTATCTGGCCAAGGCAGCGTTGTTCAAGGGTCCGTTGGGCAAGTTCCTGCGGGCCGCCCGGCAGATCCCCGTGGATCGGACAGCAGGTGCGTCGGCGTTCGACGCGGCCGTCAAGGCCGTCAACGAGGGCAGCATCGTGGTCGTCTACGTCGAGGGGTCCATCACCAAGGACCCGACCGGCTGGCCCATGCGCGGCAAGTCCGGTGCGGCGCGGATCGCGCTCGCGACCGGTGCCCCGGTCTACCCGGTGGGACAGTGGGGAGCCCAGGAGCTGCTTCCGGCGTACTCTCTCAAGCCGCACCTGATCGGTCGCAAGATGATCCAGATGAAGATCGGTGACCCGGTCGACCTGAAGGATCTCGAGGTCCAGGAGCACACGCCGGCGGTCGTCAACGAGGCGACCGACCGGATCATGAAGGCGATCGTCGGCCTGGTGGCCGACATCCGGGAGGAGGAGCCGCCCAGCGAGCTCTTCGACCCGAAGAAGGCCGGTGTGAACGCGACCGGCGACCCCCGCAAGACGAAGAAGAAGGACGACAATTGAGTGGCAAGGTAGCGGTCTTCGGAGCGGGCTCATGGGGCACCGCGTTCTCGGTCATCCTCGCCGACGCGGGCAACGACGTGACCATGTGGGCGCGGCGTGAGGAGGTCGCCGCGGCGATCAACGACACCCACGAGAACCCCGACTACCACCCGGGCACCGAGCTGCCGCACAACATCAGCGCCACCCACGACATCGAGAAGGCCGCGCACGGAGCCGATCTGGTCGTCCTCGCGGCGCCGTCGCAGACGCTGCGCGCCAACCTCACCGACTGGGCGCCGTTCCTGCCCCAGGACGTACCGCTGGTCTCGCTGATGAAGGGCGTCGAGCTCGGCACCCTCGAGCGGATGAGCGAGGTGATCGCCCACGTCACCGGTGCGGGGCCGGAGCGGATCGCGGTGGTCAGCGGGCCCAACCTGTCCAAGGAGATCATCCGTCGCGAGCCCGCCGCCGGTGTGGTGGCGTGCGCCGACGAGGAGGTCGCCAAGACGATCCAGGCGCGTGTCCACTCGCCCGCGTTCCGTCCCTACACCTCGACCGACGTGGTCGGCTGCGAGATCGGCGGGGCCTACAAGAACGTGGTCGCGATCTCGACCGGGATGGCCGCCGGGATGGGGTTCGGCGACAACACCCAGGCGTCGCTGATCACCCGCGGTCTCGCCGAGACCGCACGCCTGGCGATGCAGCTCGGCGCCAATCCGATGACTCTCATGGGTCTGGCCGGCCTCGGAGACCTGGCCGCGACCTGCTCCTCGCCGCTCTCGCGCAACCGTACGTTCGGGGAGAAGCTCGGCAAGGGCATGACCACCGCCGACATCCTCGCCTCCAGCCACCAGGTCGCCGAGGGCGCCAAGTCCTCCCACTCGCTGCGCGAGCTGGCCGCGAAGGTCGGGGTCGACGTGCCGCTGGCGCAGTACGTCGACGACGTCGTCTCCGGCGCCAAGACCGTCAGCGAGATCATGGACGAGATGCTCGAGCGGCCGACGAAGGCCGAGACCGAGTAGGTTCCTTCGTCAAGGTATGCAGCCGAAGGCCCGCTTCCCGTGCGGAGTTCCGCACGCCGGCACGCTGTGGCGCTCCATCACGGCCAGCCAGTCGGCACTGTCAGCCTCGCCAAGCCGCTCCTCGATCAGCTCGCGCAGCTCC
>NZ_JBEXJF010000075.1:0-3675 GCF_040608935.1 Nocardioides sp. NPDC004968
TAGCCTGACCGGGTCAGGCGAGATCGGACAGCCGACGGGGGTGACTTCTCCGCGCTTCGCGCGGTTACTCCCTCGCTCGGCGCGAGCGGACGAGTAAGCTCGCCGCTCGACCTCGCTCCGGACGTCTCGGCTAGATCTGCCACCAGACGGTGGTGTCGGCGGGGAGTTCCGCGGAGCCGTCGGTGACGGGCACGGGGCTCGAGGAGGAGAGGAGTACGCGGCCGGGGGCGGTGATGCGTACGGGCTCCTTGGTGGTGTTGACCGTGCAGGCGAAGCCGTCACGCTCGAACCAAAGGACACCGGCGGGGGCCTCGTCGTGCCAGGTCACCGCGTCGCCGGCGCCGAGGCCGGAGACCTCGCGACGGGTGCGGATGGCGGAGCGGTAGAGCTCGAGGGTCGAACCCTCGACACCCGCCTGGGCCTCGACGCTCAGGTCGCCCCACTCCGCCGGCTGCGGCAGCCAGGAGCCACCGTCGCCGAAGCCGTAGGACGAGCCCGACCGGGTCCACGGCAGCGGCACCCGGCAGCCGTCGCGGAAGCCGTCCTGGCCGTTGGCGCGGTGGAACGAGGGGTCCTGGCGGACCTCGTCGGGCAGGTCGGTGACGTCGGGCAGGCCGAGCTCCTCGCCCTGGTAGACGTACGCCGATCCCGGAAGCGCGAGCATCAGCAAGGTGGCCGCGCGAGCCCGCCGCAGCCCGAGCTCACGATCGCCCGGCGTTCGGATCTGGGTCCCCGACCGCGGCGGGTTCGCGAACCGGGTGGCGTGCCGGGTGACGTCGTGGTTGGACAGCACCCAGGTCGCCGGAGCGCCGACCGGGCGCATCGCGTCCAGCGAGCTGTCGATGACCTTGCGCAGCGCCGCGGCGTCCCAGGCGGTGTCGAGGTACTCGAAGTTGAAGGCCTGGTGCAGCTCGTCAGGACGTACGTAGTTCGCCGACCGCGCCACCGTCGGGGTCCATGCCTCGGCGACGAAGATCCGGCCGGGATAGTCGGCCAGCACCCGGCGCCACGAACGGTAGATCTCGTGGACGCCGTCCTGGTCGAAGAAGGGCATCACGTCGTTGCCGAGCAGGTGGAGCTGGTCGGAATGCCCGATGGACGGGAGGCCCTCGGCCTTGACCAGGCCGTGGGCGACATCGATGCGGAAGCCGTCGATGCCGAGGTCGAGCCAGAAGCGCAGGATGTCCAGGAATTCGGCGTGGACCTCGGGGGAGTTCCAGTTGAAGTCGGGCTGCTCGGGGGCGAAGAGGTGGAGGTACCACTCGCCGTCCGGCACCCGGGTCCAGGCGGGACCGCCGAAGATCGAGTCCCAGTCGTTGGGCGGCTCCTCGCCGTTCTCACCGCGTCCGGGCAGGAAGTGGTAGCGAGAGCGCATCGGCGACCCCGGCCCCTCGGTGAGGGCCTGCTGGAACCAGACGTGCTCCGAGGAGGAGTGGTTGGGGACGATGTCGGCGATGAGCTTCAGCCCGAGCTCGTGCGCCGAGGCGATCAGCGCGCGAGCGTCGTCCAACGTCCCGTAGCGCGGGTCGACCGCCCGGTAGTCGGACACGTCGTAGCCCCCGTCGGCCTGCGGTGAGGCGTAGAACGGGCTCAGCCAGACCGCATCCACCCCCAGGTCGCGGAGGTAGGGGAGTCGGGACCGAATCCCGGGGAGGTCACCCGTGCCGTCGCCGTCGCTGTCGGCGAAGCTGCGTGGGTAGACCTGGTAGATGACGGCATCACGCCACCACTCGGAGGACATCAACAGAAAACCTTTCAGCCCTTGACGCCGCCGGCGGTCAGACCGGTGACGACGTGTCGTTGGACGAGATAGAAGAAGACGGTCACGGGGATGGCGATGAGGACAGCGGTGGCGGCCATCAGGTTCCACTGCGCGTCGTGCTCGCTGACGAAGCTCTGCAGCCCGACCGCGAAGGTGTACTTCGAGTCGTCGAGCAGGAACGTCGAGGCGAACGCGACCTCCGCGAAAGCGGTGATGAAGGCGTAGAACGCGGCCACCGCGAGACCCGGACGAGCCAGCGGCAGGATCAGCCGCCAGAACGTACCGAACGGGGTGAGTCCGTCGATCATGCCGGCCTCGTCGAGCTCGACCGGGATGGTGTCGAAGTAGCCCTTCAGCAGCCAGGAGCAGTAGGGGACGATCGTGGTGCAGTTGACCAGGATCAGGCCGAAGTGCGAGTCGACCAGGCGGAGCTGGGAGAAGATCTCGTACATCGGCACGATCAGCACCGCGATCGGGAACGCCTGCGTCAGCAGCAGGACCCACATCAGCGGCCGGTGGCCGGGGAACTTCATCCGGGAGACCGCGTAGCCGGTCGTCGCCGCCGACATCACGCCGAACAGGGTCGTGCCCCCGGCGACCACCAGCGTCGACCACAGCCAGTTGAAGAAGGCGGTGTTGGTCAGCACGAACGAGTAGTTGTCCAGCGTCGCCTTCGCGAAGATCCCGCCGGGGTGGAGGTAGTCGTCCTTGTCAGGTCCCAGGGACAGATAGACGAGCCAGACGATCGGGAACAGCGCGATCAGCGACGCCACCGTGAGCGTCACGTGCGTGCCCACCCGTGCGACCGGGCCGAGTTCTCCGCGGCGGCGCTGGTTCGTCCTGGGCGCGTTGAGGCTAGGCGAGCTGGTCATTGCGTTTCAACCACCGGTAGTAGAAGGACGTGAAGACGATCAGGATCGCGAGCAGGAGCACGCCGTACGCCGCCGACATGGCGAAGTCGCGAGGCTGCTGCCCGAATCCGAGTCGATAGGCCCAGGTGACCAGGATCTGCGCGTCCGGCGCGGTGTTGCCGAAGAGCAGGAAGATGATCGCGAACTGGTTGAAGGTCCAGATCACACCGAGCAGGATGACGGTCGAGCTCACCGACGACAGCCCCGGCAGGGTGACGTGGCGGAACCGCTGCCAGGCGTTGGCGCCGTCGATCTCGGCCGCCTCGTAGAGGTTCTCGTCGATCGACTGCAGCCCGCCGAGCAGGGAGAGCATCATGAACGGCACGCCGCACCAGGTGTTGACCATGATCGCGGCCGTACGCTGCCAGGTCGGGTCCTCGAGCCAGCTCGGTGTGGCGAGACCGATCGTGTTGAGCATCGAGTTGATGACGCCCGCGTCCGCGAGCATGATCCGCCAGGCGAAGACGGTGACGAACGTCGGCACCGCCCAGGGCAGGATCAGCAGCAGCCGGTACGCCACGCGCCCGCGCAGCCGCTGGTTGAGCATCATCGCCAGCCCGAGGCCGATCACGTAGTGCAGGACGACGCAGGTGACGGTCCAGACGATGGTCCACACGAAGTGGGACCAGAAGCGGTCGTAGGCCGACGGGCCCCACAGGATCTCGGCGTAGTTGTCCAGACCGATGAACTTGTACGTCGCGTCGATCGTGTTGACGCCGATGGTGCGTGCCGAGTTGAGGCTGTTGGCGTCGGTCAGGGTCAGGTAGAAGCCGCGCAGGAGCGGGTAGCCGACGAGCACGCCGAGCACGATCACGACGGGCGCGACCATCGCGTAGGCGTACCAGTAGCGGCTGTAGGAGTCTCGCGCGCGCTGGAGGGGGCGGGGCGCCCGCCGCCGAGACCGCGGGGCCAACGCGCTCCGGCCTCTCTGCCGACACCGCACGAACACCGGTCCCACCTCGACCTGCGTCAGCCGGGACCACGGGTAGAAGGTGAGTCGGC
>NZ_JBEXJF010000076.1:0-2772 GCF_040608935.1 Nocardioides sp. NPDC004968
CGCCTGCGCGAGGCCTTCGACCTGCCTTTGACACCGATCAGCGACGAGGAAGTGGCTCGTTTCATTGCCGCTCCTTGAGCTGTCCGTTCGAACCGGTGCCAATGAAGTGTCGCGGGCGAGCGTAAGTCCACGAGGGGTTACGCAGCGGTTCGCTCAAGATGCGACTAACGGAATATAGCCTTGCTCGCGCGGCACATCGTGCCAAGTTACGCAACGCAGCCCGAAACGACCATGCACAATCTCAAGACGTGAATGATCGTACCCAGCTATGTGGTACACGCGATGTCTAAAGACCTTCGGGTTCAGGGTTCTCTCCGTGGCTTGCGTCAGATGGATCGTCCGAAGTGGCCCCCGCTGTTGCCGTCGAAGGCACTGCATTTTCGGGGACGGCCTGATCCGCGCCATACGTCCCGGGGGGACGCATCCGTAAAGTCAGTCGACCGGTCATGCGGCTGCGGAACTCCAGCAGGTATTCGTTCCCGCCACGGCGATTTCGCGGGCAACGGCGACCTGGGCCTTCTGGAAGCCCGACACCCTCGAGAGCTTCAGCCCCACGCTGTCGACATCTAGAATAGCAGGTTTTGCGTCAGTAGTGTCGTCGCCCCCTCATAGAGGTGATTCCTCGTCATCCTGTTTCCCTGTTCCCTGGCCGGCAACGGCCTTCTCGAGAACGGTCTGCGGCCGTGAGAGGGCGATTTCGCCTCCTTTTGGCACCCCGAGGGGGGATCGACTCCCCGATCATCGTTCGCGGCCGCGTTACTGGAGGTTGAGAGTCGAAACACTACGGAATGGGCAAGGATTTTTGGCGTACTGATGCTGAGGTGGCCGCGGAGATAACCATCAAAAGTGTAACCATGGCGGTCGGCTTGGCGATTATTGGCCCGGGGGGTGGGTGTAGTTCGTCGCGATCCGCAGCAGTGCGCGGAAGTGGTCCAGCAGGCTGCGCTTGCGAAGCCTGATCTCGATGTGGACCTTGAATCCGGGTGCCGAGGGCCGGCAGACTATCGAACCGTGCTCCTTGATTGTAGCGTCGATCTCGGCAAGGCTGATCTCTTCGGCCATTCCGTTTGCCTGAATGAGATCGGCCAGTTGGCGCGCCGTGAACAGTGAGCGCTTTTCCTGGCCATTCTCGCGGACGGTGAGCACATCATAGGACTGCGCGTGCTTGTGCGCGGGGACGGCCATTGCCTGCTGTGCGCGCTCGTTGGTGATCTCCTCCTTGGCATTGCGAAGCAGGCTCGCCCAGAACATCTGTCGCGCCTTGCCTGCATTGGTTGGGTTGGGGATCGGTGCGTTCTTGCCGGCCTTGGCGCGGAAGCGCCTGAGAGCCCGAGCCATCGCCTCTTCGTCGATAGTCATTGATAGTCCCCGACCGTATCGAGGATAATGTCCTTGGCTTGGTTGAGGCAGGTGTTGGGAGCCGAAAGCCCCTCGGATTTGGCTTCGAGGCCTGGCTCTCTCCGGCGGTCCCCGAAGCCCCTCGATTGGAACTCGTGACCAAGCACCTGACCAAGCAGTTCGTTCGCCTTATATATCTTCGCACGGCCCTCAGGTTTCATATTTGCCCCAAAGCCAGACGGCGACCCTCGCCAAGGCCTTGTCACAGATCGGGACCTTCCACGATCGACTTGCCCGCTAGCGCCAACACCGGACCAAAACCCGGGGTTGATGTTGGCCCTTTTTGCACTGCAACGGCTGACCACGCTCACCTGATGAGCGGGATGAAGACGATCGCGCCGACCACGATCACGATAGCTGTCCGGATCAAAAGGCCGTTGACTTGCGCCATCTCCGCCTCGGACGATTTTGAGGTGCTCATGTCGAACTCACTGCCTACGCGTTATACTTCAGCGCGAGAGTGATCAGCGCAATCGGCAATCCGCAGACGGTCCATTTTTAAGCGCCGGGCGTGGCCCAAAAAGCACTGGGCGGCGCGGCGCTTCGCGTTATGCGCCGTCGACGCAACGTCGCGCCTATCTTCCCCAAGGGAATGGCGTTAATTGACATAGTCGCTGCATACGCCGTTGCTATACGCTGTTGTTTATGTCCCCCGGGTTCATGTGAGCGCTTGATGTCGGCCCAAGAACGCGGGCTTGCCCGTCTCATGCTTCGGTTCCCCGAGTTCCGCCAGGGCTTCGCGCGACTGCGGGGCGGAAGGTTTGGCGGCGTCTGCGAGGAGTACGATCTCGTCTGGGAGGTGATCGGCAGGTGGTCCCAGGACGAACACTGCGCCTTGTTTTCCTTCAACGATTACTGCCTCCTTGCGGCCGCGATCGAGCGCGACGCGATCGCAATGGCGAAGGCCGTGCCGGATCCGGGCGCCATCGCCAAGGCGCCTGGGCCGCACTCAGCGCCCACGGCATCCTCGGAGTTTCGACAGCCAGTGCCGCCGATATCTCCCTCTTGGTGAAGCGGCGGACCGCCAGCATCCGCTTCAGGATCGCCACGCGGGAGGATGAAGCCGGTCTCCGACGAGGCGGGCCTGAGACGGTTCACACGATCCCTGGCGCCCCGCCTCCGGTCCGGTGACCGGCAAACCAGCGAGCAACTCTGTTGGGCTTACAAAAACAGCCCGGCGCAAGGCGCCGGGCTGCTCGCAGGTCAAAAGCTGTCGCTTCAGAACTTGTAGTTCACGCCGACGCGCAGGAGCCCGGCACCGCCGCCGCCATTGCTGACTGCGGTATAGGTTCCGGCCGGGAGCACGCCGCCCGCCGCATTGTCGAAGGATCGGGCGCGCCGGCCCTCGCCGGTATCGACGTAGAGGCCTTCGAT
>NZ_JBEXJF010000077.1:0-2408 GCF_040608935.1 Nocardioides sp. NPDC004968
GAGTACGAAGGTTAGCCCGCTGTGCCTAGTCGTGAGGCGGCATGTAGTTAGTGACTCGCGACCAACCTTGATCGGCGTTCAAGGGTCGAATGCCCGCTATGGGTCGGAAGCGGACGGAATGACGCTTGGAAGAGTAAGAAGGCGCCTTTAAACTATCTGGCGCACGATGAGGTATCTTAATCGGAGAGTAACTTGATATGGCGCTAATCTACATCATTGATATGCTTTTTATATTTATATCCACATACTTGCTGGTTTTTGTGTTTATAGAAATCAAGCCTTGGATCGGCGTTGTGGCGGTATTCTTTGCCGCATGCGCCCTGCATTTTGCTTTGTACTATATGATAAAGCCAAAATAAACTTTCGCAACGCTGCATATTGCGGCGGTTGTTACGCGGGGATGGAATTTCGGCAAAGGGTCGCCAACAGACCACGGAGATGCGCCTGTGAATGTCTGGTCCGGGGCGGTAGCCCAGAGTCCGCTCCTGGCGCGAGGCTGCCTCGAGGCAAACTGAGAAATGGGTCTCAGGTCATCGGCGTTCTCAGCGTCCGCCTATAGGTCCCGTCATACCCGGATGGTTTGTCTCCCAGACGCGGATCGCGTCCTTGAGTGCCATCAACTCTCGGTAACTGCTTCCATCCTGTACCGAGAACGCCTTGATGCGGTGGATCGCGAGGGCGTAGTCTTCATCTGTCTCGATCGTGAAGGCAGGAGGGTCCGACCTGCAGGATACCGGCCCGTGTTTAATCGTCGTCTTCATGGCGACCTCCGGACGACGGGGCATCTGGTCAATTGTACCCCAGATGAGCGAGTTCGCGATTGCGTCAAATCAACCCGCCCGCTGTTCCGGGAAAACCAAAACCCGGCCAGACCTATTCTATGACTGCGGGAAAGCAGGGAGCAGGTCGGACAATGTACAAGCTCATTCTCATACCCACGGACGGATCGGATTTTGCCCAGAAGGGCGTGAACCATGGCCTGAACCTGGCTAAGAGCGTGGGCGCCAAGGTCACTATAGTCACCGTATCCGAGCCGTTTCCGATCTATGCCGGTGCCGCGGCCAGCGCCGGATGGACAACGCCGCCGATGGAGACGGGGGAGTATGAGGTGAGCCAAAGGCAAGCCGCGGAGAATACATTGGCTGATGCCAGAGCTGCTGCAGATCGTCTCGGCGTCGACGCCGAGACCGTTCACATTCCACAGGCTCTCCCGGCCGAGGCAATCGTAGAAATTGCCAATAACCGCCACTGCAGCCTCATTGTCATGGCTTCGCACGGCGGACGCGGGCTCCGTCGCTTTCTGCTGGGCAGCCAGACCTCCGAGGTACTTTCCCGCAGTTCGGTACCCGTTCTGGTGGTGACGTAGTGTAGATGCCGAGGCGTCTTCGTCCCGCCCTTCCTGTGCGATCGTCACCAGTACATTCTTTGAGCCATCGATTATGATCGCCTCCCAAAGCCTCCCCGCGTCCTGCGCTCTGGGGCGCCGCGTTCGTTGCGTTGGATCAAACTATCGCAGCGAAAATACTCTGAGATGCGAGCCGAACGCGCCTGAGGCGGGACTTAACTCGTGATGAAGCGATCTCACGTCCGACGGAGTGTTTTCGGCATCTTGAGCGCAGCTGATAACCTCCATCTCCTGGCATCCTGCTAGCGCTCGCCTCGCCGCAATCGAACACTGGCTCGTCGCCGCGAACCAGACATTCACAGGCGCGCACCGCCGTTGTCGGCTGGCGGACCAACTCGCACTTTGGCTCTAAGTAATTCGCCACCGCCGACGAAAAGGACTTAGCCTTCCGGAAGTTAGGTTAGCCCCACCCCGCGCATCACGTCGAACGCGCGATGTTGTGGGCGCTAACTCGCTCTTGACCCGCACGGCCGGCGCGCTCGCCAAGTCCTGGCGCTCACAAAGGGAAGTGGATTGACCGCCTCAATCATACGATGATACGATATTTGTATGAGCCGTCCTTCCAGCCTCCATGATGTCCTTGTCGACCGCATCGGTCGGATGGTCGTCACCGGCACTTTCGGAAGTTTGGGCGCCCTGCCTCGGGAGGATGAGCTGGCGAAGACCTTCTCCGTCAGCCGAACGGTGATCCGGGAGGTGACCAAGACGTTGAGGGCGCTCGGGCTGGTCACGACGGGGCCGCGGGTAGGATCCCGGGTCCAGCCGATCGCAACCTGGCGGCTGCTGGATCCGCAGGTGATGGCGTGGATCACCGACGCCGATATGGCGAACGGCTTCGAGCGCGATCTTCTGGAAATCCGCAGCATGGTGGAACCCGCGGCCGCCGCCTTCGCCGCCGAGCGCGGTGCCGACCCGCAGATTGAAGCGGTCATGGCCGCCCTCGGGGCGATGACGAATTCGCCGGACATATCCAGTCACGAGGCTGCGGACCTTCGCTTCCATG
>NZ_JBEXJF010000078.1:0-2347 GCF_040608935.1 Nocardioides sp. NPDC004968
TTTTACTACTCCAACTCTTTTTTGGGGTTTTTTTCCAAACCAACGACGTGTTACACAGCCGCTTGGCCGTCGACCAGCAGGGGATCAGACGCTGCGGCGACCCAGGTGGATGACGGCGACGGTGATGCGGCGCTCCTCGACCACGTAGACGATGCGGTAGCGGCCGACGCGGAGGCGGTAGCGGTCTTTCCCCCAGGCGTAGGCGCCGACGTCGCGCGGGGTCTCGGTCAGGGTGTCGACGGTGTCGAAGACCTGGATCAGGCCGATGGGGTCGTCGTCGACGTACGCCTCGGCCGACTGCAACGCCTCGTCGGCCCAGACGACCTGATAGGTCACTCGCCGGCGTGGCGGTCGAGACCGAGGGCGCGGCGTGCCTCGGCGTGCGGGGTGTAGCTGACCTCGCCGAGCTCGCGGCGCAGGGAGTAGCGCGCGAGAGCGAGATCGTCCTCGAGATCCTCGATGCGCCGCTCGTGATCGTTGAGGTAGGCGCGGATGGCCTCGCGGGCGACCTCCTGCTTCGACCGGTTCTCCGTCCTGGCACGGTCGGTCAGCAGCCGGTCGTCGGCCTCGCTGAGTCGCAGAGTCATAGCCATGGACCCACTGTAACCCGAAGTGGTATCACGCGGTATCGTACGCGTGTCGGATCGTCGAGTTTCACCCTGGGGGAAGTCCAATATGACGCTGACCGCGCTCTATCTGCTCGTCGCACTCGGAGCGGGGTTGGTCGCGATGTTCCTCAAACTCCCGCCGCTGGTCGGCTTCCTGGCCGCCGGGTTCGGGCTGCACGCCGCCGGCGTCGGTGAGATGGCGGGGCTGCACACGCTGGCCGATCTCGGCGTCACGCTGCTCCTGTTCGGCATCGGCCTCAAGCTCGACGTGAGATCGCTGCTACGGCCCGACGTCTGGCTGAGCACCTTCGCCCACCTCGGCTTCAGCGTCATCATCGGGGTCGGCCTGCTGGCCGGCATCGCGCCGCTCGGGTTCGCGCTCCTCGCCGACGCCGACCTGGGCGAGATGGCGTTGATCGCCTTCGTGCTCTCCTTCTCCTCGACCGTCTTCGCGATCAAGGTGCTCGAGGAGCGCCACGACAACAACACCCTCTACGGCCGGATCGCGATCGGTGTGCTGGTCATGCAGGACATCGTCGCGGTGGTGTTCCTGACCATCTCCAAGGGCCACTGGCCCTCCCCGTGGGTGTTCGCGCTGGTGCTGCTTCTCCCGGGTGCCTGGCTCGCCCACCGGATCTGGGACCGGATCACCTCCGCCGAGCTGACCGCGCTCTTCGGCCTGGCGATCGCGCTCGTGCCGGGCTACTGGCTCTTCGAGGCAGTGGGGCTCAAGGGCGACCTCGGGGCGCTGGTGGTCGGCGTACTCCTCGGGTCGCATGCCAAGGCGCCGGCGCTGGCCAAGCTGCTGTTCAGCACCAAGGAGCTCCTGCTCATCGCGTTCTTCCTGAGTATCGGGCTGACCGGGGTGCCCTCGCTCGAGGACCTGGCGCTGGCCAGCGTGCTCCAGATCCTGCTGCCGCTCCAGGCCGTTGCGTACGTCGTGATCTTCGCGTTCATGGGGCTGCGCTACCGCACCGCGACGCTCGCCTCGTTCACGCTGACCAACTACTCCGAGTTCGGGCTGATCGTGATCGTCATCGCCTCCGCGACCGGGCTGGCGTCGGCCCAGTGGCAGACCGTGCTCGCGGTCGCGACCTCACTCTCGTTCCTGGTTGCCGCGGTCTTCAACGTGTACGCCGCGAAGCTCATCAACCTGCTCAACCGCCGGCTTCCGGAGCGGAGGCCCGAGCGGCTCCAGGAGGCGGACCGGCCGATCAACCTCGGTGACGCCAAGGCGCTGGTGGTCGGGATGGGCCGGGTGGGGCGTACGACCTACGAGGAGCTGCGCGACGCCCAGGGCTACCAGGTCCTGGCTGTCGAGCACGACTCGCTGCGGGCCGACTCGCTCAAGCAGGAGGGCTTCGACGTGGTCGAGGCCGACGCCACCGACCAGGACTTCTGGGAGCGGGTCAAGAAGGGCACCGGCATGGAGCTGGTCGTCCTCACCATGCCCTTCCACGGCGACAACCTGCTCGCCATGGACCTGCTCCAGAAGCTCGGCTTCACCGGCACCGTGGCCGCCATCGCCCTGCGCCCCGAGGAGCGCGACGAGCTCAAGAAGCGCGGCGCTCACGCCGTCCTGAACCTGTACGCCTCCGCAGGCTCCGACCTCGCCGAGAAGGCGCTCCGGGTCAACCAGGAGCGCCGTCTCTCTGCGTGCCAGTCCTTGATACCGCAAGCACGGCGAGGCCGGAGGCGACCGCAAGGCTAGTGACACCTTAATCGAAGGCGTGCGCACT
>NZ_JBEXJF010000079.1:0-2212 GCF_040608935.1 Nocardioides sp. NPDC004968
GCCACCGCCCAGTTGGTGTTGCCGCCGTTCCAGGTTCCCGTGCCGCCATTGACGGTGCCGTTGCCGGCCTGGTCTGCGCCGTCCCAGAACTGCAGGGTCTGGCCGGCTCCGATCACAGCAAGATTGACCTGCGGCGCCACGCCGGCAGGCATGCTGTAGACCGTGCCGGTCGCTCCGGGAACGGTGGGAGCGGTGAGCGCAAGCGCGCTGAAGCCGCCGCTGATCGTGCCCCCGCCGGTCACGTCGAACAGACGATAATAGCCGGCCGAGGCCGCTGTGGCCGCAAGCGTCCCACCCAATGCAAGGTCGCCGGCCGCACCGATGCCGTTGACGACGATGCGGTCGTTGGTCAAGCCGCCTGCGACGCCTGCGGTGCCAAGCTCAAACACGGTATTCGAGCCGGCACTGAGCGCCAGCGATCCGACGGTGAGGGTGCCCGGGCTGTTGCCGGCCGACAGCGTCCCGCCGGCATTGACCGTGACCGCGCCGCCGATCGTGCCGATGCCCGAGAGCGTGCCGCCATTGACCGTGAGAGCGCCGCCAAGCGAACCATCGACCCGGAGCTCGCCTGCGGCAACCGTGGTCGAGCCTGCGAAAGCCGAACTGTTGCCGCTCAGAGTTGTCCGACCACCGCCGTTCTGCGCGATCGTGCCGATGCCGGTGATCGCACCGGCATAGGCCAGGCTGCTGCTGTTGAAGACCAGCGCGGCGTTGTTGAGGATGTTGCCGGTGCCGAGCGAGCCATTGGTGCCGCCATTGCCGATCTGCAGCGTGCCGCCGGAGAGGGTGAGCGGGCCGGCAACGGTATTGCCAGTTCCGGTCAGAATGAGCGTGCCCGCGCCGATCTTCGCGTAGGTGAAGGGTCCGCCGGGGTCGGAGATGTTTCCCGAAATCGTCGCCGTTCCGGCCGCGACCTGATACTGCAGGCCGCTTCCCGACAGCAGCGTGTTTGCCGACATAGTCACGCCGTTGGCGAGGTCGAGGACGCTGGCCCCGGTCGCGCCAACGCGTTGAAAACTGGCGGCGGCCGTGGTTGCGAGACTTAAGGTGCCCTGGTTGAGCAGGAAACCGTTTGTGACGCCGGCGTTGTTGCCTCCCAGCGTCAGCGCGCCGGTCCCGTTCTTGGCGATCGCGCCGGCGCCGGTGAAATTGCCGTTTGCCGTCAGCGAGGTGGCCGCGGCGACATCGATCGTCGCAGTGGCGTTCATCGTCACATTGCGAGTCGTCGTGAAGCTTGCGGTAGTTGCCAGAGTGCCGCCATTGAATGTCAGGGCCCCGGCTGTAGTGCCGAGATTGTTGTCGGCGGAAATCGAGAGTCTGCCGCTATTGATCGTCGTGCCGCCGGTATAGGTATTGAGGCCAGATAGCGTCAGCGCCCCGGTCCCGGTCTTGGTCAAGCCGCCTGAGCCCGAGATGACGCCGCTGAGCGTCGCGGTCGCGTCCAGCACACTGATCGCGCTGGAGCTAGCCAGCGAGACGTTGTTGGCGATGCCGCGCGTACCGGTGGTCGCCAGCGTGCCGCCATTCAGCGTCACCAAACCGGCGCCAAAGGCTGAATCGTTGCCCGCGATGATCGAGCCGGCAGTGATCGTCGTCCCGCCGCTATAGCTGTTGGCGCCCGAGAGGGTCAGCACGCCCGCCCCGGTCTTGGTCAAGGCGCCACCGACCCCGCTGATGACGCCACTGACCTCGGTCGACAGGCCATCGCCGCCGACCGTCAGATGCACGCTGCCAAGCTGGTAGGCGCCAGCCCCCTCGATCGAGCCGGCCGAGACCTGGCCGTCCCCGAGCGGCCCGGTGCCGAGGAAGGCGGTGATACCGGCAGCCGTGGTGATCAGCCGCGCGTTGCCCGCCGTGCTGTTGTCGTAGAAACCCAGGTCGCCATAATTGGTGATCGTGGCGTTTCCGGCCGTGCTGGTGCCGTTAAAATCCAGGTCGCCATAACTGGTGATCGTGGCGTTGCCAGCCGTGCTGCTGTCTTTGAAAGTCAGGCCGCCGTCGAAATTATTCGTGATCGCGGCATTTCCGGCCGTGCTGGCGTCGTTGAAAACCAGCACGCCATTATTCGTGATCGCGGCGCTGCCAGCCGTGCTGGTGTCGTAGAAATCCCAGAAACTATTATTCGAGATCGTGGCGTTGCCAGCCGTGCTGGCGTTGTAGAACTCCAGGCCGCCATTATTCGGGATCGTAGCGTTCCCGGCCGTGCTGCTGT
>NZ_JBEXJF010000080.1:0-2192 GCF_040608935.1 Nocardioides sp. NPDC004968
GGCCGCGGCGACTTTCTCGGCCACCATTCGTTTTGCTTCGCTGTCAGCCGCCGCGCCACCTCTCGCGAGCTTGAGGGTGCGAAGCCAGATCGCTTCGCATCTCGATGCCGGGGCGGTCGCTGATCAGGTGGTCGGAGACGGCGTTCATCACGCGACCCAGAGCCGCGAAGTCTTCCTCGCTGACCAGATCGATGAGGTAGTCGCGTACGCCGGTGACGTGGACCGGAGCCGCCTCGCGCAGCAGCTCGAAGCCGCGGTCGCTGAGGGTCGCGACGACACCGCGGCCGTCGTCGGCCGAGTTGCGGCGCTCGACCAGCCCGGCACGCTCCATCCGGGTGATCGTGTGCGTGATCCGGGAGCGCGAGTGGGCCAGCGAGTCGGCCAGTTGAGCCATCCGCATGGCGCCGTCGTTCTCGGAGAGGCGGACCAGGATCTCGTACTCCGGGAGCGAGATGTCGAAGCGGGTGCGTAGATCGGCGTCCAGGCGGTCATCGAGCAGGGTCATCCCCATCATCAGCGCACGCCACGAGCGCTGTTGCTCCTCATCCAGCCACCGAGTCTCATCACCCACGGGGCATTACGTTAGCCCTGTCCACGGGCTGTTCCATGCACTGGCACCCCTTAACGGCGAGGAAGTTGTCACCGAAGGTTCGATTCGCACCCGGGACGAGAGCCCTGAAACAGCCGGGACCAACGGCAATATGAGGCGGGACCTTAGCCCGGGCATTGGATCGGCCCGAGCCTTCACAGTCCCTTAGAAACAATTCGCCACGGCTCCGGGTAAAGGCGAAGATTGTGCGGTGTCGACTCCCCCTGCTCTCGGTCTCCGTGACTTCATAGCCGCACTTCCACGCGAGGGCCGCTGGCTCCTGTCGACGGTTGCGATCCAGCTCCTCGGTCGCGGCATGACGCTGCCGTTCACGATCATCTACCTGCATGAGGTACGCGGCTTCGACCTCGGTCTCGCCGGCACCCTGATGGGCCTGATCGCCATCGTCGGCTTCATCGTCACCGGCCCGGCGGGCAGCCTGATCGACAAGTACGGTGCCCGCCCCGTCATCCTCGGCGGTCTGGTCTGTGCGATCGCCGGCGACGTCATGCTCGCCTTCGCCACCACCCCGGTGCTCGCCGGTGCGGCGCTGTGCCTTCTGGGCGTCCAAGCCGGCGTGTCCTGGCCGGCCGCCAACGCCCTGGTCGCCACCGTGGTCGAGGGTGAGCTGCGGCAGCGCTACTACGGGGTGAACTTCGCGCTGATCAACCTCGGCATCGGCATCGGCGGCGTCATCGGCGGGCTCTTCATCGACGTGAGCCGGCCCGAGACGTTCACCTACGCATTCCTCGCCAACGCCGCCACCTTCACGATCCCGGCCCTCGTCCTGCTCGGCCCCCTGCGTCATCTGCACGGCCGCGCCGCGCGACCTGCTGCCGACGAGCCCGACGCGACCGCGTCGTACGCCACGATCCTGCGCCGTCCCGAGGTCATCTGGCTGGTGGTGATCGGGGTGCTGCTCTCGACCCTGGGTTATGGCCAGATCGAGAGCGGGTTCCCGGCCTACTCGCGTCAGATCGCCGAGGTCTCCACCCGGGTCATCGGGTTCGCGTTCGTGGTGAACTGCGCCGTGATCGTGCTCGCCCAGTTCTGGGTGATGAACCGGGTCAGCGGACGCCGGCGCACACGAGTGCTCGTCGCCACCGCCGCGATCTGGGGCCTGGCCTGGGTGGTGTTCGGGGCGACCGGCCTGGTGCCCGGCTCCGTCGCGGCCATCGTCGGCGTGGTCGCTTTCCAGGGGATCTTCTTCGCCCTCGGCGAGACTCTGATGCAGTCGGCCTACCCGGCCCTGACCAACGACATGGCGCCCGACCATCTGCGCGGGCGCTACAACGCGATCAACTCGGCCTCGTTCCAGACCGGGGCGATCATCGGCCCGATCCTGGCCGGCTTCCTGCTCGAGCACGGCCAGTCGACCGCATTCATCGCCCTGATGGTGGTCGGCTGTGTCGGCATCGTCGCTGCCTCGATGCGCCTGGAGCGCCGGATCACCCCCGCCGTGAACGGCGTACGCCCGGCAGCGACCCAGGAGCCCGCAACCCTGTGCGACCAGCTCGGTCGCGGCGAGCGCGTCCGAGAGGTCGCGCGCCTCCTTGGCGACGCGCCAGGCATAGATGCCGGTGAAGGCGAGACCGAGCACGAG
>NZ_JBEXJF010000081.1:0-1623 GCF_040608935.1 Nocardioides sp. NPDC004968
CTGCCCAAGGCGACGCAGGCCATCCTGGAGGCGGTCGCGGCGGGCGAGCTGACGCCGTCCGAAGCCGCCGAACTCGGCCGGCTGGTCGATGCCCACGCCAAGGCCATCGAGGTCACCGATCTGCACCGCAGGCTTGAGGTACTGGAAGGAGGGCGAGCATGATGAACGCCGTCCACCGTCGCCTCACCAGGCTGGAGGCCCGGCGCCGTCCCGTATCGGATCACCGGTCGAAGGCCGCGCGCGACGCCGCAATTGCGATGGTGCTCGCCGCCCCCGAGTGGGCGGAGCAGATCAGTGCCGAGCTAATCGGGCAGCCTGGCTACGCCCCTCGCGCCGTTGCAGCAGTCCGCGCCGCGATGAGGGCGGATACATGACGGCCCTCCAACGCCGCCTCAGGGTGCTGGAGCGGAGGTATGCCGGCGGCAATCGACCAGCCATCGCCTTCGTGCTCTGGGAGCGGTCGGCGGAGGCCCTCCAGCAGGCCTACGAGCACGCGCTCGCGGCTGAGGCCGTGAAGCGAGGCGATCCGATCATCATGGGCGTGATGCCCGGGCCTGCTGAGTTGCCGGAAGCGCGGTGGAGCGATGTTCCGGGGCTTTCCGACACTGAGCTGATGGCGCTCTTTTCAGATGCCGAGCCTTGTGACCGGCTCGATCAAACGCCGGGCAGCCGCGCTGTGACGCTGATGTCCGACGCCGAGTTGAATGCCGCCATCATTGCGAGCGCAGCGAGGCCGGCGCCATGACGCGATTGTCGCAGCGCATCGCGAAACTGGAGACACGCGCCAGCAATAGCGTGCGCTACGATATCAGCGCCCACCCGCTGAGCGATGCGGAAAGGGAGGCCATCAAGGATGGAGTGGCTTTCGAGTTCGGCGAGGCGGCAGGCCAGAGCCCGATGACGGAAGCTGGATGGCAGGAGCTGTTCTGCCGTGAACCAGAAACCCGCTAACGGCGCGAGGCGCCGCTCGTGCGGAGCATGCGAGAGACGGCCGACATGGTGGAGTAAGAGTGAGCCGTCGGTGGGTCGAATTGCTCTCAATTATTTTGTCGAGCGTTCACCTGTTGGCATCAGCATGCTCGCCATGGGCAATTATCGTAAATGCCGCGCCTTTTTGATGGAGGCGTTCCTCACACTTGATAGCGATAATATCGAAGACGAGCGGCTGTGCCGCGCCATCGTGCTTCTGCTCGAGGCGGTGGTGCGCACTGAACGGGATGCGCGGCCTTCGAACGTCGTGCGTTTTTCAACGCGACCCGTCGAGAGAAAACCGGGGGCGTAATCTCGATCGCCGGGGGGCTTGCCTTGGCGTTGGATCGAAGGTGGTTGGTGCGGCGGCGGGTAAGTGGGCGCGATGCGTGCTGAAGATTGGATCGGTCACCCGACGCCGCGTCGAATCACTTCAGCGTTAGGGTTAGCCAGCTGCGATGACTTGTCACCGGCACAATTCGCTCGCGTCTAATTGGCATTTCGATTACGCGATCGAAGGCTGTTCTCCAGGGCCGCCCGAGCGGTAACAAAGGCCTCCTGCCTCGCAGGCACGCTGGCCTGTTGCAGCTCAAGCAGCATGAGGGCCGTCTCATAGATCTCGCG
Source organism: Nocardioides sp. NPDC004968 (assembly GCF_040608935.1). Taxonomy (NCBI): domain Bacteria; kingdom Bacillati; phylum Actinomycetota; class Actinomycetes; order Propionibacteriales; family Nocardioidaceae; genus Nocardioides; species Nocardioides sp. NPDC004968. The sequence goes on from NZ_JBEXJF010000081.1 coordinate 1,594, forward strand.
AATATCGCCCGGAGCTAGCACGCCTTTCTG
>NZ_JBEXJF010000082.1:0-1563 GCF_040608935.1 Nocardioides sp. NPDC004968
GTGACCTGCTGGGGATCGCCCTTCTGCTTCTTTTGCTGACCGAGCAGGAGCGAGACGCCGATCGTCGCCGCTGTCGTGACCGCATAGGCGATGATGGAGGCAGTCGTGGTGCTGATCGCGATGCCGGCGCTTGTGGCTGCGGCCGTGATCACAGGAATCAGGACGGGGGGCATCAGACGCTCCAGGCCCGCAGGCAGCCGAAGGGCGCGACCGTGATGCCGGCCGCCGCCTTGGCGGCCCAGCCGGTGGGCGTGCGGATCGCCAGCGCCTGCCCCCGATCGGTCTCGACGACACCGATATCGCCAGGGCGCGGCGCCTCGGTTGGAACCAGCCCGGCATCCGCCATGGCCTCGCTCGCCACATCCAGGAGATCACCGCCGGCGCGCCGGATCTGAAGCAATGCGCCGCGTGCTGTCCGGTAACGGCCGCGCCAACGCGCGCTCGGATCGACCCCGCGCCGCAACGCGACCCAACCGCAGGCCCAGCTGCAGCAATCGCACGAATCCCAGCAGAACGGCCGGGCAGCGCCGGCACGCAGATACTTGGCGAGCGTCATCAATAGCTCGGCCAAACCGTGGACTTGTTCTGCATGGCGCTCATCTGCTCGAGGCCCCGGTCGCCCGGGAAAAGCGCCTTCTGGTCGCGGTCGCTCAGCATGCCGAAGGGCGGGATCGCCCGACGCGTGAACAGCCACTCGACGGAGACTTGGACCTGGCGTGTATCGACGTCCGGCGCCGCGATGCTGATCCGGTCCATGATGCCGCTCATGATCGCGTATGGCGCATCGAGCGGCTGCCAAGCGTCATCGAAGAACTGAATGGACACGATCGCCGATCGACCCGTCACCTCGGCCGAAGCATCGCGCGCCGCGGAGATTAGTTCGGGCTTGACGCCGGAAAGCGCGAGCGTCGTCACCGGAGCCGTGCCGCCGAGCGGGCTCTCAAGTCCCGAGATCGAGCCAAGTTCGCCGAGGCCCGACCAGGTGAAGCCGCCCGCAACCAGCGGGCCGAAGCCGAGCCAGACCCGCATCGGCGCGGTCGCGAAGTCGAGGAAGACGAGCTGCGAGGCGCGGACAGTCCGCCCCGCCAGCGCCGCCGCTGCGGTTTCTGAGAAGAAGGGCATCTGGCTCTAGAACCGTGCGCCGGTGGTTTGCATGGTGGCGATGATGTTCCTGCGCGCCTGCCGGTCGTAAGCGGCCAGTGCCGCCGTCATCTGCTCCGGCGTGACGCCATTGGCCGGAGTGATGTTGATCTGTCGGCTGTCGGTGTAGGAGACGGCACCGCCGCCCAGCTTGTTATTCGGGATGATCTTGCCCGGCACGGTTGGAACGAACCGCTCACGGCCGCGCTCGCCGACCATGTACGGCTGGCCCGCGTTGACCGAGCCGCCAGTCGCTTTGCCGAAGATCGAGCCAAACGCCCCGAACAGGCCGCCAGTGGCACCATTGGTCCCGGAGGTACCGAACAGACCGGCGAGCGGGCCGGTGCCCATCAGCGTCGCCTGCAGCGCTGCCTTGGCGAGGGAGGCCGCCAGCCTCTTCACCACGTCCTCGGCCTTGGCGCC
>NZ_JBEXJF010000083.1:0-1547 GCF_040608935.1 Nocardioides sp. NPDC004968
ATAGGCCTTGATGCGGTCTGCCCGGCCAAAGAGCGTCTCTTCAACCACAAAGGACAGAAACCGGCGCACCCGCTCGGGCACCTTAAAGTCGTCACTTGCTAAAATGCGACCCAGTTGGGCACGAATATCGTCTTCAGAGATCCCAGGAACAACGCAGGAAACTGAGCCACTGCTGGAACTCGTCGGCATCATCAATCACTCCGGCCGCGTGACCACGCACCATCCGAACAGATGGAGAAATTAGTGCAACAGCGCGGTGACACGCAGAGCGCTAACCAGTCAGCCAAACTCTCGCCCCTGCTGTCCCTAAGGTCAATTGAGGGATCGCTGCGCCATGCCCAAAATCAGTGAAGGGCAAGGAGTGCATCGACCCGCCCTCACATATCGAGGTCGGCATCATGACCCGGATCGAGGAGCGCGGGCGCGCCCGTCTGAAAATGCGTTTTCCTGATTGGCGGGCCCGTTTTGATCTGGCCGCAAGCGAAAACTTTCTCGACGTTTGCGAGGCGTACGAATTGGCGCATGTGGGGCTGGATTACTGGACCAGGTCAGACGCACCGTTACACGACGAGATGATTGCAGACTATCGAGACCTGATGGCCTCCCTAGAGTTGGAAGCCCAGATCTGGGGAGATCGCGAGAGCAAGAGGGGAAGACACGCTAGAAAGGGTTAGCTGGACACCCGCAACGCTCGGGGGCGGACGAGGCCCAGCCGTTCCGGGCAGGATACGAGTTCGGCTACAGAGCGGACCTGCATCTTCTCCATCCAAGCGGCCGTCCTAGGCATGGGAGCGCCCATCGAGGCCGATCGAGTAACCGGCGGAGGCGTAGATCGCAGTGTTCCTCGTGATCTGCGCATCGATCCCGGCCTTGATCTCGCCCCAGGCTCCGCCAAGATCCGAGCGGAGGGGATAAAGCCAGTCGCCGAGGAGAACGAGGTCTTGGGGCTGCCCAGGAACTCGTTCCAGAGGGCCGCCTTCAGCCAGGCGGTCATCATGCGCGGTTTGGAACTCGTTGTCCCCTCGTCGAGCGCCCAACTTCTGGCGAGGCGAGCGCCGATCCGTCCGGCCAGTGACTCGAATTCCGAAAAGCGCACCAGAGCCGCCCCGTCATTGCCGGAGCCGTTGACCAGCGTCACGGCTGTAACGGGCAGCAGGGCAGCGAGACGGTTTTCAGGGGCGCCGAAAAGGCGGCGCTGGCCAGGGGGTTATCGTGTGCTAACGCTTCATCGAACGTCAGCTTCCGGACCGAGATCGAAGGGGCAAAATCGACCGCCCCCCCGCCTTGGCAACGTCCGGTTCCCGGCTGCTCGCCTGGCGGTTGAGAGCGCGACGTCCGTTCCAATCGCATCAGCGAGGCAACAGGCAGCGCAGCGAAAGCGTTCGTCGGGCGGCAGACCGCTAGATCGCCAGGCCGCGGCGCAGCCGGCATGTGCTTTCTGCGTAACAATTGCAGAGGCCGATCCGCCTCAGCGCGGTGCGCTTGACAGGGACTGCGCTACGTCATCGAGTTACGCTCGCTGCGACGATGCCGTGATCCAACGAAGG
>NZ_JBEXJF010000084.1:0-1475 GCF_040608935.1 Nocardioides sp. NPDC004968
CTCAGTCGTTGTGGCGCTCCCGTGAAGAACCTGGCCCATAGCGCGTCCCTCGCTTCCTGTGTCGAGATTGCACCATCAAATGCCGGGATCAAACAGCTAGGCTCAGCGCCGCAAGATCGCGCATGAGCGCCTCTGCATTAACTCGGCATCGAATCTCGTCGGCGGCTTGCAATCGCGAGCCGTTGACGAGGACTCCCGCGAACGCGCCAAGCGCCGCCAGCATTCCGATAGCGATCGTCTTCTTCATTCTACCCTCCGCCAGGAGCCAATATGGCTGGTCAAGACCTAGTCGTCAGCGTTGGCGCGAACATCCAGCAACTGGAGCGCCAACTCAAGGCCTCGGCGAAGGTAGCTGAGCAGGCTGCGGATGACATCGAGGCCAAGTTCAAGAAGGTCAACCCTACGATCTCGACGTCCGCGCTGTCGGGCGCCTTGAAGGGTCTTGCCGCCGCGTTCACGCTCGACAAAGTTATCCGCGGCCTAGCCGACGCGAATGCTGAGTTGGTCCGCCTGGGCGATACTGCCAAGCGCGTCGGACTCGATCTTCAGCGTTTTCAGGAGCTGCAGTTCGCGGGCAAACAGAACGGGCTAACCGGAAAGGATTTCGGCTCCGGCCTGGAAGGGCTGGCGGAGAAGCTCAATGAAGCTCGCCAGTCCGAGAACGATCTAACCAAGCTCTTCGCCGACAACAATATCAAGCTCAAGGATCGCAAAGGCGAGGTCATCGGCGTCAATGAGGCGTTGGGTCAGGCTGCAAACCTCATCCGCAATGCGGCAACAGAATTCGACAAGATCAAGATCGCCGAGGCTGTTGGGCTGACGCGTGATTGGGTGCCTCTGCTTGAGCAAGGCGCCGAGGCGATCAACCGCCAAGCCAGCGCGGCGCGCGAGGCGGGCGCAGTTATCGATTCCGACGTCATCAAAAAGGCAAAGGATTTCGAGCGAGACTGGGCTGCTGCGATTGATCGTTGGGCAACGATCTTCAAGGCGAACGCGGGAGCGATCATCGGCTTCATTGATCAAATCATAGCGAAGGCGTCGGGTCTTTTCGCTGGGCTTGATCGATACTCTAAAGGGCTGCAGGCGAAGGCCGATCTGGAGGCAAACGGCGCAGCCGGCGCGAATCGCAGCACCATCGATTATGCCCGGAACGAGTTCAAGGCGAGCGGCGCGCCGCTGCCGAAAGAGCTCCAAACTCGGCTGGAACAGCTAGATGAATTCGACCGCGAGGCAAACCGCCGCAAGACCCCTGCGCCCCTTGTAGTCGACGTCAACGCCGGCCGGCGGGGGAAGCCTACGGATACGTCGTCCCTGTTTGGAGGCGGTGGCGGCGGAGGCGGCGGCGGCAAGTCGGAAGAGGAATCCGCCCAGGCCCGGCTGGATAAATACATCGAGTCGCTGACGCGCCAGAACGCGGTGCTCGACGCCGAGATCGCTACCTTCGGGAAATCGAATGCGGAGAAGCGCGCCGCGGT
>NZ_JBEXJF010000085.1:0-1086 GCF_040608935.1 Nocardioides sp. NPDC004968
TGCGGTGTCGGGCCATGGGCTTTCATCCTTCGAAAGCCCGGCTCTCCAGTCAATTCCTCGCCGTCACGCTGTCCGCTTCAAGGGGCGCACTCCACGGATAAGGGGAACTTTGATAGGTTTTGCGAGGAGCGGGCGTTAACGGGCTTCTCCTTCACGGCAAAAAGCGGCCTGCCATTCAGCCTCCGTCATCGGGCTCTGGCCATCCGTCTCGTCGAACGCGATATCGGCTCCAGCCTCGACGGCGTCCCGTTCCGCATCGCTCAGCGGGTGGGCGCTGATATCGTAGCGCACACCATTGCTGGCGCGTGTCTCCAGTTTCGCGATGCGCTGAGCCAGTCGCGTCATGGCGCCGGCCTCGCTGCACCGGCGATGATGGCGGTATTCAACGCGGCGTCGGACATCAGCCTCACAGCGCGGCTGCCCGGCGTTTGATCGAGCCGGTCACAAGGCTCGGCATCTGACACGAGCGCCATCAGCTCCGTGTCGGAAAGCCCCGGAACATCGCTCCACCGCGCTTCCGGCAACTCAGCAGGCCCGGGCATCACGCCCATGATGATCGGATCGCCCCGCCTTACGGCTCCAGCCGCGAGCGCGTGCTCGTAGGCCTGCTGGAGGGCCTCCGCCGACCGCTCCCAGAGCACGAAGGCGACGGCTGTCCGATTGTCGCCGGCATACCTCCGCTCAAGCTCCCTGAGGCGGCGTTGGAGGGCCGTCATGTATCCGCCCTCATCGCGGCGCGGACTGCTGCAACGGCGCGAGGGGCGTAGCCAGGCTGCCCGATTAGCTTGGCACAGATCTGCTCCGCCCATTCGGGGTCAGCCAGAACAGCGGCCACGCGAGCGTCGCGCGCGGCCTTCGACCGCTGATCCGATACGGGACGGCGCCGGGCCTCCAGCCTGGTGAGGCGACGGTGGACGGCGTTCATCATACTCGGCCTCCTTCCAGAGCCTCGAGCCTGCGGTGCAGATCGGTGACCTCGATGGCCTTGGCATGGGCATCGACCAGCCGGCCGAGTTCGGCGGCTTCGGACGGCGTCAGCTCGCCCGCCGCGACCGCCTCCAGGATGGCCTGCGTCGCCTTGGGCAG
>NZ_JBEXJF010000086.1:0-1021 GCF_040608935.1 Nocardioides sp. NPDC004968
GGCTGCGCAACCCGGATCAGCTACGCCGCCCGCGCTGGCGTCGAGGCCAACCGTCCACTAACAATCACATTGGACCTCTCGGCGGGGGCGGATCAATCCCGCGCCAGCGCCTCCACCGGCCCCTTGATCGAGGTCCGCCCCTTTGGATTACCACTCTGGCCTGGTTGCCAGAGACCCTTCCGGTTCAGCATCTGATACACCCGTGTTAGCAGCCCACTGGAAGCATAAGGTAGGACGGCAATGCGGCTGCTTTGGGCCTCGTTCGGTCAGGCGGTAATCAAAGATTGCTGCGACGCCGTGCGACGCGCTGAAGGCGAGGAAGCTTCAGCTATCGGGGAAACTGGATGAGCATCCACAGGAATTCCCGACTGACGCGGCCGCTCTGCGATGGCGGACCCGACGTGTTGGCCTATTAGATTGATGCGTTCGCATTCGCGCGCAGACTTGAATAAGGACTCCAATATGATCCGTTCGATCACAGTCGCCGGCTTTATCGGCCTCGGCCTTTTACTCGGAGGCTGCAACCCTGAGTCTCAGTCGCACCGCACGCTCGGCGGCGCCGCCATTGGCGCTGGCGGTGGTGCGCTCATCGGTGGGATCGCGGGCGGCGGACGTGGGGCCGCTATCGGTGCCGTTGCAGGTGGCGTGGCCGGCGCGGTGGTCGGTCGGGCAACGACCCCGAACAACTGCATCTTCCAGGACACGAGCGGTCGCCGTTTCACAGGTCCCTGCCCGTAAGGCGCCTGAGCGCAACTGTCGGGCCAATTGTGAGGCGACCGGCAGCATCTGGTTTCATACACAGCCGCTCCGCTCGGCGGCTGGTGCGAGTGAGGATCAGCAGGCAACACTTCCGGGAACAGACCGTGTCCAGCGGCATTCGGAACTGACCCTTTTCGTCATGAAGAACTGCCCCATGCCGATTGCCTTTCAGGCGGTTGCGGGTTGAGGCGTCGCAGCGGCCTTTTGGCCGTCCGGCCAGGAAATCCGGAGCCGATAGGGCTCGTCAGCCGGCGCGATGGCC